>NZ_JBIWIY010000006.1:313801-416640 GCF_044764885.1 Streptomyces sp. NPDC093591
CGCCGACGGCGGAGGCGGACGAGGTGTACGACCCGTACGGGGCGCCGTTGCCGTTCTTCCGGTCGGTAGGGGACGAGATACATGAGGCGCTGGATCCGGTGGTGACGGCGTTGACGGGGGTTCCGGCGCGCGCTTGATGCGGGCCGAGCAGTGCGAGGGGCGCGTCCGGGATGGGGCCCGGCGACCCCCGCGAGGGCGTAACAACCGGGCGTCCCCGTCGCCCCGGGCCTACATTGGACGTACGTCACCGTCGACGCCCGGAGCCCACCATGACGGTTGCCCATGCCATCGAGGCCGACGTCCTGCGCCGCCAGGACCCGCAGCTCGCCGACATCCTGCTCGGGGAGCTCGACCGGCAGTCGACGACGCTTCAGCTCATCGCCGCCGAGAACTTCACCTCGCCCGCGGTGCTGGCGGCTCTCGGGTCGCCGCTCGCCAACAAGTACGCCGAGGGCTATCCGGGCGCCCGGTACCACGGCGGCTGCGAGATGGCCGACGTCGCCGAACGGCTCGCCGTGGAGCGGGCCAAGCTGCTGTTCGGGGCCGAACACGCCAACGTCCAGTCGCACTCGGGGTCTTCGGCCGTCCTCGCCGCGTACGCCGCCCTGCTGCGCCCCGGCGACACCGTGCTCGCCCTCGGACTGCCGTACGGCGGACACCTCACGCACGGCTCGCCGGCCAACTTCTCCGGGCGCTGGTTCGACTTCGTGGGGTACGGGGTGGACGCCGAGACCGGGCTCATCGACTACGACCAAGTGCGCACGCTGGCCCGCAATCACCGGCCCAAGGCCGTCGTCTGCGGTTCCATCGCCTACCCGCGCCACATCGACTACGCCCTCTTCCGCGACATCGCCGACGAGGTGGGCGCGTATCTCATCGCGGATGCCGCCCACCCGATGGGACTCGTCGCCGGGGGAGCGGCGCCGAGTCCGGTGCCGTACGCCGATGTCGTGTGCGCCACCACGCACAAGGTGCTGCGCGGACCCCGCGGCGGCATGATCCTGTGCGGCTCGGACCTCGCCGAACGGGTCGACCGCGCCGTGTTCCCGTTCACCCAGGGCGGCGCGCAGATGCACACCATCGCCGCCAAGGCCGTGGCGTTCGGCGAGGCGGCAACACCGGCGTTCACGGCGTACGCCCATCAGGTGGTCGCCAATGCGAGGACCCTGGCGGCGGGGCTGGCGGCGGAGGGTCTGGTCGTCACCACCGGCGGGACCGACACCCACCTCATCACCGCAGACCCGGCGCCGCTCGGCGTGGACGGCCGTGACGCACGCGGTCGGCTCGCGGCGGCCGGGATCGTGCTGGACTGCTGCGCACTGCCGCACGGCGACGCCCGCGGGCTGCGCCTGGGCACGGCCGCCGTGACCACCCAGGGCATGGGGGAGGAGGAGATGGTGTGGCTCGCCGCGCTGCTGGCCGGTGTGCTGCGCGGGGAGACCGAAAGCCAGAAGGCTCGTGAAGAAGTGCGGGAGCTGGCCGGTAGATTTCCCCCGTATCCCGGCTGAGGCGGGGTAGACGCACCGGAGCACACAGCCAGGCGTGCAACCATCGTCGCTACCCGGAAGTCCCCACACATATGCGTCGCGTATGTGTCCGTCGCTAGGGTGTGGGGCTGAGATGGCCAGCGAGACTTGTGGGGAAGCCCGTGCGTGAATACCTGCTGACGCTCTGCATCACGGCCGCGGTGACGTATCTGCTGACAGGGCCGGTACGTAAGTTCGCGATCGTGGCCGGAGCGATGCCGGAGATCCGGGCACGCGACGTGCACCGGGAACCCACTCCGCGGCTCGGCGGGATCGCGATGTTCTTCGGCCTGTGCGCGGGCCTGCTCGTCGCCGACCACCTCACCAACCTCAGTGCGGTCTTCGAGAAGTCCAACGAACCGCGGGCGCTGCTCTCCGGAGCGGCGCTCATCTGGCTGATCGGTGTCCTGGACGACAAGTTCGAGATCGACGCCCTGATCAAGCTGGGCGGCCAGATGATCGCCGCCGGCGTCATGGTCATGCAGGGTCTGACGATCCTGTGGCTGCCCATCCCCGGCTTCGGCTCGGTCGCGCTGACCCAGTGGCAGGGCACCCTGCTGACGGTCGCCCTGGTCGTCATCACCATCAACGCGGTGAACTTCGTCGACGGCCTGGACGGCCTCGCGGCCGGCATGGTGTGCATCGCCTCGGCCGCGTTCTTCCTCTACGCCTACCGCGTCTGGGTGTCGTACGGCATCGAGGCCGCCGCCCCCGCGACCCTGTTCGCGGCGATCCTGATGGGCATGTGCCTGGGCTTCCTGCCGCACAACATGCACCCGGCGCGGATCTTCATGGGCGACTCCGGCTCGATGCTGATCGGCCTGGTGCTCGCCGCCGGCGCCATCTCCATCACCGGTCAGGTCGACCCGGACGCGCTGAAGCTGTTCGCCGGCTCCGAGAAGGAGGCCGTGCACCAGACGGTGCCCGTCTACATCCCGCTGCTGCTGCCGCTGACGATCATCGCGATCCCGGCCGCCGACCTGGTGCTGGCCATCGTGCGCCGCACCTGGCGGGGCCAGTCGCCGTTCGCCGCCGACCGGGGCCACCTGCACCACCGACTGCTGGAGATCGGCCACTCGCACAGCCGGGCGGTGCTGATCATGTACTTCTGGTCGGCGCTGATCGCCTTCGGCGCGCTCGCCTACTCCGTGAACTCGGCGTCCATGTGGATCGTGCTCGGCGTGGTGTTCCTCAGCGCCATCGGCCTGGCTCTGCTGCTGCTCCCGCGCTTCACCCCGCGCGCCCCGCGCTGGGCGGAGGCCTTCGTACCGCCGCGCTACCGCCGCCGCGAGGCCGTCGCCGAGCCGGCCGCCACCACCCCGCAGACCGCCGCCACCGAGGCACCGGCCGACGTCGACGCCCTGCCCGAGGAGGCGCCGCGTACTCCGGTCGCCGCCGGTGTGGCCGGGGTCAACGGCGCGACCGCCATCGGCGCCCGATCGCGTTTCCTGGACCGGCGGAAAGCCGGAACGTCGCGCTGACGGCAGGGTAAGAGCGCGGCCAAGGTAAGAATCTGACTAGAGCATTGCCAAGTCATGGGGGAACGAAGCGCCCCTATACCAGACAAACCGACCGCGTTTCTGCACATACGCGCACTGTCACTCTCATGTGTGACACCGAGCACACCTTCCAGGTAAAGACCTCATCAAATAGTTTGTGATACGGTTCACGAGAACCCCCGGATAGAGCCGAAGGACCGTAGTGCGACGGTCCATTGGCGTGAGGTTCCCTCTCATCCCGGGACTACGCTCGTCCATGACGACACCCTGCCCCCACCGTGAAAGCGGAGTTGCCGCCATGCCGTCCAATGACGCCCGGATTCTCCTTCAGGCTGCCGTGCCCACGGCTGCCGTCGGCGCGATTGCCGCCGTCGTCAGCGGTGTGCTCGTCGGCGGCAAGGGGGCGGTCGGAGCTGTCGTGGCGGCGGTGCTCACGATTCTCTTCATGGGGATCGGGCTCTACGTTCTGCAGCGCACTGCCAAATCGCTTCCGCATCTGTTCCAGATGATGGGCCTGATGCTCTACGCGGCGCAGATCCTGCTGCTGTTCATCTTTCTGAGCGTGTTCAAGAACACCACGCTGTTTCACCCCAAGGCTTTCGCGATCACTCTTATCGCGACCACCCTCGCGTGGATCGCGGCCCAGACTCGGGCCCACATGAAAGCCAAGATCCTCTACGTCGAACCCGACTCCTCGGGCGACAAGCCCGAAAAATCGGGGCACTCGTCGTGAGGGGTAGGGCTGAGATAAGTGCGTGTGAGAAGTCCTGCTATCGTCCGGTGCCAACTGCGGCATCGCGGGCGCGGGCATCTGAGCTGACGCCTGCTCATTCGCGAGGCTTGATGCCCCACAGCCGCCCCCACATCCGTAACACCAGTCCCGTGCCGAACCGCGGCTTTGCGTCGCGCCGACACAACGAGGTTGCCGTACCCATGCGTCACGCCGAAGGAGCCCGTGGTGAGTGCTGACCAGACCCAGCTCGCCTTTGACTGGAGCTGTCGGATCATGTCCGACAACGGCTGCGGCTTCCCGGCGCCGGGCCTGCACTCGTTCCTCTTCAAGCCGATCGCCACAGTCGGGGGCTTCGAGTTCAACAAGGTGATGCTGCTTGCCATCATCACCACGCTCCTCGTCATCACCTTCTTCACGCTCGCCTTCGGCAAGGCGAAGGTGGTGCCGGGCAAGCTTCAGATGGTCGGTGAGGCGGGCTACGACTTCGTGCGCCGCGGCATCGTCTACGAGACCCTCGGCAAGAAGGAGGGCGAGAAGTACGTCCCCTTCATGGTCTCGCTCTTCTTCTTCATCTGGATCATGAACATCTGGTCCGTGATCCCGCTGGCCCAGTTCCCGGTGTCGTCGATCATCGCGTTTCCGATGGTGCTGGCCGCCATCGTCTGGGTCATCTGGGTTTCGGTGACCTTCAAGCGGCACGGCTTCGTCGGCTTCTTCAAGAACGTCACCGGCTACGACAAGTCGCTCGGTGCGGTGCTGCCGCTCGTGATGGTCATCGAGTTCTTCTCGAACCTGCTGGTCCGGCCGTTCACGCACGCGGTCCGACTCTTCGCCAACATGTTCGCCGGCCACCTGATGCTGGTCATGTTCACCGTCGCCTCCTGGTACTTGCTGAACAGCTGGATGATCCCGGCGGCCGGTGTCTCGTTCGTCATGACCATGGTCATGATCCTCTTCGAGCTCTTCGTGCAGGCCGTCCAGGCGTACGTCTTCGTGCTGCTGGCCTGCTCGTACATCCAGGGCGCTATCGCCGAGCACCACTGAGCCCTGCCGCACCGCAAGCCCCCAAGAACGTCCGGTGGCCAACCCCCGCCGGTCCATGAAAGAGAAGGAAGAATCAGCATGGCTGCCCTTGAGACCCTCGCCGCCGTCGAAGGCAACATCGGTTCCATCGGCTACGGCCTCGCCGCCATCGGCCCCGGCGTCGGCGTCGGCATCATCTTCGGCAACGGCACCCAGGCCCTGGCCCGCCAGCCCGAGGCCGCCGGTCTGATCCGTGCCAACCAGATCCTCGGCTTCGCCTTCTGTGAGGCGCTCGCCCTCATCGGCATCGTCATGCCGTTCGTCTACGGATGATCGAGCCCTGACGAGCCAACCTTTCAACGAAAGGCACTGATGTGATCGCCAACCTGGTACAGCTGGCGGCCGAGGAAGAGCAGAACCCGCTCATTCCCCCGGGCCCCGAGCTGCTCGTCGGCACCATCGCCTTCGCCATCGTGTTCTTCTTCTTCTGGAAGAAGCTGCTTCCGAACATCAACAAGGTTCTGGAGGAGCGCCGCGAGGCGATCGAAGGCGGAATCGAGAAGGCCGAGGCTGCTCAGGTCGAGGCCCAGAGCGTCCTCGAGCAGTACAAGGCTCAGCTCGCCGAGGCCCGGCACGAGGCCGCGCGTCTGCGCCAGGAGGCGCAGGAGCAGGGCGCCGCGCTCATCGCCGAGATGCGGGCGGAAGGCCAGCGGCAGCGCGAGGAGATCGTCGCCGCCGGTCACGCGCAGATCGAGGCCGACCGCAAGGCCGCGTCCTCCGCGCTGCGCCAGGACGTCGGCAAGCTCGCCACCGACCTGGCGGGCAAGCTCGTCGGTGAGTCCCTCGAGGACCACGCCCGGCAGAGCCGCGTCATCGACCGCTTCCTCGACGAGCTCGAGGAGAAGGCCGAGGCCGGACGATGAACGGAGCGAGCCGCGAGGCCCTGGCAGCCGCACGTGAGCGTCTCGACGCGCTGACGGACAACACGTCCGTCGACGCGGCCAAGCTCGCCGACGAGCTGGCCGCCGTCACCGCGCTGCTCGACCGCGAGGTGTCGCTGCGTCGGGTCCTGACCGACCCGGCGCAGGCCGGCGAGGCCAAGGCGGAGCTGGCCCAGCGCCTGCTCGCCGGCCAGGTCAGCGGCGAGGCCGCCGATCTGCTGGCCGGCATGGTGCGCTCCCGCTGGTCGCAGTCGCGCGACCTGGTGGACGCGCTGGAGGAGCTGGCGGACACCGCCGACCTCACCGCCGCGCAGAAGGCGGCCACGCTCGACGACGTCGAGGACGAGCTGTTCCGGTTCGGCCGGATCGTCGCCTCGAACACCGGCCTGCGCGCCGCGCTGACCGACCGGTCCGCCACCACCTCGGCCAAGGGCGAGCTGCTGCGCAGCCTGCTCGGCGGCCGGGCCAAGGCGACCACCGAGCGTCTGGTGACGCGTCTTGTGACCGCGCCGCGTGGACGTAGCCTGGAGTCGGGACTGGAGTCCCTGTCCAAGCTCGCCGCCGAGCGCCGGGAGCGCATGGTGGCCGTCGTCACCTCGGCGGTACCGCTGAGCGGCCCGCAGAAGCAGCGCCTGGGCGCCGCCCTCGCGAAGCTCTACGGCCGCCAGATGCACCTCAACCTCGACGTGGACCCCGAGGTCCTCGGCGGAATCCGGGTGCAGGTCGGCGACGAGGTCATCAACGGCTCCCTCGCGGACCGCATCGAGGACGCCGGCCGCCGCCTGGCGGGCTGACCAGCAACTCAATAGGCAGTACGTACTTACGACGGCCCTGGTTGGGCCGTGCAGAAGAATCCTGGGGGTCGCCCCCAGACCCCCAAAGTGAAACTTCGGGCCCAACAAGGAGAGCAGGGAACCCAGATGGCGGAGCTCACGATCCGGCCGGAGGAGATCCGGGACGCGCTGGAGACGTTCGTCCAGTCGTACAAGCCGGACGCGGCCTCGCGCGAGGAGGTCGGTACGGTCACCCTTGCCGGCGACGGCATCGCGAAGGTCGAGGGTCTGCCCTCGGCCATGGCCAACGAACTGCTGAAGTTCGAGGACGGCACCCTCGGCCTCGCCCTCAACCTCGAGGAGCGCGAGATCGGTGCCATCGTCCTCGGTGAGTTCAGCGGCATCGAGGAGGGTCAGCCGGTCTCCCGTACCGGTGAGGTCCTCTCCGTGGCCGTCGGCGAGGGCTACCTCGGCCGCGTCGTCGACCCGCTCGGCAACCCGATCGACGGCCTCGGCGAGATCGAGACGTCCGGTCGTCGTGCCCTCGAGCTGCAGGCCCCCACGGTCATGCAGCGCAAGTCGGTGCACGAGCCGATGGAGACCGGCTACAAGGCCGTCGACGCGATGACCCCGATCGGCCGTGGCCAGCGTCAGCTGATCATCGGTGACCGTCAGACCGGCAAGACCGCCCTGGCCGTCGACACGATCATCAACCAGCGCGACAACTGGCGCACCGGCGACCCGAACAAGCAGGTCCGCTGCATCTACGTCGCCATCGGCCAGAAGGGCTCCACCATCGCGTCGGTCCGCCGCGCGCTGGAGGAGAACGGCGCGCTGGAGTACACGACCATCGTCGCCGCCCCCGCGTCCGACCCGGCCGGCTTCAAGTACCTGGCGCCGTACACCGGTTCGGCCATCGGTCAGCAGTGGATGTACGAGGGCAAGCACGTCCTCATCATCTTCGACGACCTCTCGAAGCAGGCCGACGCCTACCGCGCCGTGTCCCTGCTGCTGCGCCGCCCGCCGGGCCGTGAGGCCTACCCGGGTGACGTCTTCTACCTGCACTCCCGTCTGCTGGAGCGCTGCGCGAAGCTCTCCGACGACATGGGCGCCGGCTCGATGACCGGTCTGCCGATCGTCGAGACCAAGGCCAACGACGTCTCGGCCTTCATCCCGACCAACGTCATCTCCATCACCGACGGCCAGTGCTTCCTGGAGTCGGACCTGTTCAACGCCGGTCAGCGCCCCGCGCTGAACGTCGGTATCTCCGTCTCCCGAGTCGGTGGTTCCGCGCAGCACAAGGCGATGAAGCAGGTCTCCGGCCGTCTCCGCGTGGACCTCGCCCAGTTCCGTGAGCTGGAGGCGTTCGCCGCCTTCGGTTCCGACCTGGACGCCGCGTCGAAGGCGCAGCTGGAGCGCGGTCAGCGCATGGTCGAGCTGCTGAAGCAGGCGCAGTACGAGCCGATGTCCACCGAGGACCAGGTCGTCTCCGTCTGGGCCGGCACCACCGGCAAGATGGACGACGTGCCGGTCGCCGACATCCGTCGCTTCGAGAAGGAGCTCCTGGAGTACCTGCACCGCAAGGAGCAGGGCCTCATGACCTCCATCAAGGAGGGCGGCAAGATGTCGGACGACACCCTCACCGCCGTCGCCGACGCCATCGCGGAGTTCAAGAAGCAGTTCGAGACCGCGGACGGCAAGCTCCTCGGCGAAGAGGCTCCGGCCGCCCCGAAGGCGACCAGCGCCTCCAAGTGACGTAAGGAAGGGACCTGACTCATGGGAGCCCAGCTCCGGGTCTACAAGCGTCGCATCCGATCCGTCACCGCGACCAAGAAGATCACGAAGGCGATGGAGATGATCGCCGCCTCGCGCGTCGTCAAGGCGCAGCGCAAGGTGGCGGCCTCTACGCCGTACGCGACCGAGCTCACGCGCGCGGTCACGGCGGTCGGCACCGGCTCGAACACCAAGCACCCGCTGACCACGCAGGCCGAGACGGTCACGCGGTCCGCGGTGCTGCTCCTGACGAGCGACCGTGGCCTTGCCGGCGCCTTCAACTCCAACGCCATCAAGGCGGCGGAGCAGCTGACCGAGCGCCTGGAGCGCGAGGGCAAGCAGGTCGACGTCTACATCGTCGGCCGGCGTGGTGTCGCCCACTACAACTTCCGTGAGCGCAAGATCGCGGAGTCGTGGAGCGGCTTCACCGACGAGCCCACGTACGCGGACGCCAAGAAGGTCGCGGCTCCGCTGATCGAGGCGATCGAGACGGCGACGGCCGAGGGCGGCGTGGACGAGCTCCACATCGTCTACACCGAGTTCGTGTCGATGATGACCCAGCAGGCGCTGGACGCGCGTCTGCTGCCGCTCAGCCTCGAAGAGGTCGCGGAGGAGTCCCCCACCAAGGGCGAGCTCCTTCCGCTGTACGACTTCGAGCCCTCGGCGGAGGACGTCCTCGACGCCCTTCTGCCGCGCTACGTGGAGAGCCGTATCTACAACGCGCTGCTCCAGTCGGCCGCCTCCAAGCACGCCGCCACGCGGCGCGCGATGAAGTCGGCCACCGACAACGCCGGAGAGCTCATCGAGACGCTCTCCCGGCTTGCCAACGCGGCCCGCCAGGCCGAAATCACCCAGGAAATCAGCGAGATCGTCGGTGGCTCCGCAGCCCTGGCCGACGCGACCGCGGGGAGTGACCGCTAATGACCACCACTGTTGAGACCGCGACGGCTACGGGCCGCGTCGCCCGGGTCATCGGCCCGGTCGTCGACGTGGAGTTCCCCGTCGACGCGATGCCGGAGATCTACAACGCCCTCCACGTCGAGGTCGCCGACCCGGCGAACGCGGGCGAGAAGAAGATCCTGACCCTGGAGGTCGCCCAGCACCTGGGTGACGGCCTGGTCCGCACCATCTCCATGCAGCCCACCGACGGTCTGGTCCGCCAGGCCGCGGTGACCGACACCGGCGAGGGCATCACCGTCCCGGTCGGCGACTTCACCAAGGGCAAGGTGTTCAACACCCTCGGTGAGGTGCTGAACGTCGACGAGCAGTACGAGGGCGAGCGCTGGTCCATCCACCGCAAGGCGCCGAACTTCGACGAGCTCGAGTCGAAGACCGAGATGTTCGAGACCGGCGTCAAGTGCATCGACCTGCTCACCCCGTACGTCAAGGGCGGCAAGATCGGTCTGTTCGGCGGCGCCGGCGTCGGCAAGACGGTGCTCATCCAGGAGATGATCTACCGCGTCGCCAACAACCACGACGGTGTGTCGGTGTTCGCCGGTGTCGGTGAGCGCACCCGTGAGGGCAACGACCTCATCGACGAGATGAGCGAGTCCGGCGTCATCGACAAGACCGCGCTGGTCTTCGGTCAGATGGACGAGCCCCCGGGCACCCGTCTGCGCGTGGCCCTGGCCGGTCTGACCATGGCGGAGTACTTCCGCGATGTGCAGAAGCAGGACGTGCTGTTCTTCATCGACAACATCTTCCGCTTCACCCAGGCCGGTTCCGAGGTGTCGACCCTGCTCGGCCGTATGCCCTCCGCGGTGGGCTACCAGCCGAACCTGGCCGACGAGATGGGTCTCCTCCAGGAGCGCATCACCTCGACCCGTGGTCACTCGATCACCTCGATGCAGGCGATCTACGTCCCCGCGGACGACCTGACCGACCCGGCCCCGGCCACCACCTTCGCCCACCTCGACGCGACGACGGTTCTGTCCCGTCCGATCTCCGAGAAGGGCATCTACCCGGCGATCGACCCGCTGGACTCCACGTCCCGCATCCTGGACCCGCGCTACATCGCGGCGGACCACTACAACACCGCCATGCGTGTCAAGGGGATCCTGCAGAAGTACAAGGACCTCCAGGACATCATCGCGATCCTCGGTATCGACGAGCTCAGCGAGGAGGACAAGCTGGTCGTCCAGCGTGCCCGCCGCGTCGAGCGCTTCCTGTCCCAGAACACGCACGTCGCCAAGCAGTTCACCGGTGTGGACGGCTCCGACGTGCCGCTGGACGAGTCGATCACCGCGTTCAACGCGATCTGCGACGGTGAGTTCGACCACTTCCCGGAGCAGGCGTTCTTCATGTGCGGTGGTCTCGAGGACCTCAAGAAGAACGCGAAGGAACTGGGCGTCTCCTGACGTACCGGTGCTCTTGAGCCATTGAGCTCTTGATGGAGGGGGCGGGGGTTCGTCCCGCCCCCTCTCTCACGCCTACTAGACTTGTAACCAACACCCGGCAGAACCGCCGGGTGGTGACCCGAGGAGCCACCTTGGCTGCTGAGCTGCACGTCGCGCTGGTCGCCGCCGACCGTGAGGTCTGGTCGGGCCAGGCCACCCTGGTCGTCGCGCGCACCACGTCCGGCGACATCGGCGTCATGCCCGGTCACCAGCCGCTGCTCGGTGTGCTGGAGTCGGGCCCGGTGACCATCCGTACGAGTGACGGTGGAACTGTCATCGCCGCGGTGCATGGCGGTTTCATCTCGTTCGCGGACGACAAGCTGTCGCTGCTGGCCGAGATCGCCGAGCTGTCGGACGAGATCGACGTCCAGCGCGCGGAGCGGGAACTCGAGCGCGCGAAGGCGGAGGGCGACGACATCGCCGAGCGCCGCGCGGAGGTCCGCCTGCGGGCGGCGACGGCGCGCTGACCCCTGGGGGTACCGCCCAGTGCCCTTAGGCTCTGGGACAGTGCACGCGACGACGTCACTCAGCCGCGGCTGGGACCGGAGCAATCCGGTGCCGGTCGCGGCTGAGGCAGATATGGAAGTTTTTTCCGTTCCGTTACCTAGGAGACGAGGAGGTCGGTGTCGATGGTCCTCGCTCTGACTGTGTGCGGAATCGTTGTCGCCCTCGTGGTGCTGGGGCTGTTCGTCTTCGGCCTGCGCCGCAGGCTCATCCAGCGCTCCGGCGGCACTTTCGACTGTTCCCTGCGCTGGGACGTGCCGGAGAAACCCGACACCAGCGGCAAGGGCTGGTCCTACGGCGTCGCCCGCTACAACGGCGACCGCATCGAGTGGTACCGCGTCTTCTCCTACGCCTACCGCCCGCGCCGCATCCTGGAGCGCTCCGCGATCGAGGTGGCCGGCCGCCGGGTCCCCGACGGCGAGGAGGAGCTGGCGCTGCTCTCCGACGCGGTGATCCTCACCTGTCTGCACCGGGGCACGCGCCTCGAACTCGCCATGAGCGAAGACGCGCTGACCGGTTTCCTCGCGTGGCTGGAGGCAGCCCCGCCCGGTCAGCGCGTCAATGTCGCCTAGGGTCTGCGACCCCTTGGTTTTCCTTACGACAGCCCGTTGTTGATGGCGCTCACCAGCTCACCGTTGCCGGTGTCGCCGCTGAACTCCCAGAAGAACGCGCCGCCGAGCCCCTGGGTCTTGGCCCACGCCATCTTCGTACCGATGGTGGCGGGAGTGTCGTACGACCACCAGTTGCTGCCGCAGTGCGCGTACGCCGTGCCCGCGATGGTGCCGGTGGCCGGGCAGGAGCTCTTGAGGACCTTGTAGTCCTCGATGCCGGCCTCGTAGGTGCCGGTCGCCGGGCCGGTGGCGGTGCCGCCGGGGGCGGACTGGGTGACGCCGGTCCAGCCGCGGCCGTAGAAGCCGATGCCGAGCAGCAGCTTGCTCGCCGGGACGCCCTTGGCCTTGAGCTTGGCGATGGCGGCGGCCGAGTTGAAGCCCTCCTTCGGGATGCCGGAGTACGACGTGAGCGGCGAGTGCGGGGCGGTCGGGCCCGTCTTGTCCCAGGCGCCGAAGTAGTCGTACGTCATCACGTTGTACCAGTCGAGGTACTGCGCGGCGCCGCCGTAGTCGGCCGCGTCGATCTTGCCGCCGGACGAGGCGTCGGCCGTGATGGCGGCGGTGACCAGGTAGTTCGAGCCGAACTCGGCACGCAGTGCCTGGGAGAGGTTCTTGAAGGCCGCGGCGCCGGAGGTGTCGCAGGTCAGGCCGCAGGCGTTCGGGTACTCCCAGTCGATGTCGATGCCGTCGAAGACGTCGGCCCAGCGCGGGTCCTCCACGACGGCCTTGCAGGACTTGGCGAACGCGGCCGCGTTGGCCGCCGCCTGGCCGAAGCCGCCGGAGTAGGTCCAGCCGCCGAACGAGTACAGCACCTTGATGTGCGGGTACTTCGCCTTCAGCTGGCGCAGCTGGTTGAAGTTGCCGCGCAGCGGCTGGTCCCAGGTGTCCGCGGTGCCGCTGACGGACTGGTCGGCGGTGTAGGCCTTGTCGTAGGCGGCGTAGGTGTCGTCGACGACGCACTTGCCGTCCTTGACGTTGCCGAACGCGTAGTTGATGTGTGTGATCTTCGCTGCGGAGCCCGAGGTCACCAGGTTCTTGACGTGGTAGTTGCGGCCGTAGACGCCCCACTCGGTGAAGTAGCCGAGCTTGACCTTGCCACCGGTCGGGGGCGGTTCCTCGGTACTGCCGGTGGTGCGCACCGCGCGGGCGCCGCTGACCGGGCCGGTCTGGTCGGCGGTGTCGCGGGCCTGGACGGTGTAGGAGTAGGCGGTGCCGGCGGTCAGGCCGGTGTCCGTGTAGGACGTGGTCGTCACCGTCGCGACCTTGGCGCCGTCGCGCAGGACGTCGTAGTTCTTGATGCCCTTGTCGTCCGTGGCGGCGCTCCAGGACAGCTTCACCGAGGTGTTGGTGATGTCGGAGGCGGCCGGGGTGCCGGGGGCGGAGGGAGCCGCGTCTCCCGGAGTGCTGCCGCCGTCGCAGCTGCCGCCGTTCAGCTTGCAGTTCGCGGGGGAGCCGGAGCCGGTGCCGTTGAAGCCGAAGGTGACGGAGGCGCCGGGGGCGAGGGTGCCGTTCCAGGACTTGTTCTTGGCGGTCCAGTGGGTGCCGGAAGAGGTGACGTCGGCGTCCCAGGCGGAGGTGACGGACGTGCCGGAGGGGAAGTCCCACTCGACGGTCCAGGAGCTGAGGGAGGTCGTGCCGGTGTTCTTCACCGTCCACTTGCCCTCGAAGCCGGAGCCCCAGTCCTGCGTCTTGGCGTAGGTGGCGGTGGCGGACGTCGCGGCCTCGGCGGGGCCCGCGAGGCCGACCAGGCCGGCGAAGGGGAGCAACAGGGTCGCGAACCCTGCCGCGGCTCTGTGTCTGAAGCGCATGCTGCGCCTCCTTGTTGGGGAGTTGGGGGGCATGCTGAGCCTCACGCCCACTCATGGTGCGGTGAGAATAGAAAGGTCTGGACCACGGGTCAATAGGTCTGGACCACTTGCCCCTCGCGGATTCGCTCCGCTCCGCTAGATCCCCAACTCCTGCGCCAGTACGGCCGCTTGCACCCGGCTGCGCAGCTCCAGCTTCCCCAGCAACCGGCTGACGTGCGTCTTCACCGTCGCCTCGGCCATGTCGAGCCGGGTCGCGATATCGGCGTTGGACAGCCCCTCCCCGAGACAGGCCAGCACCTCGCGTTCGCGGCGCGTGAGACTGTCCAGCACCGACGGATCGGCCGTGGGCTCCCGTACGGGCTTCGCGGCGAACTCGGCGATCAGGCGCCGGGTGACGGCCGGGGCGATGAGGCCCTCCCCGCGTGCCACCGTGCGCACGGCCTCGATCAGATCCCTCGCCTCCGTGTTCTTCAGCAGGAACCCCGCGGCCCCGGCCCGCAACGCCCCGAACACATACTCGTCGAGGTCGAAGGTGGTCAGCACGAGGACGTCCGCCAGCCGCTCGGCCACCACCTGCCGGGTCGCCGACACCCCGTCCAGACGGGGCATCTGAACGTCCATCAGCACCAGGTCCGGCCGCAGTTCGCGCGCCAGGGCCACCGCCTGCTCGCCGTCCGCGGCCTCGCCGACCACCTCGATGTCGGGCGCGCTGCGCAGGATGAGGACGAGCCCGGCGCGGACGGCGGACTGGTCCTCGGCGACCAGGACGCGGATCATTCTCTGTCTCCTTCGGTCACGGGAAGCGTGGCGCGTACGGCCCAGATCTTGCCGTCGACCGAGTCCGGGTCCTGGACGGGGCCGGCCTCGAAATCGCCGCCCAGCAGCGCGACCCGCTCCCGCATCCCGACCAGGCCGGCGCCCGAGCCGGGGGCGCGCGGGCCCTCGCGGTCGCCGCCGAACGGGCTGGTCACGGCGACGGTGAGGCAGCCGTCCCGCTGGGCCACCGCCACCCCGACCGGGCCGGGGGAGGCGTGCTTGAGGGCGTTGGTCAGGGACTCCTGGACGATGCGGTAGGCGGCGAGCTCGACCGGGGCGGGAACGGTGCCGCAGGCGGCGTCGAGGGTGACGTCCAGGCCGTTGGTGCGGGCGCCGTCGACCAGGGCGTCGAGGCCGTCGAGGGTCGGGGCGGCGACCGGCTCGGTGTCGCCGCCGGCGTCGCGCAGGATGCCGATGAGCCGGCGCATCTCGGCCAGCCCTTCCACGCTGTTCTCGCGGATGACCGAGAGGGCGTCCCGGGAGGTCTTGGGGTCGTCGAGGGAGAGCGCGGCCGTGGAGTGAATGGCGATCGCGGAGAGGTGGTTGGCGACCATGTCGTGCAACTCCCGTGCCATGCGGGCGCGTTCCGAGGTCACGGCCTGGGTGCGGTCCATCTCGGCGAGCAGCGCGGTCTGTTCGGCGCGCAGGCGGGCGGCCTCGGCGGCGTCGCGGTGGTTGCGGACGATCCAGCCGGTGGCGGCGGGCGCGAGCGCCACCACACCGACCGCGACGCCGATCAGGATGGCCTCCGGCGTCCGCCAGAGCGCGAGGGGCACCAGCGCGCCGAGCACCGTGAGCAGCCCGGTGATCCAGGGGATACGGCGGGCGGAAGCCGGGGTGCCGTACAGGACGGCCGCGTAGACGAGGTCGGTGAACATCACGATGGTGACCACGTTGCCCCGCGTGACGGTGTCGACGGTCAGCATGAGGACGCCGATCAGCAGGCCGGTGCGCGGCCGCGTACGGCGCAGCAGCTCGCAGCCGGCCGTCACGGCGAGCGGGAGCAGCGCCGCCCAGGCCGGGGACCACAGGACGAGCCCGTCGCCCGGGGTCCGGGGGAAGAGGCCGACACTCCAGAGCAGCAGGCCACCGAGCAGCCCGCCCAGGGCGATGTGCACGTCGTCGCGGTGCGGACGGGTGAGTGCTGCGGCCATGGCTCCATCCAACACGGGCCGGGCGCTCACCGCCTGATCCTCGCGAAGGGTCCTGGGCTGCATCTTTCGATGTACCGCCACTTCGTCATCGCCGACGACGAAACCGGCCGGTCCCGACGGGAGCCTGGGAGGGTGACCGAAGGGAGCAAGTCGTGATCGTCGCCCTCATCATCGCCTGCGAGGTCGGTTTCTGGGTGCTGCTGGCCCTGGGCCTGGCCGTCCGCTACCTGCTGAAGTGGCGCCGCACCAGCGTGGTGCTGTTGCTGTGTGAGCCGGTGCTGGAGCTGGTCCTGTTCGTCGCGACGGCGATCGATCTGAAGAACGGCGCCGAGCCGAGCTGGGAGCACGGCCTGGCCGCGCTGTACATCGGATTCACCGTGGCGTACGGCCACTACACGATCCGCTGGCTGGACGGCCATGCCGCCCACCGCCTGGCCGGCGCCCCGCGCCCGGCCAAGCCCCCGCAGTACGGCATGGCACGGGCCCGGCACGAGGGCCGCCTGTGGCTGCGCACGCTGCTCGCGGCGGCGGTGGCCCTCACCCTGCTCCAGGGCGCGATCTGGTACGTCGGGGACGGCGACACATCGTCCCTGCGGTCCTTCCAGTGGGCGGCACTGCGCGCCGCGGGCATCCACGGCCTGGTCGCTCTGGCCTACCTGATCTGGCCGAAGAAGGAGCCGGTGTCAGCGCTCCCCGCCAGGGACCCGGAGCACATCCCCGACGCCCTTGTCGGCCGTCCGGGCAAGAATGCCGCGTCTGCCGGGGGACGAGCCACGGACCATGGGCCGGAGGGCGGTATCCGCTAGCGCTCGCCCCCCGGCACCCACAGCACATCCCCGACCTCTTTGTTCGCCGTGCGAGCCAGAATGAACAGCAGGTCCGACAACCGGTTGAGGTAGGTCGCCGTCAGCGGGTTCATCACCTCGCCGTGCACCTCCAGCGCGGCCCACGTGGAGCGCTCGGCCCGCCGTACGACCGTGCAGGCCTGATGCAGCAGGGCCGCGCCCGGTGTGCCGCCCGGAAGGATGAAGGACCGCAGCTTCTCCAGCTGCTCGTTGAAGCGATCGCAGTCCGCCTCCAGCTTGTCGATGTAGAACTGCTCGACCCGCAGCGGCGGGAACTCCGGGTTCTCCACCACCGGCGTCGACAGGTCCGCACCCACGTCGAACAGGTCGTTCTGCACGCGGGTGAGGACCTTGACGATCTCCTCGTCGAGCCCGCCCAGCGCGATCGCCGTGCCGATCACCGCGTTCGCCTCGTTGGCGTCGGCGTACGCGGAGATCCGCAGATCGGTCTTGGCGACCCGGCTCATGTCGCCGAGGGCTGTGGTGCCCTGGTCGCCGGTCCTGGTGTAGATGCGCGTCAGATTGACCATGTGGCCAGCGTAGTTACGCTCCGGCGGTTCGGAACACGCGTGTGCCCACCGTCACGGCCAGTGCGGTGAAGCCGACCGCGACCAGGACGCCGTACAGCATGTGCGCGGTCGTGTACGAGCCGACGTAAGCGTCCCGCACCGCGTCCACCAGATAGCGGAACGGCACGAAGTGCGACAGGACGTCCAGCCACGTCGGTCCCAGCGTCATCGGCAGCATCAGGCCCGACAGCAGCATCATCGGCATCGTCATGGCGTTGATCGCCGGCCCGAACTCCTGCGGGGTGCGCACCTTCATGGCGAGCGCGTACGACAGCGAGGCCAGCGACACCGTCAGCAGCGCGACGAACGCGAAGCCGATCAGCACGCCGGGCAGGGGCGCCCTGAGACCCATCGCCAGCGCCGCCAGCACCAGCAGCACCGCCTGGAAGACGAACACGGTGGCGTCGCGCAGAACACGCCCCAGCAGCAGCGCCAGGCGGCTGACAGGCGTCACGCGCATGCGTTCCACCACGCCGTGGCCCTGCTCGATGATGACCGAGAAGCCCGCGAACGACGCCCCGAACAAGCCGAGTTGGAGCAGCAGCCCGGGCACCAGCACCTGCCACGAGCTGCCGCGTCCGCCCAGCGGCAGGTCGGTGAGGAGCGGGCCGAAGAAGAGCAGGTACAGCAGCGGCATCAGCACGCCGAAGAGCAGGGCGAAGCGGGAGCGCAGGGACTGGCGGAGATAGCGGCCGTAGATGAGGGCCGTGTCCTGGAAGAGCATCCGGTGATTCCTATACGGCTACGGGGGCGGCGTCGGCCGGGGTGGCGCTGCGGCCGGTGATGGCGAGGAACGTGTCCTGGAGCGAGGCGTCGATCGAGCCGCCGTATTGAAGCTTCAGCGCGCTCGGTGTGCCCTCCGCGACGACCACGCCCCGGTCGACGACGACCAGGCGGTCGGAGAGGGCGTCGGCCTCGTCGAGGTAGTGGGTCGTCAGGAAGACCGTGGTGCCGTGCTCGTCACGCAGGCGCCGGACCAGGTCCCACAGGTCGGCCCGGCTGCCGGGGTCGAGGCCGGTCGTCGGCTCGTCGAGGAACAGCACCTTCGGGCGGTGCGTGAGCGCCATCGCGATGTCCAGGCGGCGCCGCTGGCCGCCGGAGAGGGCGCCGGCCTTGCGGTCGAGGAGGTCGGTCAGGCCCAGATCCCGGGCCAGCTCCTCGGCGCGCTCGGCCGCCTGCGTCTTGGTCAGGCGGTACAGGCGGCCCTGGGTGACGAGTTCCTCCCGCACGGTGATCTGTGGGTCGACGCCGCCCGACTGGGCCACGTAACCGCACGCCCGGCGCACCCCCGCGGGGTCGGTCGCGAGATCGCAGCCCGCCACGGTGGCAGCGCCCCCTGTGGGTGCCAGCAGGGTCGTCAGCATCCTCAGGGTCGTCGTCTTGCCGGCCCCGTTCGGGCCAAGAAAGCCGAGGATCTCTCCCTCGCGGACGGTCAGGTCGATGCCGCACACGGCCTCGACGGGGCCGAGCTTGGTCTGGAAGGTACGGGCAAGTCCGGCCGTACTGATGATGGGCATGGCCCCAGAAAAACAGAGTCTCTTAAATTTTGCAATGACACCAAAGTTTCAGCGAGCCCAGCGAAGCTAGGATGGGGACCATGGCTGAAGGGCTCAGGGAGCGGAAGAAGCGCGAGACGAGGCAGCGGATCTCGGACATCGCCACCGGGCTGTTCCTGGAGCACGGCTTCCTCACGGTGACCATCGCGGAAGTGGCGGAAGCCGCCGACGTCTCCGTCAACACCGTCTACAACTACTTCCCGGCGAAGGAAGACCTCTTCTTCGACCGCTCCGCCGGAGTCGTCGAGCAGCTCTCCCGCTGGGTGCGCGGCCGGGACCAGGGGGAGTCGGCCGCCCGGGCCGTGCTGCGTGAGCTGCGCGCCGAGGCCGAGGCGGTCTCCCCGCGGCTCGGCCTGATGGAGGGCTACGACCGCTTCATGCGCGTCATCCACGAGGCGCCGCCGCTGCGCTCGCGGCTGTGGAGCATCCAGCAGGAGATCCACGACCACCTCGAAGCGACCCTGCGCGAGGAGGCCGGCGCGCCCGACGGTGACCCGCTGCCGGGCCTGATCGCCGGTCAGATCTCCTGGTGTCACCAGACGGTCTTCGTGGCCGTCGGCCGCGAGATGCTCAAGGGGCGCAATCCGGACGAAGTATCACGTGAGGCGCTCGTACTTCTCGACGACATCGAGGAGCTGTTGAGCGAGAAGGTGCTCAACTACGCCGTCCGGGGCGATCGGTGACCCGTGCCGGTGTGATGTCCGTCAGATGAGACGTGACTCGCGTTACTAACCGGTCACACAGTCCCTCACGACCGCTAAGGTCCGCCGAAGAGGCAACCTAAACAGGGTGTAAGGCGTTTCAAAGGGGAGTCGCAACAGTGGCACGGAAGCTTGCCGTCATCGGCGCCGGCTTGATGGGTTCCGGGATCGCCCAGGTCTCCGCTCAGGCGGGATGGGACGTGGTCCTGCGTGACGTCACCGACGAGGCGCTGAAGCGTGGCACCGACGGCATCAAGGCGTCGTACGACAAGTTCGTCAGCAAGGGCAAGCTGGAGGCGCACGACGCCGACGCCGCCCTCGCCCGGATCACCGCGACCACCGACCTGGACGCCGCCGCCGACGCGGACGTCGTCATCGAGGCCGTCTTCGAGAAGCTCGAGGTCAAGCACGAGATCTTCCGCGCGCTGGACAAGATCGTGCGCGAGGACACCGTGCTCGCCTCCAACACCTCCGCCATCCCGATCACCAAGATCGCGGCGGCCACCGAGCGCCCGGAACGGGTCGTCGGTGTCCACTTCTTCTCGCCGGTGCCGATGATGCAGCTCGTCGAGCTCGTCCGCGGCTACAAGACGAGCGACGAAACCCTCGCCACCGCGCGGGAGTTCGCCGAGTCCGTCGGCAAGACCTGCATCGTCGTCAACCGGGATGTCGCCGGCTTCGTGACGACCCGTCTCATCTCGGCGCTCGTCGTCGAGGCCACCAAGCTGTACGAGTCGGGCGTCGCCACCGCCGAGGACATCGACCTCGCCTGCAAGCTGGGCTTCGGTCACGCCATGGGCCCGCTCGCCACGGCCGACCTCACCGGCGTCGACATCCTGCTGCACGCCACCAGCAACATCTACACCGAGTCCCAGGACGAGAAGTTCGCCCCGCCGGAGCTGATGCGCCGGATGGTGGACGCGGGTGACATCGGCCGCAAGAGCGGGCAAGGCTTTTACAGCTACTGAGGTTTCGTAGACCACCGCACAGCCCCCGCGCCCATCACGCGATGGGGTGAATTCGGTATCGGTTCGCTTACAGACGGCAACCTCTGACGGCTCAACGCAGTCAGAGGTTGCATCACCCGTCACAGCGAAGACTCATAGCGAACACAGGCACAGCTACAGCAAGTCACAGCCACGGCCACAGACAACGCATCGCGGAGCACGAACGCACGCTTAGGGGAGCGCATATGCACATCAGGGGCGACCACGCCGAACTGGTCGTCGGGGGCGTCCTCGACGTCCGCAGCGCGGCGGACGCCCGTACGGTCCTGCACTCGGCCGTCGACGACGGAGTCGGCGATCTGGTGCTCGACCTGTCCGAGCTGGACTCCTGGGACGCCACCGGACTCGGGGTGATCATGGGGGCCCACCGGCGGGCCGGCCGCTGCGGGCGGCGCCTGGTGCTGCGCGGCGTGCCGCCGCAGATGCAGCGCCTGCTGGTGGCCACCCGGCTGCACCGGATCCTGGCGATCGAGGGCGGCATCGGGGTGGAGTCCCTGCCCCGGGTGTGACACCGCGATCGGGCGGGACGCTGCATAGAAGTGAGGCGCCCGGCACGGGTGGGGCGGGACAGTCGGGCGTTCCGTTCGCGAAGCGTACGTCGGGCACAATCCTCACGAGACTGTGATGTCTCGGACGGCGCGGTACCCCGACCTGTCGTAGATACTGTGCGAAGGTTTAGGGTTCGGCTGCCCGCCGACCAGACAAACCCCTTCGAGCGGGCCCGGACCAGAAGCGACAGCGCGGTGTGCAAAGGCCGGGAGGGGCCAGGACCCGCAGCACACGACGCTTTTGGGGGGCTTGAAGCTATGAACCCGAACAACCCGGGACCCGAGGAGTACGGACACGACGGCGACGGCCAGGCGTCGCGCCAGCGCCCGCCCAGGGACCCCCTCACACCCGACTTCGGACAGCACGCGCCCGCGCTCGCCCGCACGGTGCAACTGGTCTCGGGCGACTTCCTGCTCACCGTCAACCCCGTCGACGGCAGCGAGATAGAGGTCTGCCCGCCCGCGGAGCGCCCCGGGCGGCCCGAGAAGCTCAGCCCGGCCGACCGCGCCGAGGCGGACCGCGCCGCCAGACCGTCCGTCCCGCCCGGCCCGAGCCGTCCCGCCCAGCCGCTGCTGGCCCGCCAGGACGAGCGCGAGCAACTGGTCCGGCTGCTCGCCCGCGGCCGCTCCGTACGCCTCGTGGGCTCCCCGGGCGCCGGCCGCACCAGCCTCCTCAACCTCGTCGCCGAGGACTGCGCGGACCTCGCCCCCGACGGCGTGGTCCGCCTCACCGGCTTCCACCGCACGCCCAGCGACCTGCTCTACGACCTCTTCTACGCCGTCTACAGCGCCCCCTTGCACCGCCCGGAACAGGACGAACTGCTCGCCTTCGTCCGTGAGATCGGCGCGGTCGTCGTCCTGGACGACCTGGAGTTCGGCGGCGCCGCCCTCGACGAGTTGCTGGACGCGACGCCCGAGTGCGCCTTCGCGCTCGGCGCCACGCCCGACGGTCCCGCGCCGTCCGTCGAGTCCGGCATCGAGGACGTCGTCCTCGGCGGTCTCGACCGGCCCGCGAGCGTGGAACTCCTGGAGCGCCAGGTCGGCCGGGTCCTCACCGAGGACGAGCTGAACTGGGCGGGCGACCTGTGGTTCGAGTCGGAGGGCCTGCCGCTGCGGTTCGTCCAGGCCGGGGCGCTGCTGCGGCAGCGGGACCGGCTGCGGGCCGGAGCGGACGCCGTCGACGAGTTCGGGGTCTTCGAGGACGCGCCGCCGGTGGTGGACGCTCCGGTCGACGCACCCTTCGACGCGCCCTTCGGCGGCGAGAGCGGCCGCGAGGAGGTGCCGCTGCCGTCGCTCGGCGAGGCGGCCGGCCCGGCGCCGCTGCTCGCCTCACGGCTCAGCGCCTCGGCCCGCGCCACCCTGAGGTTCGCCGTCGCGCTCGGCGGCGAGGTGCCGCACCAGGCCCATCTGCCGGCACTGGTCGGTGACACCCACGCCGACGCCGCACTGGGCGAGCTGGCCGAGTGCGGGCTGGTCTCGCCGGTCGGCTCCCGCTACCGGCTCGCCGCCGGCGTCCAGGCCCAGCTGGAGGCCGTCGGATACGCCGAGGACGTCCAGGGCGGCGCCCTCACCGCCGCCCGGCACTACGCCTGGTGGGCCGGGCACCCCTCGGTCACGCCGGAGCGCGTGTGCGCCGAGGCGGACGCCGTGCTCGCCGCCCTGGGCGTGCTGGTGCCGGCTACGACGCCGCCCACCGAGGACGACGAGAGCCCGACCGTGCAGCTGGCCCGTACGGCCGCGCCCGCGTTCGCCGCGGGGCTGCACTGGAGCGCGTGGGAGCGGGCGCTGCGGGCCGGCGCCGAGGCCGCTCGCCTCGCCGGTGACGTCTCCGAACAGGCTTACTTCCACCACGAGTTGGGCATCCTCGCGCTCTGCGGCGGCCGACTGGACCGGGCCCGTGCCGAGCTGGAGACCTCCATCGGCCTGCGCGGCGCCCTCGCCGACAAGCGCGGCACGGTCGCGGGCCGCCGCGCCCTCGCGCTGGTCTCGGACCGCTCCGGTACGACGCCGGGGGTGGCCGCGTTCGGTGCCACGACGGGGGAGGAGGTGTCGGGCGCACGGTACGAGGAGTCGCAGTCGCCGCCGGGAGGGGTACCCGCCGCCTTCCCGCCCGTCGGGGACGGTACGACGCTGGTCACCCACCGGGCGTCGTCGCCCTCCTCACCGTCGTCCCAGGCGTCCTCGCACAAGGGCCGCGGCGGCGTCCGCAGCTTCGCCCGGCGCAACCTGGTCGCGGCCGGCTCGGGCGCGCTGCTCGTGGCCGTGCTCGGCACGGTGGTGACGCTCGGCGCGACCTCCGACAACGACCCCGGCACCCCCTCCACTCAGGTCGGCGTCAACCCGTCCGCCAGCCAGGGCATCGGCGACGACGGTATCGGCGCCGACAAGGCGGAGGGTGACGACGGGAAGAACTCCGGTGACACGGGTACGGCGACGAGCCGGCCCACGGACCCGGGTCCCGACGGCACGTACGGCACGTCGGACGATCCGACTCCGACGGAGACGGCGGGGCCGTCGGACGACCCGACCGGTACGCAGGGTTCGGGCGGCGGGTCGAGCTCGCCGACTAAGCCGCCGTCGTCGACGACGAAGCCGCCGACTTCCAGGCCTCCCACGTCCGAACCACCGACGTCCGAGCCCCCGACGTCCGAACCGCCGACCAGTGAGCCCCCGACGTCCGAGCCGCCGACCACTGATCCGCCGACGGACTCCCCGTCCACGACCACCTCGGCGAGCGGCCCGGCCCCGACCAGCCCGGCGGAAACCACGACCTCCGCCAGCGCCCCGACGTCCACCGACGCGGGTACGCCAAGCACCAGCTCGGACGCCGTGATCTGACCACCGGTCAAGACGGAAGGGCCGGGTCCGCCCTGCGGACCCGGCCCTCGTCGTCGTACAACCGCCCGGAACGGGCGCGTCAGAACAACCGCAACTTGTCGTCCTCGATCCCGCGCATCGCGTCGTAGTCCAGGACCTGGCAGCCGATGCCGCGGTCCGTGGCGAGGACGCGGGCCTGCGGCTTGATCTCCTGCGCCGCGAAGATGCCCCGGACCGGCGCGAGATGGGGATCCCGGTTCAGCAGCTCCAGATAGCGCGTGAGCTGCTCCACGCCGTCGATCTCACCGCGCCGCTTGATCTCGACGGCGACCGTCTGGCCCTCGGCGTCCCGGCACAGGATGTCGACCGGTCCGATGGCCGTCATGTACTCGCGGCGGATGAGCGTGTAGCCCTCGCCGAGGGTTTCGATGCGGTCGGCGAGCAGTTCCTGGAGGTGCGCTTCCACGCCGTCCTTGATCAGGCCGGGGTCCACGCCGAGTTCGTGCGAGGAGTCGTGGAGGATTTCCTCCATCGTGATGATGAGCTTCTCGCCCGCTTTGTTGGTGACCGTCCAGACGTCCTGCTGCTCGCCGTCCCCCTCCTTCAGGCTGCAGGGCGGCGACATCCAGTTCAGAGGCTTGTAGGCCCGGTCGTCCGCGTGGATCGAGACGCTGCCGTCCGCCTTGACCAGGATCAGACGGGGCGCCGAGGGCAGGTGGGCGGTGAGCCGGCCCGCGTAGTCGACGGAGCATCGGGCAATGACGAGACGCATGGTCGGCAACGCTACTCGACGGGCCCAGGTCGACGCGATTCGCCCTGGGGGAGTCCGTATGACCCCGGACTGCCCCTGTTCATTTCTGGCCGATTGTGTGCCCACTGTGCCCAACGAGGACCGCCCATGTACTCATTCTCCTGGTGCCGTCACCGTCTGTTGCCTACCGTATTAAACGGGAGGTCGCGAGGCGTGTACGCAGAGTGTCCGGCATCGCGAACTCCCTTATCTGTCCGGCAACCCCTGGTGTTCTGGGGGTGCGAGAGGAGAACCCATGTCGCTCGACGTCTCACCGGCCCTACTCGAACAGGCCGAGCGAGGCGAGGTCGACGAAGCCGCCTTCGTCGACTGCGTCCGGACCTCCCTGCCTTACGCATGGGAGATGATCAGCTCCCTGGTGGCCCAGCTGAAGGTCGACGGCGGTCAGTTCGCCGACAACCAGACGCCGCCGCCGGACGAGCAGGCACGTGGCCAGCTGCTGCGTGCGCTTGCGAGTGACGCGATACGCGGCGCGCTGCAGCGGCACTTCGGGGTGCGACTGGCCTTCCAGAACTGCCACCGGGTGGCGGTGTTCCCGCTTGACGGCTCGGTCGACGAGACGCATGCCCGCTTCACCTCGGTCCGCAGCCAGGTGCTGAACCAGTCCCCGGAATTCAGGGACTGCTGACGCGCTGAACCGCTTGCTTGCCGCTCCGTACGCGGGAGGTGCAATCAGTACCGGGGCGGCAAGCCCTTCTGGCGAACCGGGCGTTCGGACGCGGGGGAGCCGCGCATTCTCGGCGAGGCGGTTCAGCCGAGGTGCGGCAGTACTTCGGCGCCCAGCCGCCGTACGTTCTCCTCGGTCGCCGCCAGATCGCCCGAGCCCTCGACGAGCAGGGCGAAGCGGGAGATGCCGGTCCGCTCGCTGGTCGCCGCAAGACGGTCGGCGCACAGACGGGGGGTGCCCACCGGGTGCAGCCCGCAGAGCAGTTCGGTGTAGGCGAGCGGGTCGCGCATCACGCGATGGCGGCCGTCCACCGTCACATGGGCCTCCAGGCCCTGCCGGAGCCAGCCCGGCATCGCCTTGGTCAGGGTCTCGACCGCGTCCGTGCGGCGGTCGGCGATCTGGCAGACGCCGGCCGAGACATGGGCCGCGCCGCGGATCTCCTCCGCGGGGCGCCCGGCCGCGCGGGCGTGCTCCCGCCACAGGGCGACCATCTCGGCCTTCTCCTCGTCGCCCACATGCATCCCCAGCAGCATCGGCAGCCCGCGCTCGGCCGCGAGGCGCACACTGGCCGGTGAGGTGCACGCGACGACGACCTCGGGCCCCTCGACCTCGGTGAGGCACTCCGACGGCCTTGGTACGACGGGGACTTCACGGAATCCGAAACGCTCCCCGGCGGCCGCGACCGAGGGTTCGCGCAGCCAGCGCATGAGCAGATCGAGTGATTCCGGGAACCCCTCCTCGTACGCCTTGAGACCCTGGCCGAACACCTCCAGGTCGACCCACGGCCCGCCGCGCCCCACGCCCAGCGAAAACCTTCCGCCGGAGGTGATGTGCAGCAGCGCGGCCTGTTCGCCGAGGGCCACCGGGTGGGCGGTGGGCAGCACGCTGACCGCCGTGCCGACCCGCAGGCGCTCGGTGCGGCCGAGCAGTAACGCGGCCAGCGTGATCGCGGACGGACAGGTGCCGTACGGCACGAAGTGGTGCTCGGCCAGCCAGACCGTGTCGAGCCCCGCTTCCTCGGCGACCTCGGCGGAGCGGACCGCGCGGTGCAGCGCCTCCCCGTCGCCCTGCCCCGGGAACCGGGCCGCCAACACGAAACTTCCTACGTGCATTGCCTTTTCCTGCTTCCTTGGCTCCGACGCGGAGCTCCCCCACCGGGCATAACCGTCTGACACGTGCCGAGGACACGGCTTGGCGAAGAGATTTGCGGATTGTCTGCAGAATCGAGCGCCGGAGCGAGGGACTTGTGGGGGTTGGTGCCGTACGACTACCCCTGTCCCTGCCGCGTAGGCTGGACATGGCCCGTGCATCCTGTATAGCCCCGAGAGGTGTTCCGTGTCCCCGCGTCGCAACCGACCCAACGGCCCCAAGGGAGCCGCCTCGTCCGGACGCAGTGCCGAGGACGACCGCCCCGGCCGTTACGGCGGCTGGCAGTCGGCCGAGAACTGGCGGGGCGAGGACTGGAACGTACGGCATGTGGCGGGCGCGAGCGCGCAGGGCAAGGCGTACCGCTGCCCGGGCTGCGACCAGATGATCCCGGACGGTGTCCCGCACGTCGTCGCCTGGCCGGACCACGCGGGCGTCGACGACCGCCGCCACTGGCACAAGGCGTGCTGGAACGCGAAGGACCGCCGCACCACGCGGGTGCAGCGGTCCCGTAACGCGCCGAAGTTCTAGCCGGGCGGGCTCACACGTCCCGCTGCTCCAGCAGGGCGTAGGCGCCGGCGAACGCGGCGGCCGTGACGACGAGCATGATCCACAGCGGGTCCCAGCCGGACGGGCCGGAATCGCTGAGGGACTGCTCGTAGAAGACGCTGAGCTGGTTCGGGATCGAGTACTCGAACAGGGCCCGCTGCAGGTCCTCCAGCGACTGCGAGAACATGAACAGCGCGATGACCAGCGGCGCCAGCAGCACGCCGGTCATGATCGTGATCGCGCCCGCCGAGTGCCGGATCATCGACCCGACGACGAGCGAGAGCAGGCCGAGCAGCGCGATGTAGAGCGAGATGCCGACCGTGCCCTTCAGCCACTCCTGGACGGTGGGCTCCCGCGCGTCCAGCAGGGCCACGTCCGCGAGGGCGACGAGGACGGCCGACACCAGCGTCACCACGAACGCGACCACGAAGAACACGATCGCCTTCGCCGCCAGCACGCGGCCGCGGGACGGGCACGCGGTCATCGTGGTCCGGATCATGCCGGTGCCGTACTCCGAGGCGGTGGTCAGCACGCCGAGCGTGATGATGCACATGCTGCCGAGCAGCAGCCCGAAGAAGCCGAACGACAGCGGGTTCTCCTGGCTCAGGCTGCCTTCCGAGGAGTTGCCGGCGACCAGCGCGGCGGCCAGCAGGCCGACGCCGACGACGAGCAGCACGAACACACCGAGCGTCCACATCGTGGAGCGCACCGAGCGGATCTTCGTCCACTCCGAGGCGAGCGCGTGCCCGAGGTGCGTGCGCACGACGGGGATCGGCGAGGTGTAGGTGGGGTACGTCGAGCCGGGCGCCGCCTGCCAGGTCGGTGCGGCGGTCTGCGGCATCGGGGGCTGGGGCGTGCTCATCGGGCGTCCTCGGGCTTGGTCAGGGCGGCAGGGGTGGCGGGGGCATCGGGCGCGGCGGGCGGCTGTGCCGAGGCCTGCGGGGGTGCGGCAGGGGGCTGGGGCGGAGTCTGGGGCGCCTGCGGGGTCTGCTGGGCGTACGGGTTGGGCGCGCCCGCTCCGGGCGCCCCAGGGGCGCCGTACGGTCCCTGCCCGCCCTGCGGCGGCGCGAACGGCTGCCCGCCCTGCTCGGGCGGCGGCGGGGCGTACCAGCCGGGCTGGCCCTGACCCGGGACCGGCATCGGCGGCTGCGCGCCCGGCGGCAGCGGCTGCATCAGCCCCGCCTTCTGGTCGGCCGTCGAGCGGTAGTCCACCGCGCCCTGCGTCATCCGCATGTACGCCTCCTCCAGCGAGGCCTGGTGCGGCGACAGCTCCCACAGCCGTACGTCGGAGTCGTGCGCGATGTCGCTGATACGGGGGAGCGGCAGCCCGGTCACCCGGAGCGCGCCGTCCTGCTCGGGCAGGACGTGCCCGCCCGCCTCGGTGAGTGCGCCGGCCAGCTTCTCGCGCAGCTGCGGCTCGGTGTCCGGCGTGCGGACCCGGGCGAAGCCGGCGGAGTTCGCCGCGATGAAGTCCTGCACGCTCATGTCGGCGAGCAGCTGGCCCCGCCCGATGACGATCAGGTGGTCGGCGGTCAGCGCCATCTCGCTCATGAGGTGCGAGGAGACGAAGACGGTGCGGCCCTCGGCCGCCAGCGACTTCATCAGGTTGCGCACCCAGAGGATGCCCTCGGGGTCGAGGCCGTTGACCGGCTCGTCGAACAGCAGCACCTGCGGGTCGCCCAGCAGCGCGGCGGCGATACCGAGGCGCTGGCCCATGCCGAGCGAGAAGCCCTTCGAGCGCCGCCTGGCCACGTCCTGGAGACCGACCACGCCCAGCACCTCGTCCACCCGGCGGGCCGGGATGCCGGACAGCTGGGCCAGGCACAGCAGGTGGTTGCGGGCGGCCCGGCCGCCGTGCACCGCCTTGGCGTCCAGCAGGGCGCCGACCTGGCGGGGGGCGTTCGGCAGCTTGCGGTACGGGAAGCCGCCGATGGTCACTTGGCCCGCGGTCGGGTTGTCCAGGCCGAGGATCATCCGCATCGTCGTCGACTTGCCCGAGCCGTTGGGGCCCAGGAAGCCGGTGACGGCACCGGGCCGCACCTGGAAGGACAGGTTGTACACAGCGGTCTTGTCGCCATAGCGCTTGGTCAGGCCGACTGCTTCGATCATGCTCCGCACCCATCGAAAGGATCAGGACAGCAGGGCACACGCCCCCGTAAGGGTTAGGAGCTTATCGGGGAGCTGACGGTTCCACCCATGAGTGAGTAAAGGCCTTCGGCGAGCGAGTAAGGGCTTTCCGCCGCGCGGCCGTCGCTATGCGTCCCGCCGCTTCAGCAGGACGTAACCGCCGGCGAGCGCCGCGATCACCCAGAGCAGCATGATGCCGAGCCCGCCCCACGGGCCGTACGGGGTGTCGTCGTCGACCGGGGTGACCACCTGCATGATCTTGCTGCCGGCCTGGTCGGGCAGATAGCGGCCGATCTTCTCGGTGGCCCCCACATTGCCCAGGATGTTCGAGATCAGGAAGAAGAACGGCATCAGGATGCCCAGCGACAGCATCGGCGAGCGCAGCATCGCGGCGACGCCCATCGAGAACATCGCGATGAGGGTCATGTAGAGCCCGCCGCCGATCACCGCCCGCAGCACGCCGGGATCGCCGATGGCTGCCTTGTGCTCACCGAGCATCGCCTGCCCGAGGAAGAAGGCGATGAAGCTGGTGGCCATGCCGACGACGAGCGCGAGGCCGGTCGCCACCGCGATCTTGCTGAACAGGAACGTGCCCCGCCGCGGTACGGCGGCCAGCGAGGTGCGGATCATGCCCGTGCTGTACTCGTTCGAGACGACGAGCACCCCGAACACGATCATCGCGAGCTGGCCGAGGGTCATCCCGGCGAAGCTGATGAAGGTCGGGTCGAAGGAGAGCTGGTCCCGCCGGTTCATGTTGTCGAACTCGTTCTTCGACAGGGCCGAGATCAGCATGCCGAGGGCGATCGTGACCACCACGGCGAGGGAGAGTGTCCACACGGTGGAGGCCACTGACCGGATCTTGGTCCATTCGGAGCGGATCACCTGGGTGGCTGCCATGGTCAGCTCCTCCTCCAGCCTTCGCCCCACGGCTGCTGCTCGGCAGGCTGGGCCTGCGGCGCCGCGGAGTGCGCGTGATACTCGACCGACTCCGCGGTCAACTGCATGAACGCCTCCTCCAGGGAGGCCTGTTGCGGGCTCAGCTCATGCAGTACGACCCCGTGCCGCGCCGCCAGCTCCCCGATCTGCTCCGCCTTGCCACCGTCGACCTCCAGCGTGCCGTTGCCCGACTCCACGGCCGTGATCCCGGCCGTGTGCAGCACGTCGAGCAGCAGCTCCCGCTGCGGGGTGCGGATCCGGACGTACGACTTCGAGTTCCGCGCGATGAAGTCCGCCATGGACGTGTCGGCGAGCAGCCGGCCCTGGCCGATGACGACCAGGTGGTCGGCGGTCAGCGCCATCTCGCTCATCAGGTGCGAGGAGACGAAGACCGTACGGCCCTGTGCGGCGAGGGATTTCATCAGGTTGCGGATCCAGTGGATGCCCTCGGGGTCGAGCCCGTTGACCGGCTCGTCGAACATCAGGATCCGCGGATCGCCCAGCAGCGCGCCCGCGATGCCGAGCCGCTGCCCCATGCCCATCGAGAAGCCCTTGGTCTTCTTGCGCGCGACCGCCGTGAGACCCACCGTCTCCAGCACCTCCCGCACCCGCCGCTTCGGGATGCCGTTGCTCTGCGCGAGGCACAGCAGGTGGTTGTAGGCGCTGCGCCCGCCGTGCCAGGCCTTCGCCTCCAGCAGGGCGCCGATGTAGGTGAGCGGGTCCTTGAGCTCGTCGTAGTGCTTGCCGTCGATACGGACGTCGCCGGCGGTGGGGTGGTCGAGGCCGAGGACCATCCGCATCGTGGTGGACTTCCCGGCGCCGTTGGGGCCGAGGAAACCGGTGACGATGCCGGGTCTGACGGTGAAGGTGAGGTTGTTGACCGCCACCTTCTCGCCGTACCGCTTGGTCAGCCCCTCGAGCTCGATCATGCCGCCCACGCTAAAACGCCACAAAGCCCCCTGCCACCGGAGTGACAGGGGGCTTCACAGATGTTCAGACGACGTACGCCGAACGGTTACCGGGTCTGCTGCGCCGGAACACCGCGGGAGATCGGCTCGTCCTCGGCCGGGGTGCCGGCGGCGGCCACCGCGGCGCCCGTGAGGGTCGCCAGCATCTCGCGGACGTTCGTCAGCTGAGCGTTGATCGAGTCGCGGCGGTTGGTGAGAGCCGCGAGCTCGCGCTCGGATTCCGAACGGATCCGGTCGGCCTTGGCGTTGGCGTCGGCCACGATGTCCTCGGCCTGACGCTGAGCCGTCTCCACCGTCTGGCGGGCGCGGCGCTCGGCGTCGGTGCGCAGCTTCTCCGCCTCCAGGCGGAGCTGCTCCGCGCGGTGCTCGATCTCCGCGAGGCGCTTCTCGGCCTTGGCCTGACGGGACGCCAGGTCGCGCTCGGACTGCTCGCGGCGCTTGGCGAGGTTCGTCTCGAAGTCGGCGGCGGCCTGCGCGGCCTTGGCGCGGGTCTCCTCGAAGAGGGCGTCGGCCTCCTCGCGCTTGGACTGCGCGTCCTTGTTGGCCTCGGCGCGCAGCTGCGACGCGTCACTCTTGGCCTTCTCGACGATCCGGACGCCCTCGTCCTCCGCCTTGGCCTTGCGCTCCGCAGCGAACGATTCTGCGTCGTTGCGGACCTGCTGGGCCGCCGACTCGGCGAGCTCGCGGTGCTGCTCGGCGGCGCGGCGGGCCTCCTCGCGCAGATCCTTGGCCTCTTCCTCGGCGAGGCGGAGGATCTTCTCGACACGCGCGCCGAGGCCCGCGTACGACGGCTCTGCGTCGGTCACGGCGGCCTGGGCGTTCTGCGTCTCGAGGTGGAGCTCCTCGATGCGCTTTTCCAGAGCGGTGATGCGGGCGAGAGCGCTGTCACGGTCGGAGACGAGCTTGGAGATTCGTTCGTCCACCTGAGCGCGGTCGTACCCACGCCGCACAAGCTCGAAGCCGTAGGGGGAAGTGTCGCTCATGGGGTTCCTGTCGAATGAGACCGGTGAGGTGATAAGTGGAATCCTAGGGGCCGAAGCGGTGTGTCATCGAGCGGATACGTGTTTGATCTGGAGAATGAGACCCCTTTTGAGTGGCTAACCGTCGGACGGCTTGCCAAAAACTTGGTCAAAGGCCCCAGGAGACACCGGAACCCGCTCCCCGCGCTAGCTCTCTGACGACTTGCCACCCGATCGGGGGGCACCCACCGTCGCACCGGCCTTGACCCCGCCGTCCTTGCCTCCGGACGGTGCCTCGAAGGACTCCAACGCCTCCAGCACGTCCTGGACGCGCGAGATTTCGGCGTTGATGTCCTCGCGGCGCCGCACGAGCACCTCCAGCTCGCGCTTGCCCTCCTCGACCGTGCGCTTGGCCTCGCGGATCGCCTCGGCCTTGAGCTCCTCGGCCTCCTTGATCAGCGTGGACCGCTTCTGCTCGGCCTCCTTCAGGAGCCCCTCGGCCTTCTTCACGGCGGCGATGCGGACCTTGCCCGCCTCGGAGTTGGCCTCCGAGACGATCTCCTTGGCCTTCGCCTGCGCCTTGGCCAACTGCTCCTCGGCGGCCTTGATGAGCGCGTCGCAGCGGTCGCCGGTCGACTTCATCGTCTCGGCGGCCTCGCGGCGGGCCCGCTCGTGCAGCGCCTCGATCTCGCTCGTGATGCGGTCGCGCAGCTCCTGAGCGCGCTCCCTGATCTGGGTGGCGTCCCGGCGGGCGCCGACGAGCAGCTCGTCCGCGTCCGTACGGGCCTTCTCCACCATGGAGTTGCCCTCGACCGTCGCCTCGGAGACCAGCCGGTCGGCCTCCTTGCGGGCGGCGCCGACCATGGTGTCGGCCTGTCCCTCGGCGTCCGCGGTCGTCTTGTGCGCCTGCTTCTGCGCTTCCGACAGCAGCTTGTCCGCCTCGGCCGTGGTCTCGCTGATGAGCTTGTCGACCTGCTCGGCCGCCTCGGAGCGCCGTTTGTTGGCGTCCTTGCGGGCCTCGTCCAAGGTGCGCTCGGCCTCCTCGCGCGCGGACGTCACCAGCCGCTCGGCCTCCGCGGCCGCCTCGGCCTTGACCCGCTCGGAGTCGCTGCGGACCCGCTCGGCGTGCGCCTGCGCGGACCCGACCGTCTCCGCGGCCTCGGCGCGCAGCCGCTCCGCCTCCGACGTGGCGTCCCCGACCAGCTTCTCGGCCTTGGCGAGCGCGTCGGTGCGCACCCGGTCGGCCTCCGCGATCGTCTCCGACTGGAGCCGCTCGGCTTCGTTGCGCGCCTCGGTGATGAGGGTGTCCGCCTGCGTCGCCGCGTCCGACCGGATCCGGTTGGCGTCCTCGCGGGCGTCCGCCCGGGTGCGCGACGCGGCCTGGTCGGCCTCGGCGATCGTGTCCGACGCCTCCGTACGCACCCGCTGGGCGTGCTCGGCGGCGTCCGACCGCAGCCGCTCCGCCTCAGCGATGGCCTCCCCGACCGTCCGCTCGGCGAGGGACTTGGCGGCCTCCGACTCCTCGTTCGCCTCCCGCCGGATGCGGCCCGCGTCCTCGCTGGCCCGCTCCCGCTCGGCGTAGGCGTCGGAGCGGACCCGGTCCGCCTCCTCCTGCGCCTCCCGCCGGGTACGGTCCGCCGCGTGCTCGGCGGCGCTGCGCAGCCCGGTGATCTCCTCCTGGGCCTGCTCGTGCAGCCCGGCCACGGAGTCGCGGACCTGCTGGGCGTGCTGCTCGGCCGCCGACACCATCTCGGTGGCGCGCCGGTCGGCCTCCTCGACCAGCCGCACCGCCTCGGCCTGCGCCTCCTCCACCCGCTTGCGGGCGGAGGCCAGCAACTCCTCGCTCTGCTCGCGGGCCCGCTCACGCTCCTGGTCGGCCTCCTGGCGGGCGGAACCGAGGAGTTCCTCGGCCTCGCGGCGGCGCCGGGCGGCCTCCTCCTGGGCGGCGGCCAGCGTCTCGGACGCCTCCGTGGCGAGCCGCTCGGCCGCGGCCTGGGCCTCGGCCCGTACCCGGTCGGCGGTGTCCTGCGCCTCCGACTTCAGCCGCTCGGCCTCGGCCGCCGCCTCCGACCTGAGGCGTACGGCGATGGCCTCGCCCTCGGCACGCGACGCGGACGCGTCCGACGCGGCCTCGTTGCGCAGCCGGTCGGCCTCGTCCTCGGCCTGCTGCTGCAGCGTGCGGATCCGCTCGGCGGACTCGGCGCGCAGCCGGTCGGTCTCCTCGGCGGCCTCGCGCCGGATGCGTGCGGCCTCCTCGCGGGCGTCGCTGAGCGCCTGCTCGGCCGCGACGAGCCGCTGCTCGGCGTCGGTGTGAAGCCGCGTCAGCTCCTCGGCGGCCTCCGCCCGGCGGGCCTCGACGCCGCGCTCCGTCTCCTCGCGCAGCTCACGAGCGGCGCGCTCGGCGTCGGCCTTGATGCCCTCGGCCTGCTCGACGACCTCGTCGCGGTGCCGCTCGGCCTCCTGACGGGTGCGCTGGAGGGTCTCCTCGGCCTGCCGGCGCAGCGTCGTCGCCCGCTCGATGGCCTCCGTGCGGACCTTCTCGCTGTCCGTCGTGGCCTTCTGGCGCAGCTCGTCCGCGTCCTGCTTGGCCTTGGACAGCAGCTCCTCGGCGGTCTTGGCCGCCTCCTCGATCTGCTGGACGGCCTCCTTGCGGGCCTCCGCGCGGATCTTCTCGCCCTCGGCGACCGCCTCCGAGCGCAGCTGCTCGGCCTCGCCGCGCAGCCGGCGGGCCTCCTCCTGCAGCTCGACCGTCTTGGCGCGGTACTCCTTGGTGTCGTCCTTCGCCGCGCCCTTGAGCTGCTCGGCGATGTCGTGCGCCTCGGCGCGCAGCCGGTCCGCCTCGGCCTCGGCCTCGGTGCGGATCCGCTCGGCCTCCTCGGCCGCGGCCTTGGTGGTGTTCCGGGCGTCCTCCTGCGCCTTGTTGAGGACGTCCTCGGCCGTCTTGGCCGCCTTGGACAGCTGGGTCGCGCTCTCCTCGGCGGTGATCGTGCGGGCCTTCTCGGCGGCCTCGGCGAGGAGCTTCTCAGCCTCGGCGCGGGCGTCGGCGACGATCTGCTCGGCGTCCGCCTTGGTGGACTCGGCCTCCTTGGTGGCCTCGCTGACCAGACGGGCGACCTGCTCCTTGGCCGTACGCATGCGCTGCTCGTTGGCCGACTCGGCGCTCGACAGGGCCTTCTCGGCGGCCGTCTTCGCCTCGGCGACCAGCTTCTCGGCCTCGGACTGCGCCTTGCGCAGCGCCTCCTCGGCCTCCGCCATGCGCTGCTCGGCGGCCCGGCTGAGCTCGGTGGCCTGCCGGCGGGCGGCGTCCGACTCGGTCGCGGTGGAGCTGCGCAGCTGCTCGGCGTGGTCGGTGGCCTCCTGGGCCTGCGTGGAGGCGGCGTTCAGCAGCCGCTCGGCGTCCGTGCGGGCGCGGCGCAGGATCTGCTCGGCCTCCGCGCGGGCCTCCTCGGCCGCACTGGTGAGGCGCTGGCGGGCCTCGCCGGTGAGCCGCTCGGCCTCGGCGCGCGCGGCCGCCATGGCCTGGTCGGCCTCGGCACGCGACTCGTCGAGGAGGCGGCGGGCCTGCTGCTCGGTGCGGGCGCGCAGCTGCTCCGCCCACGCCACGTTCTCGTTGACGTGCGACTCGACGGTCTGCCGCCGCTCGGCCAGCTCCTGGTCCAGCTGCTGGCGGCGCGTCACCGCCTCCTGGTGCAGCTCGGCCTGGAGCCGGGCGGCCTGCTCGGCGTGCTCCTGGAGGATCCGCTGGGTCTGCGCACGGGCCTGGCTCAGCTCCCGCTCCGCCTCCTGGCGCAGCTGGTCGGCCTGGACCTGGGCGTTGCGCAGCAACTGCTCGGCCTGATAGCCGATGTCGCCGCCGGCGAAGTCGGGCCGGGACATGATGGTGCGCCGCGCCTCGTGCAACTTGGCGCGCAGCACCTCGACCTGGTAGCCGAGGTCCTCGGCGTGCTGGATCGCCTTTTCCCGCTCGGTCTTCAGCCGATCCATCTCGGCCTCGAACCGAGAGAGGTGGTCGACGTCAGCCGCCGGCTCTCGCTCCTGGCGTTCGTAGCCCCGCACTGCGCGGTCCCATCCGTCCCCTGGTCGCAAGTCTCTCCATACGAGCACCGTCCATCCGCCGAACGGGGCCCCCGGGGAATGGTGTCAGATCAACGGCGAAGCACGGGCTGTCGCCCCACCCTCGTCCCCCGAAACCCGGACCCCGGACGGTCCCCCCGTCGGACGGAGGGGCCGGGTCGCCCTGGACTGAGCGGCGACCGCCCCCAACCCTACCGGCCCATATGTACGAGGGTCAGTGCTCAGGTGACTCAACAGGCGCCGAAGTGACCAGTTCTGTCAGTACGCCATGGCAATCCTTTGGGTGCAGGAAAGTGATTCGTGACCCCATGGAGCCGCGCCGGGGCTCTTCGTACAGAACGCGTACGCCCTTGGCGCGGATGTCGTCGGCCTCCCCATCGACGTCAGCCGTACCGAAAGCGATGTGGTGGACGCCCTCACCGTTCTTGTCGAGCCACTTCGCGACGGTCGAGTCCGGGCGCGTGGGCTCGAGAAGCTGCAGGTAGGAGGCACCGCCGTCGGAGGTGTCGTTGATCTTGAGCATGGCCTCGCGGACGCCCTGCTCCTCGTTGACCTCGGAGTGGAACACCTCGAAGCCGTACGTGGCCCGGTAGAACTCGACGGTCTTGTCGAGATCGAAACAGGCGATTCCGATGTGGTCGATTCGCGTCAGCATGGAACTCAGTGCAGCGCCCCCGAGGTGGTTACGCAACGTGCGCGCGATCACACCCACGGCCCGGTGACGGCACGGAGTGCCACTCAGTACATTCGAAGTAAACCCTCGTTCACTCCTCGGCAGTGCAGCCGGAAGGGGATCGCACCTCATGTCTGGAACGAACAGCAGTACCTCGGTGATCGTCGCGGGCGCCCGTACGCCCATGGGACGCTTGCTGGGCTCGCTGAAGTCCTTCTCGGGAGCCGACCTCGGCGGCTTCGCGATCAAGGCCGCCCTCGACCGTGCGGGGATCGGCGGCGACCAGGTGCAGTACGTCATCATGGGCCAGGTCCTCCAGGCCGGCGCGGGCCAGATCCCGGCGCGCCAGGCCGCGGTCAAGGCCGGCATCCCGATGAACGTCCCGGCGCTCACCATCAACAAGGTGTGTCTGTCCGGCCTCGACGCGATCGCCCTCGCGGACCAGCTGATCCGCGCCGGCGAGTTCGACGTGATCGTCGCGGGCGGCCAGGAGTCCATGACCAACGCCCCGCACCTGCTGCCGAAGTCCCGCGAGGGCTTCAAGTACGGCGCCGTCGAGATGCTCGACGCGATGGCGTACGACGGGCTGACCGACTCCTTCGAGGGCGTCGCCATGGGCGAGTCGACGGAGAAGCACAACACCCGCCTCGGCATCCAGCGCCCCGAGCAGGACGAGATCGCCGCCCTCTCCCACCAGCGCGCCGCGGCCGCCCAGAAGAACGGCATCTTCGAGGCCGAGATCACCCCGGTCGAGATCCCGCAGCGCAAGGGCGAGCCGGTCCTCTTCAGCAAGGACGAGGGCATCCGCGCGGAGACCACGGCCGAGTCGCTGGGCAAGCTGCGCCCGGCCTTCTCGCGGGACGGCACGATCACGGCGGGCTCGGCGTCGCAGATCTCGGACGGCGCCGCCGCGGTCGTCGTCATGAGCAAGGCCAAGGCGCAGGAGCTCGGCCTGGACTGGATCGCCGAGATCGGCGCGCACGGCAATGTGGCGGGTCCGGACAACAGCCTCCAGTCCCAGCCTTCCAACGCCATCCTGCACGCCCTGAAGAAGGAGGGCCTGGAGGTCTCCGACCTCGACCTGATCGAGATCAACGAGGCCTTCGCCGCCGTCGCGGTGCAGTCAATGAAGGACCTCGGAGTGTCATCGGAAAAGGTGAACGTCAACGGCGGAGCCATCGCCCTGGGTCACCCGATCGGTATGTCGGGTGCGCGCCTCGTCCTGCACCTGGCCCTGGAGCTCAAGCGGCGGGGCGGCGGCGTGGGCGCGGCCGCGCTGTGCGGTGGCGGTGGTCAGGGTGACGCGCTGATCGTGCGGGTACCCAAGGCCTGAGTTCTCCTTTTGTAGGACCTCTTCGCGAACGGAGCTGTGATGCAGGACGTCTCCACCCTGGTGGCCCAGGCCAGGGAAGGCCGGCCGCGGGCCGTGGCCCGGCTGATCTCCCTGGTGGAGGGGGCGTCCCCGCAGCTGCGGGAGGTCATGGCGGCGCTGGCCCCGCTGACGGGCAACGCGTACGTGGTGGGGCTGACGGGCTCGCCGGGTGTCGGCAAGTCCACCTCGACCTCGGCGCTGGTCACGGCGTATCGCAAGCAGGGCAAGCGGGTCGGCGTCCTGGCCGTCGACCCGTCCTCGCCCTTCTCGGGCGGCGCCCTGCTCGGCGACCGCGTCCGGATGTCGGACCACGCCTCCGACCCCGGTGTCTACATCCGCTCGATGGCGACGCGCGGTCACCTGGGCGGCCTCGCCTGGGCCGCCCCGCAGGCGATCCGCGTCCTGGACGCGGCGGGCTGCGACGTGATCCTGGTCGAGACGGTGGGCGTCGGCCAGTCGGAGGTCGAGATCGCCTCGCAGGCGGACACGAGCGTGGTCCTGCTCGCCCCGGGAATGGGTGACGGCATCCAGGCGGCCAAGGCGGGCATCCTGGAGATCGGCGACGTCTACGTCGTCAACAAGGCCGACCGCGACGGCGCCGACGCCACCGCCCGCGAGCTCAACCACATGCTCGGCCTCGGCGAGTCCCGCGGCCCCGGCGACTGGCGCCCACCCATCGTCAAGACGGTGGCCGCGCGTGCCGAGGGCGTCGACGAGGTCCTGGAGGCCCTGGAGAAGCACCGCGCCTGGATGGAGGAGCACGGCGTCCTCACGGAACGCCGCCGCGCTCGCGCCGCCCGCGAGGTGGAGACCATCGCGGTCACCGCCCTGCGCGAACGCATCGCCGACCTGCACGGCGACCGCCGCCTCGGGGCACTGGCGGAGAAGATCACCGCTGGGGAGCTCGATCCGTACCGGGCGGCGGACGAACTGGTGGCGGGGCTCACGCAGGGTTGAGGGCCCCTCTGATCGGCCGGCTTCGAGGGGCGGCTCGTGGGAGTGGCGGCGGCCTTCGGAGAAGCCTGCCCTGAGCGGGCGGCCTGCCCGCGCGGCGGGGTTCCTTCCTGACGGCTGCCCTGAGCGACTGGCTCGCGGGTGCGGTGGGCTCCGGTTCGTGTGCCGGCTGCTGGTGTGGGGTTTGTGGGGGCGCCGGAGCCCTTCGGGCGGGCGGTTCTGAGCGGGTGGCTTCGGGTGCGGCGGAGCCAGTTCGGGTGGTCGTAGGCGAGTGCGGACTTGCATGTGGCGGCGTCCTTTGACGCGCGTGGCCCGACCGGGGCGGCCGGCTTCCGGGATTTGGCGTGGTCAACTCCCCGGCCCCGCTGCTAAGTTCATCCGCATGTACCTCCTCTTGGCATAGGGCGCGCCCCGCCCGCGCACGGTGGACGGCCGTCGGCCGTGACCGGCGCGGCGATCCGGCGTCCCCTTTTCGCCTCGAGTCGAGGAACTCCCGTGTCTTCCACGTCTGTCGTGCGGCCTTCGTATGCCGCCGTTCTCCGGATCCCGTACGCCCGCCGCACCTTCGCCGCCGCCCTGCTCGGCAGGCTGTCGTACGGCATCGTCCCGCTGTCCGTGATGCTCGCCGTGACCCGGGCCTCCGGGTCGTACGCGGTGGCGGGCGTCGTGATGGCGCTGTTCTCCGGGACCAGCGTCTTCCTGTCGCCCGCACGGGCGGCTCTGATCGACCGGCACGGCCCGCGCCGGGCACTCGTGCCGATGGTCGCGGCCTATACCGCGCTGCTCGGCCTGTTGACGGTGACCGTCTGGCGCCCGGGTGTCGCCTCGCCGCTCGTGCTGGGTGCCGTGACCGCCGCCGCGGGCGCCTGCACACCGCCGCTGGGGCCGACCATGCGGGCGGTGTGGGGCAGGATCGCCGACGACCGGGCGTTGGTGCAGCGCGCCTACAGTCTGGACGCCGTAGCCGAGGAACTCCTCTTCGTCTCGGGCCCGTTGCTGGTCGGCGTGGTCGTCGGGTTCGCTCCGCCGGCGCTCGGGATCGTCGTCGGGGCGGCGCTGATCGCGGCCGGGACGGCGGCGTTCGTGGCCTCGCCCCCGGTGCGGGATCTGACGCCCGGCGGCGTGCGGGCGAGGGTTCGGGGCAAGGGCCGGCGTCGGGTGCTGCGCGGGATCGGGCGGCCCGTGATCGCCGCGGCGGGCGTCGGGCTCGCGCTGGGCTCCGTCGAACTGCTGGTCGTGGCGTTCGCCGAGGGGCGCGGCCACGGCAGTGACAGCGTGGCCTGGGTGCTGGCGGCCATGTCGGCCGGAAGCGCCGTCGGCGGGCTCGCCAACGGGGCCGTCGTGTGGCGTACTTCGGCAGGTCTGCGGCTGCCGCTGCTGGTCGCAGGACTGGGGCTGGCGCTGCTCGGCGCGGCACTGGCCCCGGGCCTCGGCACACTCGCGTCGGCCATGGCGGTCGCCGGGCTCTTCGTGGCCCCGGCCATCACCACCGCCTACCTCATCGCCGACGAGACCGCCGCACCCGAGGCCAGGGTTCAGGCCGGGGCCTGGGTGAACACGGCCGTGAACGCCGGGGCCACGGCGGGCACCGCGGCCGCCGGGCTGCTGGTCGGAGGGCTGTCGACGGGGTGGTGCTTCGCGGTGACCGGCGCGGTGACGCTCCTCGCGGCCGTGGCAGCGGCGAGGGGCGCCACCCGTGACGGGGGCGCCCCTGAGGAAGAGACAGTGGGGAAGGTGGGGGACGGGGGTGCCGCGCGGGCGGCCTGACGTCGGGCGCCCCTGAGGGGGACGAGGGGTGTAGCCGGTCCGGCGTCAGTCGTCGTCGCCGTCGCGGTCGTCCTGACCGTTCTGGTCGTCGTCGTGGTCCTGGGTGACCTTGCCCGTTTTGAGGTCGACCTTCCACTCGCCCTTCGTGGTCTCCACGCTCCAGGCCGCCGGACCGTCGTCGTCCAGGTCGACGTCGGTGACCGTGCCCTTCGTCGCGGCGGCCTGCGCGGCCTCGCGGGCGTCCACGCTCGCGCCCTTCAGCGCGGCGAGGTCCTCGCGGCCGTCGTTGTCGTCATCGTCGTCGCGCTGGGCGCCGAGGACCTTGCCGTTGTCCGCGGAGACCCGGACGTCGTAGTCGGTGCCGTCGCCCTTCACGACGTTCACCTCCCAGACGTTCGAGCGGTCGTCGTCCAGGTCGGCGGCGACGGCAGTGCCCGGCGTGTGCTTCAGTGCGGCAGCGATCGCGTCGGCGGCGGTGACCTTGGCGGTGCCGGCCTGCGAGCGGACCTCGGTGACGTCGTCGTCCCGGTCGTCGGCGGTGTCGTCCGCCCGGACCGCCCTGTCCTCCGCGGCGTCCTCCGCACTGTCGTCCCGGTCGTCGGCGACCCGTACGTTCGACTGCTGCTGGGGCGCGCTGTCGTCACCGGACGCGTAGGCCGCGACGGTGCCGCCTCCGATCAGGGCCGCGGCGGCGACGGTGGCGATGACGATGTTGCGCTTCATGGGGTTCCCTCCCGGGTGATTGCGTTTCACGTCGTTTCATGTGACTTCGTGTCGCTTGGTTTCGACGGGAACCAATCTGCCGATCCGACGCTGAGAGGAACCTGAAGCCCCCTGAAGAGATCTTCAGCTCCGCTTTGCCAGGCTGTACGCATGCGCCTGTTGATCGTGGAGGACGAGAAGCGGCTGGCCCTGTCGCTCGCCAAGGGCCTGACGGCCGAGGGATACGCCGTGGACGTCGTCCACGACGGCCGCGAGGGGCTGTACCGGGCCTCGGAGGGGTCGTACGACCTCGTGATCCTCGACATCATGCTGCCCGGCATGAACGGCTACCGCGTCTGCGCCGCCCTGCGCGCCGGCGGCCACGACGTGCCGATCCTGATGCTCACGGCCAAGGACGGCGAGTACGACGAGGCCGAGGGGCTGGACACCGGCGCCGACGACTACCTCACCAAGCCGTTCTCGTACGTCGTCCTCGTCGCCCGCGTCAAGGCGCTGCTGCGGCGCGGGGGACAGGGCACCGGGGCTTCGCCCGTGCACGTCCACGGGGACCTCAAGGTCGACACCGCCGCGCGCCGCGTCTTCCTCGGTGACGACGAAGTGACCCTCACCGCCAAGGAGTTCGCCGTCCTGGAGCAACTCGTCGTGCGGGCCGGCGAGGTGGTCTCCAAGGCCGAGATCCTGGAGCACGTCTGGGACTTCGCGTACGAGGGCGATCCGAACATCGTCGAGGTGTACGTCAGCACCCTGCGGCGCAAGCTGCGCGCGGGGCTCATCAGGACGGTCCGGGGCGCCGGTTACCGGCTGGAGAGAGCGGAGGCCGCGCGATGAGAGGCCGCCTCTTCGGCTCGGTCCGGTCCCGGGCGACGCTGGCCGCCACCCTCGTCGTCGCGGTGGCGCTGGTCGCCGCCGGGACCGCCGTACTGCTCTCGCTCCGGTCCAACCTGGTCGGACAGGCCGGCACGGAGGCGGAACACACCGCACGGGCCGTCGCCACGGACATCGCGATCACGAGGCCGGACCAGCCGCTGTCGGTGGACAGCGACGACCCCGTCCAGATCGTCGACGAGAACAACAAGCTGCTCGCGGCCAGCGAGGACCTGGAGCGGATCAGCGGCACGGGCACCGACGCGGTGCGGCCGAAGCCGCAGACCTCGCCCGGCGGGGCCGACAGCGGTGCGGACTCCGACGACGACGCGGACGACGACTCGGCCCTCGAATCCCTCGACCCGGGCGAGATCAGCGAGCACACCACCTTCACGAACGGCACCGCCACGCTCGACGGCGAGACCGACGACTACCGCTTCGCCAAGGTCCACGTCGAGGTCGAGGGCAGGGGACAGCTCACCGTGTACGCCGGGGCGCCCCTCTCCGCCGAACAGAGTGCCGTCCGGACGGCACTGACCGTCATGCTGATCGGCTTCCCGCTGCTGCTCGGCGTCGTCGCGGCCGTCACCTGGCTGGTCACCCGGCGCGCCCTGCGCCCGGTCGAGGGCATCCGCGGCGAGATGGCCGCGATCACCGCCTCCGAGGACCTCGCGCGCCGCGTACCGGTGCCGGACACCCACGACGAGGTCGCCCACCTCGCGCTGACCACGAACGAGACGCTGGCCGCCCTGCAGACCTCGGTGGAACGCCAGCGCCGCTTCGTCGCGGACGTCTCGCACGAGCTGCGCAGCCCGATCGCGTCCCTGCGCACCCAGCTCGAAGTGGGCGCCGCGCACCCCGAGTTGCTCGACCTCGACGGCGCCGTGGAGGACACCGTACGGCTCCAGGGCCTGGCCGCCGATCTGCTGCTGCTGGCCCGCCTGGACGCGGGGGAGCGGCCCGGGGGCACCCGGTTCGACCTGGGCGCGCTGGCCCGGGCGGAGGCCGAGGGCCGGAGCGGTGTGACGGTTCAGGCGCAGGTCGTCCAGGTGACCGGGTCGCGGGGGCAGGTCGGGCGGGTGCTCACCAACCTGCTGGACAACGCCCAGCGGCACGCCCGCTCGGCGGTCACCGTGACCGTCCGCGAGGACGGGGAGTGGGCCGTCGTGGCCGTCGCCGATGACGGGGACGGGGTTGCCGAGGCCGACCGGGAGCGGATCTTCGAGAGGTTCGTACGGCTCGACGAGGCCCGCAGCCGCGACGACGGCGGCGCCGGGCTGGGTCTGGCCATCGCCCGCGACGTGGCCGTACGGCACGGTGGCACGCTCACCGTGGGCCGGGCACCGGCGGGCGGAGCCCTGTTCGAACTCCGCCTGCCGCAGGCTCAGTAGGTACCGGGCCGGTCCGCCCGGGTCACGGGCGCCCGCGCTGACCGCGCAGGTGATCGGCGATCGGCTTGAGGGCCTTGTCGAGCTCCGTCAGGGACTCGGGGGGCAGCAGGTCGATGAAGTGTCTCCGCACGGACGCCACATGATGCGGTGCGACCTTCTGCATCGTCTCCATGCCGTGCTCGGTGAGCACCGCGTAGAGCCCGCGGCGGTCGGACTCGCAGTTCTCACGCCGGACCAGGTTCGCGTTCTCCATCCGGGTGATCTGGTGGGAGAGGCGGCTCTTGGACTGGAGGGTGGCCGACGCGAGGTCGCTCATCCGCATCCGTACGTCCTCCGACTCGGAGAGATTCACCAGGATCTCGTAGTCGTTCATGGTCAGGCCGAACGGCTGCAGGTCCCTCTCGAGCTGGTACGTCAACAGCCTGTTGACCTCCAGGTGGGTGCGCCAGGCGCACTGCTCCGCATCGCTCAGCCAGCGGGTGGCCGTCTCGGTCTCCATAAATGAAGTCTACCTAAAATGTTGAAAGGCGAACTAGTGAGGGTTTTCTGTGACATGCCTGTGTGCGCACACGTTCGATGTCACACTCCGCAGACTACCGCTCACAGCCCGAAGTGACGCTGGAGGTCTCCCAGCTGTCCGGGAAGGCGCGGTGACCCAGCCATTTGTGAAGGGCCTGTGTGGGTGCCCCCGGAACCGGGTACTCCGGCGTCCGGCGGAACCGCCCCCGTGGCCTGCTCGGCCATGAGGGTCTCGGTCGACTGGAGCAGGACCGTGCCCGCCCCGACGAACTCGAACTGATGCTCCTCTCCGGAGGCCCCGCCGAGGCCTGTCAGTGCACGTAGACCGCCCATTACGCCGGTCATGTAGCCATGGTCGTAGTGGTGGCACGGCGACGGGCAGTCGGCCCAGCCGACGAGGGCCTGCGGGTCCACCCGGATCGGGGGTTCCATGAACACCACCGGACCGTTAGATGCGGCCACGAACTTTCCGGTTCCGATCAGTGTCAGAAAACCCGGCACAATCGATTGCTTGAGCGCGAGACTTGGCTGAAAAGCGAGCAGGTTGCCCGAGCGAATGGTCAGGTTGCCGTCTTCGAGGTCGTACGAGTTCACATCAAAGGCCCGGTCGGCCAGCAGCATCTTGCCCGAGCCCTCGGCCACGACCCAGTCGCTCGCGTGCAGAGGTGAATGAAAGGACGTACGGACAAGTCGGTCGAGTCGGCCGTGCCCGACGCCGTTGAACTCCATCGAGCCGTAGTAGGCGATCATCTTCCCCTTCTGCAGGAACCACTGGCTCCCCTTGAGCTCCACGCAGAAGGTGTAGGCGTTGACGTTGTCGTCGGAGGGCAGCGTCATGGGGTCGTACACGGTCGGACCCGCGCCCGGGTAGTGGCTCACAGCTTCTCCTCCGAGGCCTGGACGTACACCGCACCGCTCCCACTGAGCTCCAGCTGGAAGGCCTCACCGGAGCCGCGGCCCACCATGTCGCGCCAGCCGAGCGCGGTGGACAGCTTGTTGCGCACGTCGCCGTGATGGGCGACGTAGGCCTGCGGGTCCACGTGCACGGGACGCTGCGGGGTGATCGGAATCTCGAAGACACCACCGTGCGCCATGACAGCCACGGCCCCATGCCCCTTGAGGGTCGTGGTGAACAGCCCCTGCCCGCTGATCTGCCCCCGGACCATGCCCATGACGCCGCCCTGCGAGCCGAGGAACATCGTGCCCTGCTGAAGGGTCCCCTCGAAGGCGAGGAGACGGTCCGCCTCGACGCACAGGGTGTCGCCGGAGAGGTTGATCACCTGGACGTGATGGCCGCCGTGCCCGAAGAGCACGGTGCCGCTCCCCTCGACGGTCATCAGCGGAGTGTCCTCGTTCGCGACCCGCCGCCCGATCATCGACATGACCCCGCCCTGGCCGCCGCCCATGTTCGGCGTGAAGGACACCTCGCCCTTGTAGGCGAGCATCGCCCCCCGCTGACTGAACAGCCGCTGCCCAGGCGCAACGACGGCCTCGACCATCCTGGAGTTGATCTCACGGAAGCCCATGTCACACGTCCCCCGCGATCGTGTTCCGCTCGCTCGGCTGCACGTACACCAGCCCGTCCCCCTCGAACCGGATCTGGAAGGCCTCGCCACCGCCCTCGCCCATCAGGGTGCGGAAGGTCACACCGGACTGGAAGGACTGCCGCAGGTTGCCCTGATGGGCCACATAGGCCCCCGGATCGACGGTCAACGGATACTGCGAGCTGACCCGCAGCACGACCGCCGGCCCGTCCGACATGATCGCCGCCTGTCCGTGCCCCTCGACGGTGGTCGTGAACAGCCCGTTGCCCTGCGAGGCGCCACGCATCCCCGTGAAGCTCGTCCCCGTCCTGAGCCCCGAGTCGGTCGCGAGCAGATTGCTCGACTCCACATACAGCTTGTCCCCCTGGAGACTCACCAGGTTGATCTCCGAGGCCCGGTCCGCGAACCAGCACGTCCCGTGCCCTTTCACCTCCATCACCGTCATCTGCTCGCCGGTGAGCCGCCGGGTCACCATGCCCCGGATGCCCTCCCCGCCGCCGCTCATCTTCTTGAATGCCATCTGCCCGTCGTACGCGACCATCGAGCCGTTCTTCGCCTTCACGGCGTCCCCGGTCATGTCGACGGCGAGCACCTTGCTGCCCTGAAGTCGGAACATCGCCACGCAGCGAAAGGTAGCCCGCGGTACGGGCCACCAAAAGGTCCTGAAGGTGGACATCACCCCTGACGGCACCCCGAGCCACACTCACTCCCGGCGTTTGCCACAATGGGCGAGCGTTTGTGCTTGCGTTCACAAGCTGATCCGAGCCGACCCACGTCTCTCCCGCCGAACCCACCGAAGGTGACCCGTGGACATCAAGACCGCCACCGCCCTCCGCCGCCTCCGCCTCGTCTCGGGCCCCGAGGCGGTGTCGTTCCTGCTCCTGCTCGTCTGCTCGGTGCTGAAGCGGACCACCGACTTCAACGCGGTGCCCGTGATGGGCATGGTCCACGGCGTCCTCTTCATCCTGTACGTGATCTTCTGGGCGGACGCCTGGAACCGCACCAAGTGGTCCCTGAAGACCGCGGCCCTCTACTTCGTCCTCTCCGTCCTGCCGACCGGCGGCTTCTTCGCCGAGCGCAAGCTCAAGCGCGAGGCCGAGAACGCGGTCATCGCCTCCCGCGCCCGCAAGGAAGGCATCGTCAACGCATGATCGTCGCGTTCTCCGTGACCCCGCTCGGCGTCGGCGAGGACGTGGGGGAGTACGTCGCCGACGCCGTCCGCGTGGTACGCGAGTCGGGCCTGCCCAACCGCACCGACGCGATGTTCACCTCCGTAGAGGGCGAGTGGGACGAGGTCATGGACGTCGTCAAGCGCGCCGTGGCCGCCGTAGAGGCCCGGGCGCCGCGCGTCTCGCTGGTCCTCAAGGCCGACATCCGCCCCGGCGTAACAGACGGCCTCACCTCCAAGGTGGAGACGGTGGAACGACACCTGGCCGACTGAGCCGAACGACGACGCTCCACACCGCCGTACCCAAGTCCCCGGCCGAACGGGGACTTGGACATACGCCCGACCGGTGGCCCCCGCGGCGCCGCACCCGCGTACGGCGGCGAGGGGACGGGTCGGGGGGTGTCCGCCCGCAGAGTCCGGTGTCAACAAACGGCACCTCTCGCGCAAGGTCCAGCACCGGACCGAGGACGGACACCCCCCGGCCCGGCCCCGACCCACCACACAACCCAAGGCGCTACGCGTACCCCCACCCACCGCGACAGGCCGCCGCAGGCATAAACGCGTACCCCCACCCCGCGCCCCCGCGACGTCACATACCGCGCCCCCACACCCCCCTGACACGGCGTCGACCCCCAGCGAGCACACCCTCGCGGCCAGTTCCCTCAATTGGCCCGCGCGGCTCGCGGTCCCCGTGGCCCTGACCCACGATGAAGGCTCAGGGCCGAAACCCGCGTTCGCGCAGGTGAACACGGACGGCCGCCGCTTGCTCCCGCGAAGGAAGGGTCCGCCGGATGACCACTTCGCCCTACACATCCCAGTCGGCATTCGACGGTTCCAGGATGCGCGTCATCCTGCTCGTCGATCTCCACGAAGGCGCCCAGCAAGAGTTCCTCGACGCGTACGAGTACATGCGTGACCGAGTCGCGTCGGTTCCCGGTCACCTCGGTGACCAGTTGTGCCAGTCCCTGGAGAACCCGTCCCAGTGGGTCATCACGAGCGAATGGGCGACCGCCCCGCCGTACCTCGCCTGGGTGAACAGTGAAGAGCATCTCGAGACGGTCAGGCCCCTGCAGAACTGCGTCCGCGACCTCCGCTCGATGCGTTACGGCATCGTCCGCGAGACCGGCCGCGCCCGCCCGGACGCCGGCGGACTCCAGACGACCGTACGGGTCGGCGACGGTGTGACCCGCCACGCCCTGACCTTCACGGTCAAGCCCGGCTCCGAGTCCAAGGTCACGGAGATCCTCGCCGGCTACGCGCCACCCCAGGCCCGCGTCGACGACTCCACGCGGCTGCGCCGCACCACCCTGTTCCTCCACGGCAACCGGGTCGTCCGCACCGTCGAGGTGGAGGGCGACCTGATGGCCGCCCTGCGCCACGTCTCGCGCCAGCCCGAGATCCGGGCCGTCGAGGAGGCCCTCAACCCCCACCTGGAGCAGCACCGCGACCTGTCCGACCCCGAGTCCGCGCGGGCCTTCTTCGCCCGCGCCGCCATGCCGGCCGTCCACCACGTGGCACGCGGCGGACCGGAACCGGACGGCCTCACACGACGCGCCCTGTACTACCCGGCCCGCCCGGGCTGCGGGATGGCGCTGGCCCGGCTGCTCTCCCGGCAGGACGAGACCGCGGCCGCCGACCCGGCCGGCCCCGTCCACCGCAGCACCGTCTTCCAGCGGGAGGACATCGTCGTCCGCCTCGTCGACGTACGCGGTGACCCCGAGACCGATCCGGTCAGGGTGCTCGGCATCCACGGCCCGCGCAAGGCCGCCGTGCTGACCCGTCTGCTCGACGGTGACGCACTCGGCGTGGCGGGACCGCCCACGGACGGGCGCGAGGCTACCCGCCTCCTGACGCACGCCGACATGGCACTGATCACCGACCGCAGGGCTGCGCAGTCCTGACGGCGCAGCGCAGGGACCCACACCCCACCGACCGACCTGGAGACAGACCATGGAGAAGATGCGCCCGCGCGTCGTGGACGTGAACGAGATCGAGCCCAACCGCAAGCGTGGTGGCGACCTGCGCACCCTGCTCACCCCTGTCACGGTGGGAGCCACGAGCGGTTTCATGGGCCTCGCCATCATGCGGCCCGGCGAACGCATCAGCGAGCACTACCACCCGTACTCCGAGGAGTTCGTGTACGTCGTCGAGGGCAGGCTGGAGGTCGACCTGGACGGAGAAACGTTTTCCCTCCGTGCCGACCAGGGCCTCATGATCCCCATCGACATGCGGCACCGCTTCCGCAACGTCGGTGACGAGGAAGCCCGGATGGTCTTCCACCTGAGCCCGCTCGCCCCGAAGCCGAGCCTCGGCCACGTCGACACGGAGGCCCCGGAGATCAGCGACGACCTCAAGCCGTACCCGCTCGTCCAGGAGGAGAGCGGGCGGCCCGAACGTCGCGGGGTCCTCTCATGACCCGGCGGGTGGCGGTCACCGGCATAGGCGTGGTCGCTCCGGGAGGCATAGGGGTACCCGCGTTCTGGGACCTCCTCGCGAGCGGCCGTACCGCGACACGTGGCATCACCCTGTTCGACCCCGAGGGACTGCGGTCCCGCATAGCCGCCGAGTGCGACTTCGACCCGCTCGCCCACGGCCTCGACCCCGAACTGGTCGAACGCGCCGACCGGTACATCCAGTTCGCCCTCGTCGCCGCGACGGAGGCCGTGACCGACAGCGGAGTCGACTTCGCCGCGGAGGACCCCTGGCGCGTGGCCGTGTCCCTGGGCAGCGCGGTGGGCGGCACGACCCGCCTCGAGCACGACTACGTCCTGGTCAGCGAACACGGGCAGCGCTGGGACGTCGACCACAACGCCGCCAACCCGTACCTGCACCGCGCCTTCTCGCCCAGCACGCTGGCGTCGGACGTCGCCGAGCGGTTCGGCGCCCAGGGACCGGTGCAGACCGTCTCCACCGGCTGCACCTCCGGGCTCGACGCCGTGGGGTACGCCTTCCACACCATCGAGGAGGGCCGCGCCGACATCTGCGTCACCGGGGCGTCGGACTCCCCGATCTCCCCGATCACCATGGCCTGCTTCGACGCCATCAAGGCCACCTCGCCCAACAACGACGACCCGGAGCACGCCTCCCGCCCCTTCGACGCCCACCGCGACGGATTCGTCATGGGCGAGGGCGCCGCCGTCCTCGTACTGGAGGAACTGGAACACGCCCGCGCGCGCGGCGCGCACGTGTACTGCGAGATAGGCGGCTACGCCACCTTCGGCAACGCCTACCACATGACCGGGCTGACCAGCGAGGGACTGGAGATGGCCCGGGCCATCGACGCCGCGCTCGACCACGCGCGCGTGGACCCCACCGACATCGACTACGTCAACGCCCACGGCTCCGGCACCCGCCAGAACGACCGTCACGAGACCGCCGCGGTCAAGAAGTCCCTCGGCTCCCACGCCTACGACACACCCATGAGCTCGATCAAGTCCATGGTGGGCCACTCGCTCGGGGCGATCGGCGCGATCGAGGTCGTCGCCTGTGTGCTCGCCCTGGCCCGGCAGGTGGTGCCGCCCACGGCGAACTACGAGACCCCGGACCCCGAGTGCGACCTGGACTACGTACCGCGCACCGCACGCCCGCGCAGGCTCGACCACGTGCTCTCCGTGGGCAGCGGCTTCGGCGGTTTCCAGTCCGCGGTGCTCCTCACGGGGCCGGGTGGGAGGACGAAATGAGTGGTAGTGGCATACGCCCCCGGCACACCGCCGTCACGGGGATCGGAGTGGTCGCCCCCAACGGCCTGAACGCCGACACCTACTGGAAGTCCGTCAAGGAGGGCGCGAGCGTCCTGGACCGCATCACCCGGGACGGCTGCGAGAACCTTCCGCTCCGCGTCGCCGGCGAGGTCCGCGGATTCGACGCGTCGGCCCTCATCGAGGAGACCTTCCTCGTCCAGACCGACAAGTTCACCCACTTCGCGCTGGCCGCCGCCGACGCCGCCCTGCAGGACGCGGGGCTGAGCAGCACCGCCGCCGACTCGCCGTACTCGGTCGGCGTGGTCACCGCGGCCGGCTCCGGCGGCGGCGAGTTCGGCCAGCGGGAACTGCAGAAGCTGTGGGGACAGGGATCCCGGTACGTCGGGCCCTACCAGTCCATCGCCTGGTTCTACGCGGCCAGCACCGGCCAGATATCCATCCGCAGCGGCTTCAAGGGCCCTTGCGGGGTGGTGGCCAGCGACGAGGCGGGCGGCCTGGACGCCGTCGCGCACGCCGCCCGGGCCGTGGACCGGGGCACGGACGTGGTCGTGGTCGGGGCGGCCGAGGCGCCGCTCGCCCCCTACTCGGGGGTCTGCCAGCTCGGTTACCCCGAACTCAGCACCGTCGAGGACCCGGCCCGTGCCTACCGTCCCTTCACCCCGGCGGCCTGCGGCTTCGTACCCGCCGAGGGCGGTGCCGTACTGATCGTGGAGGACCTGGAGCGGGCACAGCGTCGTGCCGCGGTCGTCCGGGCCGTCGTGGCGGGACACTCCGCCACCTTCACCGGCGCCTCGCACTGGGAGCAGTCACGGGAGGGGCTCGCGCACGCCATCCGCGGCGCCCTCGACGAGGCGGGCTGCGCACCGGAGGAGATCGACGTGGTCTTCGCCGACGCGCTGGGTGTCCCGGAGGCGGACCGCGCCGAGGCCCTCGCCCTCGCCGACGCCCTCGGCCCGCACGGCACCAAGGTGCCCGTCACCGCCCCCAAGACCGGTATCGGGCGGTCCTACTGCGGGGCACCCCTGCTGGACATCGTGGCCGCGGTGCAGGCCATGGAGCACGGGCAGATACCGCCGACCCCGAACGTGTTCGACGTCTGCCACGACATCGACCTGGTGACCGCCACGGCACGTCCGGCCGAGCTCCGCACGGCCCTGGTCCTCAGCCGGGGACTCATGGGCTCCAACGCGGCGCTGGTCGTGCGTCGCGGACCCGGATCCGCTGTCTAGTACGACAAGGAGAACAAGCATGACCACTGAAGTGACCCAAGTGACCGTCGAGGAACTGGCCGCGCTGATGAAGACGGCCGCCGGCGTGACCGTCGACCCGCACGAGCTCGCGAGCCGGGCGGACGCCACCTTCGCCGACTTCGGGCTTGACTCGCTCGGCCTCCTCGGCATCGTGGGCGAGCTGGAGAACCGGCACGGCCGGGCGCTCCCCACCGACGCGGAGCGCTGCAAGAGCCCGCGCGCCTTCCTCGACCTCGTCAACGGCGCACTCGCGACGGGAGCCTGAGGTGGCCGGACACACGGAGAACGAGATCACCATCGCCGCACCCGTCGACCTCGTCTGGGACATGACGAACGACCTGGACAGATGGCCCCAGTTGTTCAGCGAGTACGCCTCCTGCGAGGTGCTGTCCCGCGAGGGCGACACGGTGACCTTCCGCCTGACCATGCACCCCGACGAGAACGGCAAGGTGTGGAGCTGGGTCTCGGAGCGGGTCGCCGACCGCGAGAAGCTCATCGTCCGCGCCCGCAGGGTCGAGACCGGGCCCTTCGAGTACATGAACATCGTCTGGGAGTACGAGGAGACCCCCGACGGCACCCGGATGCACTGGACGCAGGACTTCGCCATGAAGCCCGACGCCCCGGTCGACGACGCCTGGATGACCGACAACATCAACCGCAACTCGCCCATCCAGATGGCCCTCATCCGCGACCGCATCGAGGAGGTCTCATGCACCACGCCCTGATCGTCGCCCGGATGGCGCCGCAGTCGGCACCGGACATAGCCGACGTCTTCGCGGCCTCCGACCGCGGGGAACTCCCGCACCTCGTCGGTGTGACCCAGCGCTCCCTCTTCCAGTTCGGCGATGTGTACATGCACTTCATCGAGGCCGAGCAGGACCCCGGTCCCGCCATCGCGAAGGTGGCCGGGCACCCCGAGTTCGTCGACATCAGCAGGAGGCTCGAGGCGTTCGTCAGCCCGTACGACCCGCAGACCTGGCGCAGCCCCAAGGACGCGATGGCGCGGCGCTTCTACCACTGGCACCGGGACTGAACGACGTACGAAAGCCGCCGCCCGCGCTGAACCAGGCGCGGGCGGCGGCTCTTTCGGTGACAGTTGGTCACTGGCGGGCGAGCCCCGGCATCAGCCGAAGCGCGTTCTCCCGGTTGATGCCCTCGAGCTGTTCCTCCGACAGGAACGGGTCGCTGTCCAGGGCGGGCGTCACGCTGTCGGCGATGACATGCGCGGGGGTGGGCGGCCAGTCCGTGCCGAAGAGGATGCGGCCGGGGTCCACCGCCGTCAGCAGGGTGGGCGTGGCCGAGGGGGACATGGGCCCCGCCGTGTCGAAGTAGAACCGGTGCAGGTAGTCACGGACCCGGCCGGGCTCGATGGCGGGGGTGATGCGCCCGCCGAAGAGTTCGAGCCGGGTGGCCATGTAGGGCAGGAAGCCGCCCCCGTGCGGCAGGATGAAGCTGAGGTTCGGATAGCGGTCCAGGGTGCCGTTCCTGATGAGGTTGATGGCCGCGCGCGTGGTGTCCATCAGGAAGTCGCACACGAAGGGCGGCATTCCCGGCAGTCCCGCCGCTCCGTCCTTTCCGGCCGGTACGTCCATGGGGTGCGTGCTGATGACCGCGGACCGGTCGTTCAGCTCCCGCAGGAGGCGGTCGTGCGACTCGTCGCCGAGGACCACGCCGTCCATGCTCGTGCGCGTGCTCACCCCGATGGCTCCGAGCTCGTCGAGGCCGTACGCCAGGCTCCACGAGGAGAGCTCCAGGTCGTCGAGGAACACGGGGGTGAAGAAGGCGAAGCGCGCGGGGTGGCTCTCGACGACGTCGGCCGCCGCCCGCAGGGCGACGCGTGCGCTCTCCTGGCGCTCCGCACGCTCACGGAGCCGGCCGAGCATCGCGACGGTCATGACGGACGTGCCGATGCCGTTCTTGTCCATGACCTCCAGTGCCGTGTCCAGGTCCCAGCGTGTCCACCAGGGCAGCTTCTCGCGGTTGACCACACCTCGTTCCTCGGCCCAGTCCAGCCAGGCGGGAGCGGTGAAGTGGTGGTGGACGTCGACGCGTCCGGCAAGGGTCATAACAACGTCCTAGGGGTGGGTCGTTCAGTGGGGTCGCTCTGGGAGTGGCTTCAGTCGCGGCAGAGCACGGACTGCAGCACGTTGGTCAGCATGCGATCGGCGTCCGGCATGGCGGCGTCCGCCCGCCAGGCGACGAAACCGTCGGGGCGTACGAGTACGGCACCGTCCTCGGCCGTGCCGTGCAGCTCCGCCCAGTCGGCGTCCGGGTCGGGGGCCAGGTCGTGGTCGGGTCCGGTGCCCACGAGGTACACCTCGACCGGGAGGCCCAGGTTCGAGGAGGCCTTCTCCGCCGCGGCCCGCCATTTCTGCCCGCCGGACCCGGCGAGCAGCACGAAGGAACGCTCGTACAGGTCGAGCGTGGAGATCCTGCCGCCCCCTGTCGTCACCCACATGTGCGGCGCACGGCTCCCCGGCTCGCCGCCCAGCTGGAAGGCGTCGGGGACGATCGGCCGCTCCGCGGGGGCGTCCAGCACGGCAGGGGAGGTGTACCGATAGCACAGGGCTACGGTCATCAGGTCCGCCGGGTCGTTGTTGCGTCCCGCGGCGGGACTGAATCCCGGGTGCTGCTCGTCGGCCGCCTGGACGCACGCGCGCGTGCCCGTCGCGAGGGCGATGGGCCGTCGTTCACGCTCGTAGGTGTCGAGCAACGGCAGGCCCGCCCAGCCGCGGAGCACCGAGGCCAGCTTCCAGGCGAGGTTGTGGGCGTCCTGGATCCCGGTGTTGGAGCCGAACGCCCCGGTGGGCGGCATCTCGTGGACCGCGTCGCCGGCCAGGAAGACCCGGCCCTCGCCGTAGCTGTCCGCGACCCGCTTCGACGCGTGCCAGGGCGCCTTGCCCGTGATCTCGACGTCGATGTCCGTGACGCCGACGGCGGCGCGGATGTGCGCCGCCAGCCGCTCGTCGGTGAAGTCCTCCAGCTCTTCGCCCCGGTCGGGATACCAGGGCACGTGGATCACCCAGCGCTCCTCGTTGTCCACCGGCAGCAAGGCACCCTCGCCCCGGGGGTTGGTGACGTAGCAGACGACGAATCGTTTCTCTCCCACGTGGTTCTTCAGCGCCCTGCTGCGGAACGTGACGCTGACGTTGTGGAACAGCTCGCCCGGCCCTGACTGACCGATCCCCAGATGGTTGCGGACGGGGCTTCTCGGGCCGTCGGCGGCCACCAGGAAGTCGGCGTTCACCGTGTAGGTCTCACCGGTCTCCCGGTGCCTGATCCGGGCCCGCACCCCCTCGCCGTGCTGGGTGAAGGAGAGCATCTCCGAGCTGAAGCGGATGTCGGCGCCCTGCTCGGTGGCGTAGCTCAGCAGGACCGGCTCGAGATCGTTCTGGCTGCACAGGCACCAGTCCGAGGAGCTGACCCGCGAGATGTCCATGCCCCCGGCGATGTCCCCGATGATCCAGCGGCGCTGCTTCCCGGTGAGGGTGTCCACCTGGAGAATGCCGTCGTTTCCGGCGAGCACACGGGCCGCGTCCCGAATACGTGATTCGAGGCCGGCGGTCCGGTAAATCTCCATGGTGCGCACGTTGTTGCCACGGCCACGCGGATGCGTCGATGTCGCGGCATGGCGCTCCACGAGCATGTGCTCGATACCGAGGCGCCCCAGGAAAACCGAAGTGGAAAGACCCACCAGGGATCCGCCGACGATGAGAACTGGTACAGATTCCGCTTCGTGTCCGCTCACGTCGACGATGTTTACCAAGCCGGACTGCCACACACACGTCGTACGACGAGCCGACCCGTATGGCGCAGTGCCGTTTGCGGCGTGGTGTCGCCCGGGAAACGGTGGCTCTGACCGACGGAATCCGACCGCCGGAATCCACGCCTACCCCGGGGATCCAGTCATGACGCAAGCGTTCGCATCCGAGGAATCCGAGGCACTGTCGCCCGAGGAGGCCGCGACCGCGGCCTCGAACTGCACCCGGGAGTTTCGGGCCGACCCGCACCCCGTGTACGCCGCGCTCCGGGAGTCGGCGCCGGTCTGCCCGCTGTCTCCGCCGCACGGCGTCGAGACGTACCTCATCACGCGCTACGACGACGCGCGTGCCGCCCTGGCCGACCCCCGGCTGAGCAAGGACATGTACGGCGCCATCGACGCCTATCACCGCATCTTCGGTGACTCGTCGATCGCGCTGGACGACAACATGCTCTTCTCCGACCCGCCTAAGCACACCCGGCTCAGGAGGATCGTCGGCAGCACCTTCACGCCAAAAAGGGTGGAATCGCTGCGTACGCGCGTGCAGGAAATCACCGATGAGCTGCTGGACCAATGCCCGACGTCCGGTCCGGTGAACCTGCTCCCCGAGTTCTGTTTCCCGCTGCCGATGCACGTCATCTGTGAACTCCTGGGCGTTCCGGAAAACGAACGCAAACAGGCTCAGGAATGGTCCGCCACCGTCGCGCAGACCGGTTTCGGGCCGGAGGCGAGAAAAGCGCTGGAAATCGCCGAGGGAAACCTGCGCGACTATCTCGCGGAACTGTGCACACGGAAGCGGACCGAGCCGGACGGCGGTCTGCTCAGCGCACTCGTCACGGCCCAGGACCAGGAGGGCTCGCTCACCGACCACGAACTCGTCTCGACGGCGTGGGTGCTCCTCTTCGCGGGCCACAAGTCGACGGCGTACCAGATCGGCAACGCCGTCTACCACCTGCTCAGCCGGCCGGACCAGAAGGAACTGGCGCTGCGGGACGCGAACGCCATGAACGCGGCCATCGAGGAGATCTTCCGGTTCGAGACCTCCGTGGAGAACTCGACCTTCCGCCACGCGAAGGAAGACATCGTCATCCGGGACGTGCTCATCCCCAAGGGCGCGCTCGTCCAGATCTCCATCACCGGGGCCAACCGTGACCCGGAGATGTTCGCCGAGCCCAACGAGATGGACGTCCAGCGCCCGAACGTGCAGGCGACGCATCTCGCCTTCGGCTACGGCCCGCACTACTGCATCGGCGCGCCCCTGGCCCGGCTGGAGATGCAGACCGCCCTCACCTCGCTCTTCGCGCGCTTCCCCCGCATGGAGCTGGCCGTGGCACCGGAGGACGCGCGCTGGCTGACCGTGCCGTTCCCCGCCTTCCGCGGGCTCGCGGAACTCCCGGTCGTCCTCGACCCGTCATGACGGGCGGCCCCTCGGCCCCGGAGCGGGTACGGGTGATCCGGCTGCTGCGCGTGCGCGCCGGCATGGAAGCGGACTTCGTACAGTCCTACAAGGGCGTACTCGCGGGGGCCGCGCGATTCCCCGGACACCTCGGCGAACAGCTGTGCCGTTCCCTGGACGATCCCGCGCAATGGCTGCTCACCAGCGAGTGGAACAGCCTCGAAGCCGTCCAGCGGTGGCGCACCGACCCCGAGCACCGGACCCTGGTCGAGCCCATGAACGCCTGCCTGCACGACGACCGGTGGACGGCGGTCTTCCAGGTGAAGGAGACAATGACCGTCTGAGCGGCCGACCGAAAGACGAGACGGGGCTGACCAGCATGTGACCGGCCGGTAAGGTCGGTCCCGTGCCGAAGCCGCTCAGTCTTCCCTTCGATCCCATCGCCCGCGCCGACGAACTCTGGAAGCAGCGCTGGGGAAACGTGCCGTCGATGGCGGCCATCACCTCGATCATGCGCGCGCACCAGATCCTGCTCGGCGAGGTCGACGCGGTGGTCAAGCCGTACGGACTGACGTTCGCGCGGTACGAGGCCCTGGTGCTGCTCAACTTCTCCAAGGCCGGCGAACTGCCGATGTCCAAGATCGGCGAGCGGCTGATGGTCCATCCCACGTCGGTGACGAACACCGTCGACCGGCTGGTCAAGTCGGGCCTGGTCGACAAGCGCCCCAACCCCAACGACGGACGCGGCACGCTCGCCTCCATCACCGACAAGGGCCGCGAGGTCGTCGAGGCGGCCACCCGCGACCTGATGGCGATGGACTTCGGGCTCGGGGTCTACGACGCCGAGGAGTGCGCGGAGATCTTCGCGATGCTGCGCCCGCTGCGGGTGGCGGCGCACGACTTCGAGGAGAGCTGACCCGCCCCGACCCCGGGCAAGATCCCCCGGAACGGGTGGTTACGCTCTTACGCATGAAGAAGAGCGTCCTGACCCGCTACCGGGTGATGGCCTACGTCACCGCCGTCATGCTGCTCGTGCTGTGCACCTGCATGGTGTTCAAGTACGGCTTCGACATGGGCGAGGACGTCACCTTCGCCGTCTCCCAGGTCCACGGCTTCCTCTACATCATCTACCTGGTCTTCGCCTTCGACCTCGGCTCCAAGGCCAAGTGGTCGTTCGGCAAGCTGCTGTGGGTGCTGCTCTCCGGGACGATTCCCTTCGCGGCCTTCTTCGTCGAGCGCAAGGTCACACGCCAGGTCGAACCCCTGGTCAGCGAGCCGGTCCCGGCTGTCGCCAAGGCCTGACGAAGCCTGACGCAACCGCCGTACCGACGCGTACGGCGGTTCTCCCATCGACATTTACTAGGACGTCCTAGTAAATTCGAAGCTATGGACGCTGACGCCATCGAGGAGGGCCGCCGTCGCTGGCAGGCCCGGTACGACGCCGCGCGCAAGCGCACGGCCGATTTCACCACGCTCTCCGGCGATCCCGTGGAGCCGGTGTACGGACCCCGACCCGGGGACAGGTACGAGGGCTTCGAGCGGATCGGCTGGCCGGGGGAGTACCCCTTCACCCGCGGGCTGTATCCGACCGGCTACCGAGGGCGGACGTGGACCATCCGGCAGTTCGCCGGGTTCGGCAACGCCGAGCAGACCAACGAGCGCTACAAGATGATCCTCGGCAACGGCGGCGGCGGTCTCTCGGTCGCCTTCGACATGCCGACGCTCATGGGCCGCGACTCCGACGACCCGCGCTCGCTCGGCGAGGTCGGGCACTGCGGTGTCGCCATCGACTCGGCCGCCGACATGGAGGTCCTGTTCAAGGACATCCCGCTGGGCGACGTGACGACGTCCATGACGATCAGCGGGCCGGCCGTGCCCGTCTTCTGCATGTACCTGGTGGCGGCGGAGCGGCAGGGTGTGGATCCGGGGGTGCTCAACGGGACCCTCCAGACCGACATCTTCAAGGAGTACATCGCCCAGAAGGAGTGGCTCTTCCAGCCCGAGCCGCACCTTCGCCTCATCGGCGACCTCATGGAGTACTGCGCGGCCGGCATCCCCGCCTACAAGCCGCTGTCCGTCTCCGGGTACCACATCCGCGAGGCCGGCGCGACGGCCGCGCAGGAGCTGGCGTACACGCTGGCGGACGGGTTCGGGTACGTCGAACTGGGGCTCTCGCGCGGCCTGGACGTCGAAGTCTTCGCCCCCGGCCTGTCCTTCTTCTTCGACGCGCACGTCGATTTCTTCGAGGAGATCGCCAAGTTCCGTGCGGCGCGGCGCATTTGGGCGCGGTGGATGCGGGACGTGTACGGGGCGCGGAGCGAGAAGGCGCAGTGGCTGCGCTTCCACACGCAGACCGCCGGAGTCTCGCTGACCGCGCAGCAGCCGTACAACAACGTGGTGCGTACCGCCGTGGAGGCGCTCGCGGCTGTGCTCGGCGGGACGAACTCGCTGCACACCAACGCCCTCGACGAGACCCTCGCGCTGCCGAGCGAGCAGGCGGCCGAGATCGCGCTGCGCACGCAGCAGGTGCTGATGGAGGAGACCGGCGTCGCCAACGTGGCCGACCCGCTGGGTGGTTCGTGGTACGTCGAGCAGCTGACCGACCGGATCGAGGCCGACGCCGAGAAGATCTTCGAGCAGATAAAGGAGCGGGGACTGCGGGCGCACCCCGACGGACGGCACCCGATCGGGCCGATCACGTCCGGGATCCTGCGCGGGATCGAGGACGGCTGGTTCACCGGGGAGATCGCCGAGTCGGCGTTCCGCTATCAGCAGGCCCTGGAGAAGGGTGACAAGAGGGTCGTGGGGGTCAACGCCCACACCGGCTCCGTCACCGGCGACCTGGAGATCCTGCGCGTGAGCCACGAGGTGGAGCGGGAGCAGGTGCGGGTGCTGGGGGCCCGCAAGGACGCGCGGGACGACGGTGCCGTGCGGGCCGCGCTCGACGCGATGCTCGCCGCCGCGCGGGACGGCGGCAACATGATCGAGCCGATGCTGGACGCGGTCCGGGCCGAGGCGACCCTGGGCGAGATCTGCGGGGTGCTGCGGGACGAGTGGGGGGTGTACACCGAGCCGGCCGGGTTCTGAGTGTGCTGAGCTAAGAGGCTCCGGCCAGGCCCAGGAGCAGGACGCGCGTGAAGCTGCGTACCCACTCCTCGTCCGCCGGCTCCGCGCTCACCAGGGTGCGGTGCACCACCGCGCCCGCCACCACGTCGAAGACCAGGTCCGCTGTGCGTGCGGCTTCCTCCGGATCCGTCTCCGGGGGGAGCTCGCCGCGTCTCTGGGCCCGGGAGCGGCCCTGGAGGACCAGGCGTTTCTGGCGGTCGACGATGGAGCGGCGGATGCGCTCGCGCAGGGCCTCGTCCCGCGTCGACTCCGCCACCACCGCCATCAGTCCGCTCTTCGCCTCGGGACGGGCCAGGATCGCCGCGAACTGCAGGACCACGCCCTCGATGTCGGCGGCGAGGCTCCCGCTGTCGGGGAGCTCCAGTTCGTCGAAGAGTTCCGCGACCGCGTCCACCACCAGCTCGTTCTTGCCGGACCAGCGGCGATAGAGGGTCGTCTTCGCAACCCCGGCGCGCGTCGCCACGTCTCCCAGGGTGAGCTTGGACCAGCCCACCTCGACCAGCGCCTCCCGCGTCGCGGCCAGGATCGCCGGGGCCGCGGCGGCGCTGCGCGGGCGGCCCGGGCGGGCGGCGGAGGTGCGGCTCTGCATCCCATGACCATATCCCCGCTATATCAGGGGATTCTGTGATGCCGTGAGGGAGATCACCGGAGGATGGTGCCCCGGAGGCACTCGGTGCCATTACGCTACGACTCGTAGCGAAAGCTTGCGATGGACGTACGCGAGCGACCGCACGGACGGCGCGGGTGGGGACCCGGCGTCGGAACGGCATCAGGGAACAGCATCAGGCCGGACCGGCTTTCACGGTGCTTTTCACGTGTGCGTGGGGTACGGGGGAGGATAGACGCATGCAGCCACGGAACATGTCCATGAGCGGAGTCGTCGACCTCGCCGCGGTGAAGGCGGCCCAGGAGGCCAAGGCGAAGGCGGAGCAGGCGCGTGCCGAGGCCGCCCGGCAGGGCGGGGGCACCGGCGCCGTATCGCCCGCCGATCTTGTTATCGATGTGGATGAGGCCGGGTTCGAGCGGGACGTCCTCCAGCGGTCCGCCGAGGTGCCCGTCGTCATCGACTTCTGGGCCGAGTGGTGTCAGCCCTGCAAGCAGCTGAGCCCGGTACTGGAGCGGCTCGCCGTCGAGTACAGCGGCCGGTTCCTCCTCGCCAAGATCGACGTCGACGCCAACCAGATGCTGATGCAGCAGTTCGGCGTCCAGGGGATCCCCGCCGTCTTCGCCGTCGTCGCGGGTCAGGCGCTGCCGCTCTTCCAGGGAGCGGCCGGCGAGGCACAGATCCGTCAGACGCTCGACCAGCTCGTCACCGTCGCCGAGCAGAGGTTCGGCCTCACCGGCCTCACCGTCGACCCGGACGCCGAGCCCGGTGGCGCCCAGCCCGCTCCCGCAGCGCCGTCCGGTCCGTACGACGCGCTGCTCGAGGCCGCCGTACAGGCGCTTGACGCGGGTGACTTGGGCGGCGCCGTCCAGGCGTACAAGAACGTCCTGACCGAGGACCCGGCGAACACGGAGGCCAAACTCGGGCTGGCCCAGGCCGAGTTGCTCCAGCGGGTACAGGGCGCCGACCCCCAGCAGGTGCGCAAGGACGCCGCCGAGAAGCCGGCCGACGTGCAGGCGCAGATCGCCGCCGCGGACCTGGATCTGGTGGGCGGGCACGTCGAGGACGCCTTCGGGCGACTCATCGACACCGTGCAGCGCACGGTGGGTGACGACCGGGATGCCGTACGGCTTCGGCTGCTGGAGCTGTTCGAGGTCGTGGGCGGCGAGGATCCGCGGGTGGCGGCGGCGCGCAGGGCCTTGGCGCGCGCGCTGTTCTGACCGGGGTCGCGTGCGGGGTGGCGGCCCCGTTCTGACCAGTCACTAAACGCGCAGGCACGTGTTGCCTGAGTGAAAGATCTGCTGACAGGGCATCAAAGCGGCCGCGCTTTACCAAATCTTGGTAATCGCGGCCGCAGTTACTGCGGGTAAGTCGCAGGCGTCGTTCTGTCGGATTCTGTCCCATGATTACTGGACTTGTCCGGTCACTGGGCAACACCCTGTGTCGCTGATCGAGACCGGGGGGTCGTTGTTCGGTTATCCCGCCGTTACTACCGAGTAACGAAGCCCCTTGTGCGGGCGGCGAGAATGCACCACGATCGGCCACGCTCGGTCCATTCCCGTACCCCGACAGCCGGTTGGGTCGCGGGAGTTCCTGGGTCCCCACCGAGCAGAGTCGGCGGCAGTGGCGCCGGCTCTTGGGCAGGGGGGTCTTCGCCCACTCGGCGAAGCCTGTCCAGCAAGGTTGTGCGTGATGCGTGTCAGGCGCGACCAGTGGTTGTCGCTCGGGGGTGATCGCCGGTGATTCGGGCGCGGTTCGCGCCGCCGAGCGCAGGCGCTCTCCTTCCCGAGGACGTAGCACTTCTCCCATCCCTGCCCGGCTGAGCCGTCAAGTGGACAGTGGCAGCCAGGGCCAGGAGATGTACGTCCGAGAAGGAGGAAATATGGAGTCCCAGGTGCGTGGCGGGACCAGATGGAAGCGGTTCGCTGTGGTCATGGTGCCCAGCGTCGCCGCCACGGCTGCGATAGGTGTCGCCCTCGCGCAGGGCGCTCTCGCCGCGTCGTTCAGTGTCTCCGGCCAGTCGTTCAAGGTCACGACCGACAAGCTCGTCGGTACGGGTTTCTCGCAGTACGGCGCTCTTGACGAGGGCTACACGCTCACCGGCAAGAAGACGGTTCACCCCGTCGCCGTCTCGGGCTTCAAGTCCGCGACGATCAACAGCCTGTGCCAGTCCGTGGTCACCCCCGACGTCCCGATCCTCGGGAGCGTCAGCCTGATCCTGCGGGCGGGCCAGGACCCGAACAAGCCGGTCGAGGCCAAGAACCTCTACATCGACGTCGCCGACCTCGAGGCCGACGCGACGTTCGAGAACATCGACATCGGTGTGGCCGCCAAGGACGCCAGCAAGGGTCCGGGCATGAAGGGCGGCGGCGAGCAGGCCAACCCCTTCGGGTTCGCCCAGCAGGCCGACAAGGCCACGCTGGTCGGCGTGAAGCAGACGGCGTGGGCGACCACCGCCGGAACCTTCAAGCTCAGCGGTCTGAAGATGTCGCTGTCGACGGGTGTCAAGGAGTGCTACTAAGCACTCTGTGACGGGCGGGGGAGCCGATGGCGCCCCCGCCCGTCCACTCTCCGCCCGCTTTCTTCACAAGTGGTCACATGCACCACAACTCACCACCACAGCACCACCATCACAGCAACGCCGTACCAGGGAGCTGTTTTCGATGAGCGCCGAAACTCCTGCCGCGCCCGGCCGTGACGAGCACTACCTCCGGGTCTTTCGGCGGAACTTCCGCGCCTGGCGGGGCACGAGGCCGTTCTGGGCCGGTCTGTTCGTCATGTTCGGCGGACTCCCGATCGCCTACTTCCCGTACGCGAACCTGCAGATCGGCCACCTGACGCTGGCGATGCAGACCGCGGGGGGCTCCAGCTCCCTGATCATCGGTGTGCTGCTCGTCGTCCTGGGCTTCACTCTGTGGTTCCAGAAGCACGTCCGCACCTTCGCGGGCGTAGCGGCGATCCTGCTGGCGCTCGTCTCCATCCCGCTGTCCAACCTCGGTGGCTTCCTCATCGGCTTCCTCTTCGCCCTCGTCGGCGGAGCGATGGCCGTGTCGTGGGTCCCGGGCACGCCGCCCGACGCGGAGCAGGCGCAGCAGGGCACGACGGGAACGGGTGGCGCTCCTGAGGGCCTGGACCCCGACACCACGGTCCTCAAGCCCGTGCAGGACACGGACGCGTGGGGCAAGTCGAACGATCTGTCAGGAACGAGCCCGGCGAACGGGGCGAACGGGAGGCACAGTGCCGGCTGACGAGGTGACCCACGGGACTGAGGTGGACAAGTCCCGTGCGAGAACCGGGCCGCGTCACGCGGCGCCCAAGAAGCCGCTGTTCACCAGGTTCCACATGCCGGCCGGCAAGGCGATAGCCCTGGCGGCGATGCCCACGGCGGTCCTCATGGGGATGGGCTTCACACCCACCCTCGCCCAGGCCGACAGCAACAACTCGACGAAGCCGACGTCCAACAGCCTGACGGCCGACGAGTACAAGGAGTGCGTGGCGGCCCTGGAGGACGATGCCTCCGCGTCGCCGGGCGCCGACGCGTCCGCGGACAGCGACGAGGCGACGGAGCCGACCCCGTCGGCGTCGGCCTCGACCGGCGAGGACTCCTCCGACTCCTCGGACGGTTCGGGTTCTTCGGACTCCTCGGGTTCCGCCGGCTCCGCGGGCGGCGACTCCTCTTCGTCGGATTCAGGTTCCGACGACGGGGCCGAGCCCACGCCGACGCCCTCCCCGAGCAAGACGAGCGAGGCCCAGTCCGGCGACACCGCCACGCCGAGCCCCTCGGCGTCCGAGAGCGGCGGCAACCTGCTGGAGGACATAGGTGACGCGATCACCGGCGTCTTCACGGGTGGCTCCTCCGCCGAGGAGAGCGCGAGCCCGACGCCGACGCCCTCCCCGAGCGCGAGCGAGGAGGCGTCCTCCGACTCCTCGGACACCTCCGACTCCTCCGACTCCTCCGACTCCTCGGACTCCGCCGGCAAGGACACCTCCGACGCCTCCGACCCCGTCAAGGACACCGCCGAGAAGGTCACCGACACGGTGAAGGACACCGTCGAGGGCGCCACCGACAAGGCGTCCGAGGCGGCGCAGGACGCCACCGAGGCGGCCGGCGAGGCCACCGCCTCGCCCAGCCCCTCCGCGAGCTCCACCACGGACCCGGAGGACTGCCCGGCCGCCACGGACGAGGAGGGCGGCGTCGACAACACCGTGCCGCTGCCCGACGACGCCTGGTTCCTGGACGCCAGCTCGCTGCTGCTCAAGGGCGCCGACTACCAGGGCATCGTCAAGGTGAAGACGGCCAACGGCTCCACCAAGAAGGTGCTGAAGTACGTCGTCTCCGACGGCGTCGACATCGGCGACCTGCACCAGACGGTGAAGGACAAGCAGTCCGGCAAGACCTACCACGTGCAGGCGGCCGAGGGCTCGACGTCCACCTTCCGCAACGGCAAGGTCGTGATGTACACGGAGAGCATCTCCGGCAACCTGCTGGGCCTGATCCCGGTGACGTTCGACCCGGAGCACCCGCCGCCGCTGAACATCCCGCTGATCTACTTCACGAAGGTGAAGGTCGTCCAGGCCGGTCAGTTCGGCGGCACCCTGCACGTGCCCGGGCTGCACTCCTACATCACCGACTGAGCCGGCCGACCCCGGGCGTCTCGAGCGGGACGCCCCCACAAGCCTGTTCGGGAGCCGCGAAAACGCCGAGGGCGCCCCCTGGATCACAGGGGGCGCCCTCAGCGCCGTACGGGGCCGTGCAGGCCCTTCTCGGGATCAGTCCCGTGCGCCGCCGCCGAGGTGGTGGACGCGGACCATGTTGGTGGTGCCGGGAACGCCGGGCGGGGAACCGGCGGTGATGACCACGATGTCGCCCTCGTTGAACAGGCCCATCTTGACGATCTCCTGGTCCACCAGGTCGACCATCTCGTCGGTGCTGTTGACGAACGGCACGACGTGCGGTTCCACACCCCAGCTGAGCGTCATCTGGTTGCGGGTGGACTCGTCCGTGGTGAACGCGATGATCTGCTGGGCGGCGCGGTAGCGGCACAGGCGGCGGGCGGTGTCGCCGGACTGGGTGAAGGCGACCAGGCCCTTGCCGCCGAGGAAGTCGGCGATCTCGCAGGCCGCGCGGGCGACCGAACCGCCCTGCGTGCGCGGCTTCTTACCGGGGACGAGGGGCTGCAGGCCCTTGCTCAGCAGCTCCTGCTCGGCCGCGGTGACGATCTTCGACATCGTCTTGACGGTCTCGATCGGGTAGGCGCCGACCGAGGACTCCGCCGACAGCATGACCGCGTCGGCACCGTCCAGGATCGCGTTGGCCACGTCGGAGGCCTCGGCGCGGGTCGGGCGGGAGTTGGTGATCATCGACTCCATCATCTGGGTCGCCACGATCACCGGCTTGGCGTTGCGACGGCACAGCTCGATGAGCCGCTTCTGCACCATCGGGACCTTCTCGAGCGGGTACTCGACGGCCAGGTCGCCACGCGCGACCATCACGCCGTCGAACGCCATCACGACGTCCTCCATGTTGGCGACCGCCTGCGGCTTCTCCACCTTGGCGATGACCGGGACGCGGCGGCCGACCTCGTCCATGACCTTGTGCACGTCCTGCACGTCGTTGGCGTCCCGCACGAAGGACAGCGCGACCAGGTCGCAGCCCATGCGCAGCGCGAAGCGGAGGTCCTCGACGTCCTTCTCGCTCAGCGCCGGGACGTTCACGGCCGCGCCGGGCAGGTTGATGCCCTTGTGGTCGGAGACGACACCGCCCTCGATGACGATCGTCTTGACCCGGGGGCCATCGACCTCGGTGACCTTCAGCTCGACGTTGCCGTCGTTGATGAGGACCTGGTCGCCCTTGGTGACGTCGCCCGGCAGGCCCTTGTAGGTGGTCCCGCAGATCTGCTTGTCGCCCGGGACGTCCTCGGTCGTGATGACGAACTCGTCACCGCGCTCCAGCTCCACCGGGCCCTCGGCGAAGGTCTCCAGGCGGATCTTCGGACCCTGGAGGTCGGCGAGCACACCGATGGCCCGCCCGGTCTCCTCGGCGGCGGCCCGCAGGCGCTCGTACCGCCCCTGGTGGTCTTCGTGGGTGCCGTGGCTGAAGTTGAAGCGGGCCACATTCATGCCCGCCTCGATCAGGGCGACGAGCTGTTCATGGGAGTCGACCGCGGGGCCGAGAGTACAAACGATTTTCGAACGGCGCATGGGACGATCCTATCGGTTTGTTTCGCTACGGAATATTCCGTCTGGCGGAAGATACAAATGAGCTGCACTTTGCTCAGCCGTGTTACTCAGGCGTTCTCTTCGACCAGTGCGTAGGTCTGCGTCGCGATCTCCAGTTCTTCGTCGGTGGGAACCACGGCGACCGCCACCCGTGTGCCCGCAGGTGAGATCAGCCGCGGCTCGTCACCGCGTACGGCGTTCAGTCCGGCGTCCACCACGAGGCCCAGCTGTTCCAGGCCCGCCACGGCGGCCTCCCGCACCGGCGCCGCGTTCTCGCCGACTCCGGCCGTGAACGCGACCGCGTCCACCGTGCCGAGCACCGCGTAATAGGCGCCTATGTACTTCTTCAGCCGGTGAATGTAGATGTCGAAGGCCAATTGGGCCCGCTCGTCACCTTCGTCGATCCGTCGGCGGATCTCCCGCATGTCGTTGTCACCGCACAGGCCGATCAATCCGCTCTTCTTGTTGAGAAGAGTGTCGATTTCCTCGATGGACATTCCTCCAACACGCGCCAAATGGAAGATGACGGCGGGATCCATGTCACCGGAGCGCGTACCCATCACGAGCCCCTCCAAAGGCGTCAGCCCCATGGAGGTGTCGACGCAACGACCGCCCCGCACGGCGGACGCGGACGCCCCGTTGCCCAGGTGCAGCACGATGACGTTCACGTCCTCGGGCGCCTTGCCCAGCAGCTTCGCGGTGGCCCGGGAGACGTACGCGTGCGAGGTGCCGTGGAAGCCGTACCGGCGGATGCGGTGCCGGTCGGCGGTCTCGACGTCGATCGCGTAGCGGGCGGCCGACTCCGGCATCGTCGTGTGGAACGCGGTGTCGAAGACGGCGACCTGCGGCAGGTCCGGGCGCAGCGCCTGGGCCGTGCGGATCCCGGTGAGGTTGGCCGGGTTGTGCAGCGGGGCGACCGGGATCAGCCGCTCGATCTCGGCGAGCACGGCGTCGTCGATGACGGTCGGCTCGGTGAAGTGCTTGCCGCCGTGCACCACCCGGTGCCCGATCGCGGCCAGCTCGGGCGAGTCCAGCCCGAGGCCGTCCCTGGCGAGCTCCGCCGACACGGCCTTCAGGGCCGCCTCGTGATCGGATATCGCCCCGGCCCACTCACGGGTCTCGCCACCGCTCGCCAGCGGGGTGTGCCTGAGCCGGGAGGAGTCCTCGCCGATGCGCTCGACGAGCCCGACGGCCAGGCGGCCGCTGTCGCGCATGTCGAGCAGCTGGTACTTCACCGACGAGGAGCCGGAGTTGAGGACGAGGACGCGGGACGGGCTCACTGGGCGGTTGCCTTCTCGGTGGGGGACAGGGCGGGGGACTGGGCCTGGATCGCCGTGATGGCGACGGTGTTGACGATGTCCTGGACCAGGGCGCCCCGGGACAGGTCGTTGACCGGCTTGCGCAGACCCTGCAGCACCGGTCCGACGGCGATCGCGCCGGCCGAGCGCTGCACGGCCTTGTAGGTGTTGTTACCGGTATTGAGGTCCGGGAAGATCAGAACCGTTGCCTGCCCGGCGACCTCGGATTCCGGCAGCTTGGTCGCGGCGACGGTCGGCTCCACGGCGGCGTCGTACTGAATGGGCCCCTCGATCTTCAGGTCGGGCCGCCGCTCGCGCACCAGCTCGGTCGCCTCGCGCACCTTGTCGACGTCGGCGCCCGAACCGGACGTACCCGTCGAGTACGACAGCATCGCGATCCGCGGCTCCACGCCGAACCGCTGGGCCGTGGTGGCCGACTGGATGGCGATGTCGGCCAGCTGCTCGGCGTTCGGGTCGGGGTTCACGGCGCAGTCGCCGTAGACGAGGACCCGGTCGGCGAGGCACATGAAGAAGACCGAGGAGACGATGTCGGCGTCCGGGTTGGTCTTGATGATCTCGAAGGCGGGCCGGATGGTCGCGGCGGTCGAGTGGACGGAACCCGAGACCATGCCGTCCGCGAGGCCCTCCTGCACCATCAGCGTGCCGAAGTAGTTCACGTCGGAGACGACGTCGTACGCCAGCTCCACCGTCACCCCCCGGTGGGCGCGGAGCTTCGCGTACTTCTCGGCGAAGGCGTCGCGCAGCTCGCTGGTGGCGGGGTCGATCAGCCGGCAGTCCCCCAGGTCGATACCGAGGTCGGCCGCCTGCTTGCGGATCCGGTCCACCGGCCCCAGGAGCGTGAGGTCGCAGACGTCGCGGCGCAGCAGCACCTCGGCGGCGTGCAGGACGCGCGGCTCGGTGCCCTCGGGCAGCACGATGCGACGCACGTTCGAGCGGGCCTGCTCCAGCAGCTTGTGCTCGAACATCATCGGCGTGACCCGGTCGCTGCTGGGCGCCGAGACCCGCTTCAGCAGGTCGCTGGTGTCGACGTACCGCTCGAACAGGCCGAGGGCGGTCTCCGCCTTGCGCGGGGTGACCGCGCTCAACTTCCCCTCCAGGGAGAAGAGTTGCTCGGCGGTGGGGAAGCTGTAGCCGGGCACCGAGAGCACCGGGGTGCCCGGGGCGAGGCGGGCGGCGAGGGTGAGGATCTCGTCGCCGGGGCGCTCGTCGAGGGTGAGCAGCACGCCGGCTATCGGCGGGGTGCCTGCGCTGTGCGCGGCCAGCGAGCCGACGACCAGGTCGGCGCGGTCGCCCGGCGTGACGACCAGACAGCCCGGGGTCAGGGCGGCCAGGAAGTTCGGCAGCATCGCGCCGCCGAAGACGAAGCCGAGGGCGTCACGGGCGAGCCCCGAGTCGTCGCCGAGCAGGACCTTCGCGTCCAGGGACTGGGCGATCTGCGAGACGGTCGGCGCGGCCAGGGCGGGCTCGTCCGGCACGACGTAGCAGGGCACGGGCAGCCGCGCCTGGAGCCGCTGGGCGATCTCGTCCCGGTCGTCGCGGGCGACCCGGTTGGTGACCATGGCCAGCACGTCGCAGCCGAGGCCCTCGTACGCCCGGTAGGCGTTGCGCGTCTCGGCGAGCACGGACTCGGTGGTCTGCCCCCGCCCGCCCACGACCGGTATCACGGACGCGCCGAACTCGTTGGCGAGCCGGGCGTTCAGGGACAGCTCGTCCGGGAGCTGGGTGCCGGCGTAGTCGGTGCCGAGGACGAGGACGACGTCGTAGTCGCGGGCGACGAGATGGAACCGGTCGACGAGCGTGGACACCAGCTCGTCCGTCCCGCGCTCGGCCTGGAGGGCCGACGCCTCGTGGTAGTCCATGCCGTAGACCGTCGCCGGATCCTGGGACAGCCGATAGCGGGCGCGCAACAGCTCGAACAGGCGGTCGGGGACGTGGTGCACCAGAGGCCGGAACACCCCCACCCGGTCGACCTGCCGGGTCAGGAGCTCCATGACCCCCAGTTCGACGACCTGGCGGCCGTCTCCGCGGTCGATGCCGGTCACGTACACGCTGCGCGTCACGCGTGCTCTCCGTTTCGTCTCTCGTCCGTTGACTGTCGTCCGTTGACGATCGTCTGCTGACTGTCGGCGGCTTGGCGGAGCCTTTGCTCTGTCCCGGTCAAGGGTCGCAAAATCGCCCAGTGAGGTGAGCGAAACCCTCTTGACAATACCCTTGCCGCTGGATAAGGCGCCCGTCAGGATCCAGGGTCCGGCAGAGTCCGACAGGGCCTTCGGGAACGTGAAACAATCGGACTGGCTCACCGATATCAACAGCGAGCAGGAGACACAGCACGATGCGTATCGGAGTTCTCACCGCAGGCGGCGACTGCCCCGGCCTGAACGCCGTGATCCGGTCGGTCGTGCACCGGGCGGTCGACAACTACGGCGACGAGGTCATCGGCTTCGAGGACGGCTACTCGGGCCTGCTGGACGGTCGCTACCGCGGCCTCGACCTGGACAGCGTGAGCGGCATCCTGGCCCGCGGCGGCACGATCCTCGGCTCCTCCCGGCTGGAGCGCGACCGGCTGCGCGAGGCGTGCGAGCGGGCCGAGGACATGGTCGCGGAGTTCGGCATCGACGCGCTGATCCCGATCGGCGGCGAGGGCACCCTGACGGCGGCGCGCATGCTGTCGGACGCGGGCCTGCCGGTGGTCGGCGTCCCGAAGACGATCGACAACGACATCTCCTCGACGGACCGGACGTTCGGCTTCGACACGGCGGTCGGTGTCGCCACCGAGGCCATGGACCGCCTGAAGACGACGGCGGAGTCCCACCAGCGGGTGATGGTCGTGGAGGTCATGGGCCGCCACGCGGGCTGGATCGCGCTGGAGTCCGGCATGGCGGCGGGCGCGCACGGCATCTGCCTCCCGGAGCGCCCGTTCGACCCGGCCGACCTCGTGAAGATGGTCGAGGAGCGCTTCGCGCGCGGCAAGAAGTTCGCGGTGATCTGCGTCGCCGAGGGCGCCCACCCCGCCGACGGCACCATGGACTACGGCAAGGGTGAGATCGACAAGTTCGGCCACGAGCGCTTCCAGGGCATCGGTACGGCGCTGGCGTTCGAGCTGGAGCGCCGGCTCGGCAAGGAGGCCAAGCCGGTCATCCTCGGCCATGTCCAGCGCGGTGGCGTGCCCACGGCGTACGACCGCGTCCTCGCCACCCGCTTCGGCTGGCACGCGGTGGAGGCCGCGCACCGGGGTGAGTTCGGCCGGATGACCGCCCTGCGCGGGACCGACGTCGTGATGGTGCCGCTGGCGGAGGCGGTGACCGAGCTGAAGACGGTGCCGAAGGACCGGATGGACGAGGCGGAGTCGGTGTTCTAGCACCGGGTCACCTCCGCCGGGCCCCGCGATTCACAGACTTCGCCCAGGAGAGCTTCAGGTCCGGCAGGGACGTTGGTGTCCATGCACGGACACGGACATCACCACAGACCACGCACCCCCGAGGCCGAGCGCACCCGCCGCTGGTTCATGAACCGGTCGCTGCTGCTCGGCGGGGCCGCCGCGGTGGCCACCATGACCCCAGCCGCCGGATGCTCCAACGGCTCCTCCGACTCCTCCGGCAAGGCCGCGTCCTCGTCGAGCGCCGCGCCCTCGGGCGCCCCCTCCGGAATGCCCGGCGGCGGAGGCATGGGCCCCAGCGCCTCCGCGGTCAAGTACGACGACTTCGTGGGCGTCACGACGAACGGCAGGTCCAGGACGACCTGTACTCGTTTCACTCCACCAACGTCTCCACCGACGCGCTCGTCAAGGCCGCGCAGGGCTTCCTGGACGACGAGTGGCTGGCCTGGAGCAACGTCGACGGCTACTCCCGCAAGGGCGTCCGGAGGGGCGACCTCACCGACAAGCAGCGTGATCTCGGTTTCGCGCTGCTCGGCGCGGCCCTGTCCGCCGACGGGCTCACCCAGTCCCGCAACATCATGAAGCTCAACGCCTACCTGGGCGAGTACAGCGGTGGCAAGGAGACCCTCACCGAGGGCCACCACCGGGCGATCAACTACTTCGTCCTGGGCGACCAGGTCGTCATGACGCCGACGTTCATGGGCTCGGAGCCGACGTCGGCGACGTACCAGGGCGAGAAGATCACCCTCTTCAAGAAGGAGACGAAGCCTTCTACTACCGGGTGCACAGCCCAGTCGTACTGATCGAGTACGACGCGCAGTCGCCGCTCGCGTACGGCAACGACTACGGGGTCGACCTGTTGAAGCTGCACCTGGAGACCGACCACTGAGGTCGCGGGGCCCGGGGCGTCAGGCGGTGCCTGCCCCGACCGTCGCCCAGAAGCGCTCCACGATCCGTTCCAGGAACTCGCGGCCGGCCGCGCTGGAGTCACTGCCGGCGTCGCCCCAGCTGAGCGTGGCGGTCATCTGCCCCTGGTAGTCCTGGTGCAGCTCCTGCAGGGCGTTCTCCAGGAGCCGCCGGTCCAGGGGCACCATCTTGCCCACCGGCCGTACGTACGCCTGCCAGCGCGTCGACACGGCGCTGCGCAGCAGCTCGCCGAGCTTCGCATCGCGGCCGGTGACGGTGATGAAGTCCGGGAGGGTCAGCCCGAGGGCCTCCGCGAGGGCGGCGGACTGACGGTCGTTGCCGTGCCAGTCGTCGTGCTCCTCCATGCGGAGATACGCGCCGAGGTCGTGCCCGACGGCACGGGCCACGTCCTCCGGCGCCAGTCCACGGGCGATGCGGTGCTCGCGCAGCGTCCTCGGCTTGCCGAGCAGCTCACTGGGCGAGCACCACAGCACGCCCGCGAGGGCGGTGAGCTCATTGCTGTTCGGGGAGGCGAGCTCACGTTCCCAGGCGACGACGAGCTCCCCGGTGACGTAGGGGAGCCCGTACGAGGCCCGCATGCCGTAGGCGACATGTTCGGGCCCCATGTTGAGCCCGGCACGCAGGCGGCGGGCGGCGGGGGCGTTGAACGGGGGAGTGGGCGGGGTCCGGCGGCTGGAGCGGTTGGGGGGCTGGTTCGGTTGGGCTGGGGGTCGGCGCACGGGGCACAACGTAGGCCGGGCGGAGTGGGGTGACTACGGTCTGTTCGGCCAGGATCACGGATTGTAGGAAGCTACGGCTACTGGCGGGTTCGTTGACGGTCGAGATCATCTCGGGAGCGGACGGGGCAGTCGGGACGGGCCTCGGGGCGGACCCCGGAATGGGGCGAGGGCTGGGCCGGCGGGTGGCTACGGTCGGTGAACGGCAAGCTCAAGGGGCATATTCGCGGACGCTTTCGGGTGTCGATCTCTTGGCGGTCCGCGCGGGCGGTGCTGCGGTCGTGGGGCGCGTGAGCGGATATGGAACAGGTGTACGGCGTGGTGGATGCGCCGATCCGTCACCGGGAGGTGGGCGATGGGCGGCTCAATCCCGACGGTGGGGAGGCGTTCATCACACCTTTCATGGGCGGCGGCCCCTCACCCCTTGACCGCCCCACCCAGCGCGAACCCCCCGCCCAGCCGCCTCGCCGCCAGCACGTAAAGCAGAATCACCGGCGTCGAGTAGATGATCGAGAACGCGGCCAACTGCCCGTACACCACGGTCCCGCGATTCCCGAAGAACTCATTGATGCTCACCGCCGCCGGCATCTGGTCCGGCGTCAGCAGCAGCATGAAGGGGACGAAGAAGTTCCCCCACATCATCACGAACGAGAACACCGTCACCACCGCCACTCCCGGCCCCATCAGCGGCAGCACGACCCGGAGCAGCGACTGAAGTGATGACGCGCCGTCCGTCCAGGCGGCCTCCTCCAGTTCCTTCGGCACTCCGTCCATGAAGTTCTTCATCAGCCAGATGGCGAACGGCAGTTGGGAGGCGGCGAAGAAGAAGATCGTGCCCTGCATGGTGTCGATCAGGTTCACCCGCACGAACAGGGCGTACACCGGGACCATGATCGCCGTGATCGGCAGGCTCGTCGCGAAGAGGACCGTGAGGAGGAACGGACGGTTGAGCCGCGAGCGGAACCGAGACAGCGGGTAGGCCGCCAGTGCCGCGCACACCACCGTCAGGGCCGTCCCCCCGCCGCACAGGAGCAGGCTGTTGAGCAGGGGGGTGAAGGTGACGTCCGGGGTCAGGACCGCGTCGAAGTTGTCCAGGGTCATGCCGTCGGGGAACTTCACCCGGAGGTTCGCGTCCGTGTCCAGGGAGGAGAGGAGCACCCAGGCGAGCGGGAGCACGAAGGCCGCGGCCACCGCCAGGAGGCCGGCGTCGGCGGCCAGGCGGTGGGTGGTGCGTCGGGAGGAGAGAGTGCGGGGCACGGTCGTCAGACCTCCGTTCGCAGCAGACGCAGGTAGACCACCGAGAACAGCGAGCCCACGACCAACAGCAGCAGGGCGACCGCCGTGCCGTAGCCGATCATGCTCTTCTGGAACGCCTCCTCGTACATGAAGAGCGGAAGCGTCTGGCTCTTGCCACCGGGGCCGCCTCTCGTCATCACCCAGATCAGGCCGAAGACGGACAGGGTCTGGAGGGTGATCAGCATGAGGTTCGTGGCGATGGAGCGGCGGATCATCGGGAGCGTGATGTGCCACATACGGCGCCAGCCGCCCGCGCCGTCCACCTCGGCCGCCTCGGTGATCTCCTTGGGGATCTCGCCCAGGGCCGCCGAGTAGACCAGCATGGAGAAGGCCGTGCCGCGCCAGACGTTCGCGAAGGACACCGCCAGGATCGGGAGGGTGAACAGCCAGTTCTGGGTGGGGAGTTGGAGCCAGTCCAGGATGGCGTTCAGGGTTCCTTCGCGACGGAAGAAGACGTAGAGCAGGAAACCGGCGACGACCTCCGGCAGGACCCACGCCGTGATGACGATGCCGCCCACCAGCGTCCGTACGGGCTTCGAGGCGCGCCGCATCAGGGCGGCCAGCGCCAGGCCCAGGGTGTTCTGCCCGAGCAGGGCGGAGATGACGGTGAAGACCAGGGTGAGCCAGACCGCGTTGAGGAACGCCTCGTCACCGAACGCCGTACGGAAGTTGTCGAAGCCGACGAACGAGTCCTCGGCCTGGCCCGTGAGCTGGAGGTCGGTGAAGGCGATGTAGGCGCAGTAGGCGATGGGGCCGGCGAGGAAGAGGAGCAGGAGGACGACGGCCGGGGTGAGCGGGAGGGCGCGGGCGAGGGAGCGGGACCGCGTCACACGCGGGGTCATACGCGGGAGCCCGTCTCGGCGGCGTTCATTTCTCGATCACCTGGCCGTCCGCCGCCGCCTTCAGCTCCTCGTCATAGCCCTTCGCCGCGTCCTCGACCGGCATGTCGCCCGTCGTCACGCCCTCCATCGCCTCCTGTACGGCGGTGGAGACCTTCGGGTACGCCGGGTAGGCGGGGCGGTAGTGGGTGTGCGCGACGAGGTCCGTGAAGAACTTGATGCCGGGTTGGGCGTCGACGTACGCGGGGTCGGCGGCCACGTCCTCGCGTACCGCGATGCCGGAGTTGGCGACGTACCACTTCTGGGCGTTCGCCTTCGTCTGCATCGTCTTGACGAACTCGAAGGCGAGGTCGGGGTTGGCCGCCTTGGCCGGGATGGACCAGGTCCAGCCGCCGGACATGCTCACCTTGCCGGGGGCCTGGCCGTTCTGGGTGGGCATGGCGGCGAGGCCGAGCTCGTCGGACCATTCCGGCCACTCGTGGCCGCTGCCGGGCAGCCAGTCCTGCGGGAGCCAGGAGCCGTCGAGGGCGATGGCGAGCTTGCCCTGCGGGAGCCACTCGCCGCGGACGCGGGTCATGACGTTGGGGTCGAGGGCGTCCGAGACGTCCGGGCCGAGTTTCTCCTTGTAGACGGTCTCCACGAACCCGAGAGCGTCTTTGAAGCCCTGGCCGCCGGCGATCCACTTCTTGGCGGACCTGTCGTACAGGGGGTCCGACTGGCCGTCGTTGGTGCCGTACAGCAGCATCTCGAAGGTCTGCATGGTGGCGGCCTCGCCGACGGGTTTGCCGGTGTAGATGTTCAGGGGGATGACGCCGGGGGCTTTCCGCTTGACGGTGCGGGCGGCGTCGAGGACGTCGTTCCAGGTCTTCGGCTGCCAGTCGGCGGGCAGGCCGGCCTTCTCGAAGATGTCCTTGCTGAACCACAGGCCCCGGGTGTCGGTGCCGTCCGGGATGCCGTACGTCTTGCCGTCCTCGCCCTTCGCGGCCTCCTTGGCCGTGTCGACGAACCGGTCCCAGTCCGCCCACTTGGCGAGGTACGGGTCGAGCGGCTTCAAGTACCCGCTGGTGATGTCCGAGTTGATGAGGAAGGTGTCCTCGTAGACCAGGTCCGGGGCGGTCTTGGGGGAGCGGAGCATCTGCTGGAGCTTGGTGTAGTACTCCGAGTCCGGGGCCTTGATCGGGACGAACTCGACCTTCTTGCCGGGGTTCGCCTTCTCGAACTGCTTCTTGATGTCCGCGAGGTAGGTGTCCATCACCTTGATGGAGTTGTCCGTGGACTGTTTGAAGGAGACCTTGATGGTGTCCGGGTCGCTGTTGGAGCCGGTGCCGCAGGCGGTGAGGGTGGCTGCGGCGGCGAGGGTGAGGGCGAGGAGCGTGGGGAGGGCGGCGGTGGGGCGCACGGACATGACCTCCTGCGGACGCACTTCGTTGTGGCCTGGGGTTGTCTGCCCGGTGAACCTAAGAGGAGTGGTCTAGTCAGGTCAATGCATGTGCGGCGGATTCCGCTGGAAGGGGGCTAGAGGAGGTGGTCGGCCTTTCCGGACTTGATGTCGCGGATGAGGGTGCGGAGGGCTTCTTGGGTGTCGGTGAGGTAGTGGTCCTCCTGGCCGGCGATGGCTATGTAGGCGTTGCCGTTGGGATCGGTGCCAATGCGGAAGCAGTTGGCGCCCTCGCCGCAGAACGGTTCTTCCCAGGTGATGTCGTTCATGGGGGCTCTCCTAGAGGTCGTCGGCCAGGGCTCGGATGAAGTCGCGCGAGGCGGGCGGCGTGAGTGCGAGGGCCTGCGCGGCATCCAACTGGGCGCGGTACTTGGCAAGTTGGGCTTCCGTGTCGATGAACTCCGGACCGTGGGTACTGTCGAGTTCCACGGTGTCGAGACGGGGGACAGCCGCCTCGGCGTAGACGACGGACTGCCCGGCCCCCGGGAAGCCGCCAGCCTTGAACGGGATGACCCGCAGGGTCACCGTCTCGCGCTCGGACATGCGCAGTAGGTGCTCCAACTGGCGCCGCGCGACCGCAGGACCGCCGAACTCCATGCGGAGGGCGGCCTCGTGGAGGATCACGTCGAGCTCCGGAGGGCTCGGACGGTCCAGCACCTGGTGCCGGTCGATCCGATGGGCGACGCGGGCGTCGATGTCGTCCGGGGACAGGCGTGGGATCACGGCGTCGAATACGGCGCGTGCATGGTCCTCGGTCTGGAGCAGCCCTGGCAGGTGCACGGTGACGGCGATGCGCAGGCGGGTGGCGTGCCACTCCATCTCGGCGATGTCCAGGAAACCGTCGCGGAGTCGCCCCCGGTAGGCCTCCCACCAACCCTTCTCGCGCCCGGCGGCCATGGCGGCGAGGGCCTTTATGAGTGCTTGGTCCGTGCAGCCGTAGTTTCCCGCGAGGGTGCGTACGCGTTCCACGCTGATGCCGGAGCGCCCGGACTCCATGTTGGGCACGTTCGTGCGTGGGACGCCCAACAGCGCGGCGGCGTGCTCCGTCGTCATCCCGGCCGCGACGCGCAACTTGCGCAACTCGGCACCGAGTCGTCGCTGACGCTCCGTCGGAGCGCTCCTCGGCGGCATTCGTCCTCCCGTTCGGCGGCGTGACGGGGACAGTCTGCCGCCGGTGTGACTGATCGGTCCACCGGGGACTTTCGGTGAGAGTAGTACACGTACTCCTGTCGTGCCCTACAGTCAGTGATGAGCCGCTTACGGCCCTACGCCGTTGGAAGCGCATCGCGCGAGCCTGCCCGCTTACTCCTTCCCTGGGAGGGGTGGGTCCGCGCCAGGGAGACAAGCCACCACCGGTCGGGGCGTCGGCACGTCAGCGAATGTCCGTAGCCAGCAAGGGAGTTGCTCATGTCCGCGTCCCTGTCCGTACTCGGGGTCGTCTCCGCCTGTCCTGTCTTCACCGAGGAGACGGGCGTCGCGCCGCCCGCGCCCGACTCACTCACCTACAGCCTCACCTTGCCCGCCGGGCCCACCAGTTCACGGATCGCGCGGGTCGCTACGCGGGCCGCGCTTCATGGGCATGGGCTGGAGGACATGGCGGATGCGGTGGTGCAGGTGGTGGGGGAGCTCACCGCCTGCGCGTGCCGGTTCACTCCGGGGGAGGAGGTGTATCTGTCGCTGCGGTATCGGGAGGGGACGTTGCGGGTTGTGCTGTACGACGGGCATCGCCGGCACGAGCACCCTCGGCTCGCCGCGGCTTGCGATGCGCGGAGGCGGGCTGCGCTGCGGGTGTTGGGGTGCGTGGTGCGGGCGTGTGACGGGGAGTGGGGGTTCGGGGAGGCTCGGGAGCCCGGGGGTGGGACGCGGATGTGGGCGGTGGTGCCTTGGCGGGGGGCTCGGGGGTATGCGGGTTAGGTGTCGGTCTCGTTGAGTTCGGTGGCTCGGGTGCGGGCTTTAGTGGCTTCGGCGGGGGCGCCGGCGCGGGTGAAGGCGTCGGCGGCTTGGAGCCAGTGGGTGCGGGCGTCGGCGGGGCGGTCGGCGTACTCGTGGGCGAGGGCCAGGTTTTGGAGGGCCTGGCCCGCCCCGTACCAGTCCTCGAACTCCCGGCAGACCTCCAGGGCCTGGCCGTACGCCTCGATCGCTTCCTTCACCCGGCCCGCCTCCCACAGGGCGACGCCGAGGTTGTTCCACGTCCGGGCCTCGCCGTGCCGGTCCCCGGCGGCCTGGTGCAGGTCGCGGGCGCGGGTGTGGGCGTCGATGGCCTCTTCTGTCCGGCCCGCCTTCTGCAAAGCGTTGCCTAGGCTGTTCCACGCTCCGGCCTCGTTGTAGCGGTCCCCGGCGGCCTGGAACAGGTCGCGGGCGCGGGTGAGTGCGTCGATGGCCTCCTCTGCCCGGCCCGCCTTCCCCAGGGCGCTGCCGAGGTTGTGCCACGCCGCGGCCTCGTTGTGGCGGTCTCCGGCGGCCTGGTACTGGTCGCGGGCGCGGGTGAGTGCGTCGATGGCCTCCTCTGTCCGGCCCGCTTCCTGCAGGGCGTTGCCTAGGTTGTTCCACGCCGCGGCCTCGTTGTAGCGGTCCCTGGCGCGGTGCGCGGCCTCCTGAGCGGCACGCATGACGGTGACCAAGTCGTCGAAGTACCGCCGCCAGTCGAGATACACCCCCAGGCACTCGGCTAGCCGCACCGCCGTGCCCGCGTATCGCTCCTCCCGCCCCCACGACACCGCCGCCACCAGCCCCGCCCGCTCGGAGTCCAGCCACGCCAACGCCTCCCCCCGGTCGGCGAACCGCTCCGGCTCCACCATCCCCGGCAACCACCGCAACCGGTCATCAGCCGCATCCGCCCACCGGTAATAGAACGCCAGCACTCGCTCCCGCGCCGCCTCCCCCTCCTCCCGCAGACCCGCATCCCGAGCCACCACACCCGCCCCGAACACCCGCACCAGGTCATGCAACCGCCACCGCAACACGGAAGCCGATCCCGCGCTATCCGGGACCGGCGCGACGAGATGCGTGGCGGCCAGGTCCTCCAGCAGGGACAGCGTGACCTCCGTGTCCAGGTCGGCCAGGGCGGCCACGGCCTCCGTGCCGGTCTCCGCGCCGGGGGCGAGGGCGAGCAGGCGCAGGAGGCGGGCCTGGTCGGGTGGCAGGCGGCGGTACGAGGTCTCCAGTACGGGCCGGAGGACGAGCGAGCGGCCGTACAGATCCGTGCCGGGGGTGCCGTTGTCGAGCACAGCGGCCGGGTCTCCGGCCTTCTTGATCTCGGCCACCAGCGAGGCGATGCCCCGGTGGCGCCGCCGACGCAGCATCGCGGCGGCGATCTGGAGGGCGAGGGGCAAGTGGCCGCAGAGGGTGGTCAGTTCGCGGAGGGCGTCCGGCTCCCGTGCCGGGCGGTCGTCCCGCTCGTCGGCCTCATGGAGCGCGCGCGTCACGAGGGCGGCGGACTCGTCCGGATCGAGTACTTCGAGGTCGATGACGCGTACGGGGAGGGCATCCGGGCGGTCCCGGGACGTGATCAGCACACGGTGGTGGTCCGTGCCGGGCAGGAGCGGCAGGTATTGAGACGGGCCCGAGACGTTGTCCAGGACCAGCAACGTCCGGTCCTGCCGCTCGGCGAGGAGTTTGCGGTACGTGTCGTACTGGCGCGCCGCCGTCGCGGGGAGGTCCGGGCCGTGGACGCCGAGTGCGTCGAGCAGGGCCAGGACCGCCTGGTCGGCCGTGACCGGGTTGTCGTCGTAGCCGCGCAGGTCCACGAAGAGGGTCCCGCCGGGGAACCAGCCTTTCGCCCGGGCCCGGTGCGCCGCCTCCACCGCGAGCGCGGTCTTGCCGATGCCGCCCATGCCGGTGACGGCGGAGATGAGGAGCGGGAGCGCGGTGGCATCGTCGTCCGGGGCGGGTGCGAGACGCCGCAGCAGGCGGTCCATCTCCGTCGATCGGCCGGTGAAGCCGAGCGGCCGGGGCGGGAGCGTGGTGGCCGCGACCGGAACCGGGCCGTGGACGGCGCCCGAGCCGCGCCCCGGGACTGTGCCCTCACCGCCGCCCGTCGTCGCCCGGTCCCGGCCCGACGGTCTTGCCGGTGACGGGCCCGTGGAAGGTGCTGCCCCGGAAGTCGATGTGGTCGCCGCCGTAGGTGGCCCCGCCTGCGCGGCCGGAATGGGGCCCCTCCTCGGAGTCGGCGGAGCCTCCGCGCGGCTGCTGCTTCCGGAGGACGGCCACCGTGACCCTGGCCGCCTGCTGGGCCGCCCGCTCCTGGGATCCCGAGGCGTCGGCCTTGTGCTTCTCGGCATTGGCGCGGTCGCTGATGCCCCGGATCACCAGGGCCTTCAACTGGCCGTTCAGATGGGCCGCCTGGAGCGCACCGGAGCCCTCCATCTCGATCGCCCCCGCGTCGTTGTAGCTCCGGCGGATGAACGCGGCGATCTCGGACTCGGCGTCCGCCAAAACCACGTCCCCCGTGGCGATCGGCATGAAGTGCGCCCGTACGCCGGGCATGTCCCGCACGGCGGAACGGGCCGCCTGCTCGAGCGCGTGCGAGCCCGGCAGGGCCTTCGGGCGGACCAGGAAACCCTCGGGTGTCTGCTTGCCGCCGTGGATCTCGTACACCTGCGTACCCACGACGACGTCGCCGATCCCGACGTCGTCCTTGAGGCTGCCGGCGACACCGATGAAGAACACGGCCTCGGGGTGCAACCAGTTGATGAGCTGTGTGGTGAGAGCGGCGGCCCGCTCGGCGCCCATGCCCAGCTCGGCGATGGCAACGTGCCAGGAAGAACCGGGTAGTTGGCCCTTCTCGACTCGGGTCCCGTCGGGGTGGACGAGTTCCCGGCGCTCCTCGACGTGCGCGCGAATGGCGGCGTATTCGAGGGGGAGCGCGGTCAGGACGAGAACGCTGGGCTGAGTCTCCGGCACACTCATAACGTACAGCCGGGGGAAGGGATTCGAGTGCCGGAACAGGACGTCACCGTCGGGCAGTTGCTGCTCGCCGAGTACCAGAGCATCAAGGACGAGCAGAAGGCGCGCATCGGGTTCCGCGACAATCTGCTGTACGTCACGCTGGCCGCGGTCGCCGCCCTCATCGCCGCGGCGGCGCAGGCCAAGCAGGCGTCGATGCTGCTCGCGCTGCCGCCCGTGTGCGTCGTCCTCGGGTGGACGTACCTGGTCAACGACGAGAAGATCTCGGCGATCGGGCGGTACGTGCGGGACGAGCTGGGCCCCCGCCTGACCCAACTCGCCCAGCCCGGCGGGGACTTCGCGGCCTTCGGCTGGGAGAGGGCCCACCGGAGCGACGCCCGGCGCAGGTCCCGCAAGGCCGTCCAGTGCGTCGTGGACCTGACGGCGTTCTGCGCGGTGCCGCTGGCGGCGCTGGTGGTGTTCTGGGCCGACGGGGAGGGCGGTGGACTGCTCGTCACGCTGTCGGTGCTGGAAGCGCTCGCGGTGGCCGGCCTCGGCGTGCAGGTCGTGCTGTACGCGAGTCCGGAGCGAACTCCCGGCTGACGCCGTACCGTTGACCTACGGCTCCGCGCGGGCCGGTGGGGCATGGAGCGGGGGACGGAACGGGCACATGAGAGCGGCGTTGCTGGCGGCCCTGGCCGAAGGCGCGGGCGGGGACGCCGGGCGCCGGATGGTGCGGGAACTGGCGCGGGCGTCGGGGCTGGACACGGGCGTCTCCGCGCAGGTGCTCGCCGAGGTGGCGGGGCGTCCGGACCGGCGGGATGCGGTACGGGCCTGGGGCGACCGGGTCGCGGACCTGCTCGCCGCCGATCCGCGGATCGCGGGTGCCGTCGCGGCGGCCATGGAGCGGCACGCGCCGGGCAGCGGGAAGGCCTGGTACAGCGCCGACCACACCGAGTACGGCGGTGACCACACTGACTTCCGGGGCGGGCTGTTCCTGCGTGAGGTGGTCGGCGTCCAGGTCGTGATCCAGCAGAGCGGGGCGGCCGCCGCGCCGGAGGCCATGGCCTCCCTGCCGCCGAGACCCGGCGGCTTCGCCGGGCGGGGTGAGGAGACGGAGGCGTTGCTGCGCGCCTTGGACCCGGCGGTCGTGCCCCGGTCGCCGGACTGCGCGGCGGTCCTCGTCGCCGCCGTGTCCGGGCTCGGCGGCATCGGGAAGACCGCGCTCGCCGTCGAGACCGCGCACCTGGCCCGGGAGAAGGGCTGGTTCCCGGGCGGGGAGCTCTTCGTCGACCTGCACGGGTACGACGATGATCCGGTCACCGCCGACCAGGCACTCCAGTGCCTGCTGCGAGCCCTCGGGGTTCCGCCGGAGCACATCCCTGCCACGGCCGACGACCGTGCGGTCCTCTACCGTTCGGTACTCGCCGCGCGTGCGAGGGAGCGCGGACCAGTGCTGGTGCTGGCCGACAACGCGTCGTCGCCGGACCAGGTCCGCCCGCTCATCCCGGGCGACACCCGCCACCGCGTCGTGGTCACGTCCCGCGACCGCTTGCCTCAACTCGGTGCCCGGCTCGTACCCTTGGACCAGCTCACGCCCACGGCCGCGTACGAACTGCTGGGCCTTGCCCTGCGGATCGCCAACCCGGACGACAGCCGGGTCACCGACGATCCCGACGCGGCCGAGCGGCTCGCCGCCCTCTGCGGATACCTGCCGCTGGCCCTCCAGATCGCGGCCGCACTGCTGGCGGAAGACCCGGACAAGCCGGTCGCGGAACTCGTGGACGAACTCGCCGCGTCGCACGACCGCCTCGACCCCCTCGACGACGGCGACCGCAACGTCCGCGCCGCCTTCGACCTGTCCTACCGCCGTCTGCCGCCCGAACAGGCCCGCCTCCTGCGCCTGCTCGCCCTCGCGCCCGGGCCCGAGGTGAGCGACGAGGTTGTTGCCGCGCTGGTCGGGGCCGAGGTGACTCCGGTGCGGGAACTGAAGGCCTTGGCCCGCGCACACCTCGTTGAGCGGGGGAGTGGGCGCCGATGGTGGCGGTTGCACGACTTGGTGCGGGTGTTCGGGGTGGGCGTGGTGGCGCGGGATGCCGGGTTGCAGAGGGAGGGGGACGCGGCGCGGGAGCGGGTGCTCGAGTTCTATCACCGGTGGACGGGTGCGGCTGATGCCCGGCTGTGGTGGCTGCCGGGGATGAAGGAGCCGGAGCGGTTCGCGGACCGGGGGCAGGCGCTGGCATGGCTGGACGGGGAGCGGGCGGGCCTGGTGGCGGCGGTGGGATGGGGACGGGAGGAGCGGTTCGCGGGTCTGGCGGTGCGGCTGGCCGAATACCTGGCGGAGTATCTGGGCCGGCGCCGCTACTTCGACGATTGGGCCACCGTGGCGAGTACCGCCAGGGACGCCGCCCATCGCATCGGTGACCGCACAGGGGAGGCCATCGCGTGGAATTGCCTCGGCGCCACCCTGCGGGCGGCGGGGCAGCCGGAGGAGGCAATCGATGCCCACACCCGCTCCCGCACCCTGTACCAGGCCAGCCGGGACTGTCACGGCGAGGCCATCGCGTGGGACAACCTCGGCCGCGCTCTGGTGGAGGCGGGCCGCGTGGAGGCGGCAATCGATGCCCACACCCGCGCCGTCGATCTCTACCACTCAGTCGGCGATCGCCACGGCGAGGCCATCGCGTGGACCGGCCTCGGCCTCGCCCTGCGGGTAGCGGAACGAGCGGAGGCGGCAATCGACGCCCACACCCGCTCCCGAGACCTCTTCAAGGCCATTGGGGACCGCTACGGCGAGGGTACGGCGTGGAACACCCTCGGTCTCGCCCTGCAAAAGGTGGGCCGGACGGAGGAAGCGATCGAGGCGTATGGCAAGGAACTGGAGATCTGCCGCGAGTTCGAGGACTGGTACAGGGCGGGCCAGGCCCTCTCAAACTTGGCCTGGGCCTACAAGGCTGCCCACCGCCCCGTCGATGCCCGCACTGCCTACCTCAAATCCGCCAACGCCTACACCCGCGCCAACGCGCCCACCGAAGCCGCTCAAGCCCGCACCCGCGCAGCCGCCCTGGACACCGCTACCCCTAACGTCCCTTCTCCACTCCCGGAACCCACCGATAAACCAACTCCGGCCTCCCCACCTGCCCATAAACCGGCTTCCGCTCGGCCCTCCCGGCCTCCACCAGATGCTCCAGATACCGCCGAGCCGTGATCCGCGAGATCCCCACGGCCTCCGCGACCCCCGCCGCCGTGAGCCCCTCCGCGGCCTCCCGCACCACCCCGGTCACCCGCTCCAGCGTCGGCCCGCTCAACCCTTTCGGCAGCGCCGCAGGCCCCGGCGCCCGCAGCGCCGCCAACGCCCGGTCCACCTCGTCCTGGCCGCTCGCCTCGCCCACCGCCGCATGGAACTCGGCGTACCGCACCAGCCGATCCCGCAGCGTCGCGAAAGTGAACGGCTTCAGTACGTACTGCACGACCCCCAGCGACACCCCCTCCCGCACCACCGCCAGATCCCGCGCCGACGTCACCGCGATCACGTCCGCGTGATGCCCGGCCGCCCGCAGTGACCGTGCCAGTTGCAGCCCGTGCACATCCGGCAGGTGCAGGTCCAGCAGCAGCAGGTCCACCGGCGTCCGCTCCAGCGCGCGCCGCGCCTCCGCGCCCGTGTGCGCCTTGCCGACCGCGACGAACCCCGGCACTCGGCCGACGTACATCACGTGCGCGTCCGCCGCGACGGGATCGTCCTCCACGACCAGGACGCGAATCGCCTGCTCGGCCGCCGCCGTCATACGTCACCTCTCGAAACCACCGCGCCCTCGGAGCCCCGCACCGGGTCGGCCTGCCGCGCGGGCCCGCCGCCCGGCGTCGGTGCGGCACCCGGCGTGACTCCGGTACCGGGCTCGCGCCTCACGGCCTCCCCCAACGGCAACCGCACCTCGAACTCCGCCCCGCCCCCGGCAGCCTCCGCCACCGCCAGCGTCCCGCCGTGCCGATGCGCCGCCTGCCGGACCAGCGCCAGTCCCAGTCCCCGCCCGCCCGGCCCCGCCGGCTTGGTCGAGAAGCCGCGCTCGAACACCGCCTCCGCGTGCGCGGGGTCCACCCCGGCGCCCGTGTCCGACACCCGCAGCACCAGCTCCGCACCCTCCGTGTACGCCGTCACCGTCACCTGGCCCCGCACGCTCCCCTGTGCGGCGTCCACCGCGTTGTCGATCAGATTGCCGAGGATCGTCACCAGGTCCCGGGCCGGCAGCGAGGGCGGCAGCAGGCCGTCGTCCAGTCGGCTGTCCTCGGATACGACGAGCTCGACGCCCCGTTCGTTGGCCTGCGCCGTCTTCCCCAGCAGCAGTGCCGCCAGCACCGGCTCGCTGACCGCCGCGACCACCTGGTCCGTCAGTGCCTGTGCCAGCTCCAGCTCGGCGGTCGCGAACTCCACCGCCTCCTCGGCGCGTCCGAGTTCGATCAGTGAGACGACCGTGTGGAGGCGGTTCGCCGCCTCGTGCGCCTGGGACCGCAGCGCCTGGGTGAAGCCTCGCTCGGAGTCCAACTCGCCCATCAGGGACTGGAGTTCGGTCACGTCCCGCAGTGTCACGACCGTTCCGCGGCGCTCGCCGCCCGACACGGGGGAGGTGTTCACCACCAGGACGCGCTGCGCCGTCAGATGCACCTCGTCGACCCTGGGCTCGGACGCCAGCAGGGCCCCGGTCAGCGGTGCGGGCAGGCCGAGGTCCGCGACCGACTGCCCCACCACATCGCCGCCCACCCCGAGCAGTTCCCGCCCGCCGTCGTTGATCAGCGCCACCCGGTACTGCCCGTCCAGCATCAGCAGCCCCTCGCGCACCGCGTGCAGCGCGGCCTGGTGGTAGTCGTGCATCCGGCTCAGCTCGGCCGCGTTCATGCCGTGGGTGTGGCGGCGCAGGCGGGCGTTGACGACGTACGTGCCGATCGCGCCCAGCGCGAGCGCGCCCGCCGCCACACCCAGCAGGGCCGTCAGCTGCTCCTGCACCCGCTTGCTTATCTCCTCGACCCTGATGCCCGCGCTGACCAGCCCGACGATGTCCTTCGGGGCCGTACCACCGTCGTAGATCGGCACGACCGCGCGGACGGACGGGCCCAGCGTGCCGGTGTACGTCTCGGTGAAGGGTTCGCCTCGCAGGGCGCGCTCAGTGTGGCCGCGGAAGTGCTGGCCGATCTGCTTCTCGTCGGGGTGCGTCCAGCGGATGCCCTGGGGGTTCATGATCGTGACGAAGTCGACGCCGGTGTGTTGCTGGACGCGCACCGCGTAGGGCTGGAGTTCGGCCGTCGGGTCGGGGGTGCGGATCGCCTCGCGTACGGACGGGGCGTCGGCGATCGACTGGGCCACCGCCATCGCCTGGCGGCGCGCCGCGTCCTCGGCCTGGCCGCGGTCGCTGACGTAGGTGAACACCGCGTACCCGGCGACGAGCACCGCGATCAGCACGGCCTGCATCGCGAAGAGCTGGCCGGCCAGGCTGCGGGGCCGCGGGACGGAGATGCGCATGCCGTCAGTCTGCCCCATGGCCGATTTTGGTTGCTGCCCCCTGTGGACGACTGTTTTTCCCTGTGGATGAGGGGCGAGCACCGCCCGGTGAAAGGCGGTGTTCGCCGGGCCGTGCGATCCGGTGGCTCGCCGTGTTCAGCGCCAGGTGATGCTCGCCGTATGCGTCGTCATCGCAGGGTGAGCGGGGTCTCCGACTCGACGCGGGTCAGTTTCTCAGGGTTGCGGACGTAGTAGAGGCCGGTGATGCGGGCGTCCTCCATGCGGATCGCCATGACGCCGTCGATCTCGCCGTCCAGGCGCAGGACGAGTGCCGGGCTGCCGTTGACCACGGTGAGGCCGGTGGTGAGCGTGGCGTCGAGCTTGCCCGTGCCGCCGACGATGAAGCGGGCCACCTTGTCGGCGCCGACCACCGGGCGCGGTGCGGCCTGCTTGACGCCGCCGCCGTCGCTGACCAGGACCACGTCGGGGGCGAGCACGTCGAGGAAGCCCTGCAGGTCGCCGGTGGCGAGCGCGCGCTGGAACGACTCCAGGGCCGCCCTGGTCGCGCTCGCGGAGACCGCCGCGCGGGGGCGGCGGGCGTCGACGTGCCGGCGGGCGCGGTGCGCGATCTGGCGGACGGCCGCGGGGGTCTTGTCGACGGCGGCCGCGATCTCGTCGTAGTCGACGTCGAAGACCTCGCGCAGCACGAAGACGGCGCGCTCCGTGGGGGAGAGCGTCTCCAGGACGAGCATCAGCGCCATCGACACGCTCTCGGCGAGCTCGACGTCCTGGGCCACGTCCGGAGCGGTGAGCAGCGGCTCGGGCAGCCAGGGGCCGACGTACGCCTCCTTGCGGCGCGACATCGTGCGCAGCCGGTTGAGCGACTGGCGGGTCGTGATCCGGACCAGGTAGGCGCGCTGGTCGCGCACCTGCCCCAGGTCGACCTCCACCCACCGCAGCCAGGTCTCCTGCAGGACGTCCTCGGCGTCGGCGGCCGAGCCGAGCATCTCGTAGGCGACGGTGAAGAGCAGGTTGCGGTGGGCGACGAAGGCCTCGGTCGCCGGATCCGGATCGGTGGCGTGATCACTCATGCCCAGGTCTCTCCCCTGTTCGTGCGCGGGCTAGGCCACGCGTTCGACGGTGGCCGGAGTCCCGTCCGCCTCCGTGGCCCGGGTCCCGTCGTGCCCGGCCCGCAGCAGCTCCTGACGCCTGACGCTCCCCGAGACGCGGTGCAGGCGGAACGAGCCGGGCTTGCGCGACTCGTCGGACAGATGCTTGACGATGGCCTTGCAGACGAACTCCTTGAGCCTCGCGGCGGGCCGGCCGTCGATGTGGAACCACAGCGCCACGTCGTTCCGGTGGGCGAACTGGAAGATGCCGGCGCCGCGGCCCAGGCTGATGCACTGCCCGGCGAAGAACTGGCTGAGGGGCGAGGGCTGCTCACCCGCGAGCCGGCTGAGCAGCGTGTCGGCGGCCCGCGCGCCCAGCGGTATCGCGGCCTGGCAGCTCATCCGCAACGGCAGACCCGACGGGGCCGCCGAGTCGCCGGCCGCGACGATGTGCGGATCGTCCACGCTGGTCAGCGTCTCGTCGGTGAGCAGTCGGCCCAGGGCGTCGGTGCTCAGCCCGCTGCGCGCGGCCAGGTCCGGCACGCCGAAGCCGGCGGTCCAGATGGTCACCTCGCTCGGCACCGTACGGCCGTCGCCGAGCCGTACGGAGTCCCGGGTCACGGCCGTCACCTTTGTGTCGGGGCCCTCCAGCACGGTCACCCCGAGGGCGGCCATCCGCCTGGCGACCGAGCGCCGCCCCCGCGGATGCAGATACGGGCCGAGCACCCCACCGCAGACCAGGGTCACCCTGCGGCCGGCCTCCGCCAGCTCGGCGGCGGTCTCGATACCGGTCGGACCGGCGCCGACGACCGTCACCGGCGCCTTCGCGGACGCGGCGTCGAGAACCGGCCGCAGCCGCTGCGCCTCCTCCAGGCCGGCGATCGGGTAGGCGAACTCGGCCGCTCCGGGCACGCCCGGGTCGGCGCTGCCGCTGCCCACCGCGTAGACCAGGTAGTCGTAGCCGACCGTGCCGCCGGTCGCCAGCGTCACGCTGCGCTCGGCCGCGTCGATCCGCGTCACGCTGTCCACGACCAGCCGGACGTCCTCGGCCAGGACCTCCCGGTAGTCGACGACCGCGTCGTCGGACCCGCCCACCAGCTGGTGCAGGCGGACCCGGTGGACGAAGGTCGAGCGCGGGTTGACCAGGGTCACGGTCACGTCGTCGCGCAGGGTCAGGCGATTGGCCGCCATGACGCCCGCGTATCCGCCGCCGATCACGATGACGTTGCTGATGCCGTTGCTGTTCTCGGTCACGGTGCCTCCTCCGGCTCCAGGGGGTTCGACCTCAAGACACCGGGGCCTCGGTCGCTGTGACAGGACGTGACCCAGATCACTCCAGCAGGGCTCGGCCGGTGCCGCCGAGGCGATGCGGCGGCGCGTGGGCATGCGCGGTGAACTCAATGAACGGAAGGGTGACCGCCCTCACACGGCAAGGGATAGTCACCGCATCGCTGGAGTACGACCCCCGCTCCCCGGGGCGCGCTTCCCCGTCAGCGAACCCCCACCCCGGACGTGAGCCGCACGCCGGTGATACCGACGAAGACGTCAAGGAGGGCAGCCGTGGCCGCCGCCAAATCCCCCGATACGGCACCTGCCGCACCCGCCGCCAAGCGGGACCGCACGCACTACCTCTACATCGCGGTGATCATCGCGGTGGCCCTCGGTATCACCGTGGGCCTGGTCGCGCCCGACTTCGCGGTCGAGCTGAAGCCCATCGGAACGGGCTTCGTGAACCTGATCAAGATGATGATCTCGCCGATCATCTTCTGCACGATCGTTCTGGGCATCGGCTCGGTACGCAAGGCCGCCAAGGTCGGCGCCGTCGGCGGTATCGCGCTGGGCTACTTCCTCGTGATGTCGCTGGTCGCCCTCGGTATCGGGCTCCTCGTCGGCAACCTCCTGGAGCCGGGCACGGGCCTGCACATCACCGACGCCATCAAGGACGCCGGTCACGAGCAGGTCGACTCGGAGGCCAAGAGCACGACCGAGTTCCTGCTCGGCCTCATCCCGACCACGATGGTCTCCGCCTTCACCTCGGAATCGGTCCTGCAGACCCTGCTCATCGCGCTGCTCGCCGGTTTCGCGCTGCAGGCCATGGGCTCGGCCGGGGAGCCGATCCTGCGCGGTGTGCAGCACATCCAGCGGCTCGTCTTCCGCATCCTCGCCATGGTGATGTGGGCCGCCCCGATCGGTGCGTTCGGTGCCATCGCCGCCGTCACCGGGTCCGCCGGCCTGGACGCGCTCAAGCAGCTCGCCATCCTGATGGTCGGCTTCTACGTCACCTGCTTCCTCTTCGTCTTCCTCGTGCTCGGCGCCCTGCTGCGCGTCGTCGCCGGCCTCAACATCTTCACGCTCTTCAAGTACCTGGGCCGTGAGTTCCTGCTGATCCTGTCCACCTCCTCCTCCGAGTCCGCGCTGCCGCGGCTCATCGCGAAGATGGAGCACCTGGGGGTCAGCAAGCCGGTGGTCGGCATCACCGTCCCGACCGGCTACTCCTTCAACCTCGACGGCACCATGATCTACATGACCATGGCGTCCCTGTTCATCGCCGACGCCATGGGTACGCCGATGTCCGTCGGCGAGCAGATCCCGCTGCTGCTCTTCCTGCTGGTCGCCTCCAAGGGCGCCGCCGGTGTCACCGGTGCGGGTCTGGCCACGCTGGCCGGTGGTCTGCAGTCGCACAAGCCGGCTCTGGTGGACGGCATCGGCCTCATCGTCGGCATCGACCGCTTCATGAGCGAGGCCCGCGCCCTGACGAACTTCGCGGGCAACGCCGTCGCCACCGTCCTGATCGGCACCTGGACCAAGGAGATCGACCGCGGGCGTGTCGACCAGGTGCTCGCCGGCCGGCTCCCGTTCGACGAGGCGACCCTCCAGGACGACGGCCACGGCGCCCCGGCTGCCGAGCCGTCGGAACGGGGCGACGAGAAGGAACTCGCCAAGGCGTAGGCGCCGGGCGGCCCGCGGAGAACTCGGGGCCCACCGCCCCGGCGCCCCCTCCGGGACCTTCCGCCCTCTTCACTCCGGACGTCCGGCCCCTCCTGAACCGGGGCCGGGCGTCCGGCATCACACTCCGGGCGGCTGGGATGCTCCCCCGTCTCCCAGCCGCCCGGTCCGCGTCCGTCCACCCCGACCCCGCCTCAGGCGCACGGCAACCGCCGTGCGCCTGACGGCATGACCGGAAGCTTGCGTCCCTGGTCCCGGGGCCATGCTCCTCACCGGCGGGCGCTCGGCGCGCCGCGCGGCGAGTGTCAACCGTGCGGTCCCGTACGTCAGTCGGCCCTTCCGAGGGTCTCGGTGACGGCCTTCGGGAGCCACTGCCGGGCCGGCGTGAAGCGGAAACCCAGGCGGGTGGCACGGGAGTTGTCCATGCCGTAGGCGCGGGTGAAGGAGAGCGGGGAGACCTCGCCGACCTCGACGTGCCGGAAGACGGCCGTGCCGTCCGGGAGGTGCGCGGCGATCGCGTCGCACAGGTCACCGGTGGTCAGCAGGCCGTGCGAGGCGGCGTTGACCGGCCCCGTGAAGTCCTGGCCCACCGCCCAGAACAGGAAGTCGGCGATCTCCTCGACATGGATGTACGTCGCCGGCTGGTTCACCACCGGCACGGCGATCGGCGCGCCGGTACGGATACGGTCCGCGTAGTACGTCATACGACCCGTGAAGTCGTCGTCCCCGCCGAGCACATGGGCGACCCGCACCGCCGCGTACGGCAGGTCCGGGCCGGCGGCGAAGACGGCCTCCGCCTGCCGCTTGCCCTCGCCGTAGTGGCTGTCGAGGAACTCCGGGTCGTCCCACGGCAGTTCGAGGTCGACGTTCACGCCCAGCGGATCCACGTCCGTCTCGCGCACGGGGGCGATCGAGTCCTCGTACTCGTACACCTCCACCGTCGACGTCAGCACGTAACGACGGGTGCGGCCGGCGAGGACCCGGCGGGCGATCTCCGCCTGGCGCGGCGTGTAGCAGACCTGGTCGACCACGGCGTCGAACGTCCGTGAACCCAGCGCCGCCGTCAGGGACTTCTCGTCATTCCGGTCGGCGACCAGATGGACGACGCCCTCCGGTGGCGCCGACGATCCGCGATTGAGAACCGTCACCCGGTCCCCGGCCGCCAGCAGTCGCGCGATCAGCCGCTTGCCGAAATAGCGGTTGCCGCCGATGACCAGTACCTCTCGTGCCTTTCGCATGACCATAATTCTCCTGGCCCCGCACCGCGTCCTGAAGGGGAAGACATGGGAGATCAGGCCGCCGCGCCGAAAGAAACACGGCATCTGCGCCCAGCCGCCGGCGAAACACCGGTGGCCTTCGACGCCCTGGACCGGCAGATCCTCGAACTGCTCCAGACCGACGGCCGGATCAAACTGAGCGAGCTGGGCCGCCGCGTACGGCTCAGCCCGGCAGCCGTCACCGAGCGCGTACGGCGGCTGGAGGCGGCGGGCGCGATCACCGGGTACGGCGCCCAGATCGCCCCCGCCCGGCTCGGCTACGGCATCCAGGCCTTCATCCGCGTCAACCCGCACGGCGGCTACACCCTCAAACACCCCCGCACCCTGGAACTGCTCGACCGCCCAGAGATCATCGAGGTCCACCACGTCATCGGCGAGGACTGCTGGATCCTCAAGGTCGCCGTCGAGGACACCGTCCACCTGGAGGAGGTCCTCGAACAGACCTCGGCGCTGGGCCGTACGACGACGTCGATCGTGCTGTCCTCGCCGGTGCGCGGAAAGCCGCTCCTGCCGCGGTTGCCCTGACGTCGGCGTCAAGGATTACGTTCGTACGCATGCGAATCGGCGAGCTGGCCGCACGGGCCGGGACCACGACGCGCACGTTGCGCTACTACGAGTCGCGAGGGCTGTTGCCCGCGCGGCGCAGCGGCAACGGCTACCGGACCTACGACGAGAGCGACCTGAAGCTGCTCCGGCAGATCCGGACGCTGCAGGACTTCGGGTTCGACCTGGAGGAGACGCGGCCGTTCGTGGAGTGCCTGCGCGCCGGGCACCCGGAAGGCGACACGTGCCCCGCCTCGCTCGCGGTCTACCGGCGCAAGCTGGACGAACTCGACGCACTGATCGGGGAGTTGCAGACCGTGCGCGCCAAGATCGGGCTGCGGCTCGCGCTCGCCGAGGGGGAACCACCGTTGTGCGAACTGGGAGGGCAGGAGCTGTGATCAAGGCGGCGGGCGTGGCAGAGGTGACGGACGCGGACTTCGAAGCGGAGGTGATCGGCTCCGAACTGCCGGTGCTGGTGCAGTTCACGGCCGAGTGGTGCGGCCCGTGCCGCCAGCTCGCGCCGGTCCTGAGCGCCATCGCCGGCGAGACGGGCGACCGGCTGCGGATCGTCCAGCTGGACGTGGACCGCAATCCGAACACCACGATCGCGTACGGCGTGCTGTCGACGCCGACGCTGATGGTGTTCCGGGACGGTGAGCCCGTGAGGTCGATGGTGGGCGCGCGGCCCAAGCGGCGGCTGCTGGAGGAGCTGTCCGACATCCTCTGAGCCCAGTCGGGGGCCGGCCCGGAACGAAGAAATCCCCCGAGCGCAATTGCGCTCGGGGGATTTCTTTGCGTATATTCAATGGTTCGCGACTTCAGGAATATTGAGTCGCAAAGAAGTTCAGTGAGCACAGTATATCCGGCCGGGAGCGGAATTGTCAAACACCGAATTTCAAGACGGTGAAATGCGGCGTGAGCAGGAATTCATCGACGACCTGTACGTCCGCGTGGACGCGCTGCGCGGCGACACCGAGGCCTCCGTCGGGGACGCGCTCGCCCAGGGCGACACGCCCATGCAGGCCCGGCTGGAGCGGGACATCCTCGTCGCCGAGCGCTCGGGGCTGCTCGCCGCGCTGAACGCGGTGGACGGCTCGCTCTGCTTCGGCCGGATCGACCTCGCCTCGGGCGTCCACCACCACATCGGCCGCATCGGCCTGCGCACCGACGACGCCGAGCGCACGCCGATCCTGATCGACTGGCGGGCCGACGTCGCCCGCCCCTTCTACCTGGCCACCGGCCACACCCCGATGGGCATCAGGCGCAGGCGGCACATCACCACCAGCGGCCGTACGGTCACCGCCCTGCACGACGAGATCCTCGACCTGGGGGACCGGGAGCGGACCGGCCACGAGGACCCGACCGGCGACGCCGTGCTGCTGGCCGCCCTCGACGCCGCGCGCACCGGCCGCATGCACGACATCGTGCAGACCATCCAGGCCGAACAGGACGAGATCATCCGGGCACCGCACCGCGGGGTGCTGGTGGTCGAGGGCGGCCCCGGCACGGGCAAGACGGCGGTCGCCCTGCACCGCGCCGCATACCTCCTCTACGAACACCGCGAACTGCTCGCCAAACGCGCCGTTCTGATCGTCGGCCCCAACCCCGCCTTCCTCGGCTACATCGGCGAGGTCCTGCCCTCGCTCGGCGAGACCGGCGTCCTGCTGGCCACGGTGGGCGAGCTGTTCCCGGGGGTGCGGGCGACCGCCGCCGACACCCGTGAGGCGGCCGCGGTGAAGGGCCGCGCCGACATGGCGGACGTACTCGCCGAGGTCGTACGCGACTGGCAGTCGCTGCCGGACCCGGTGATCGCGATCGAGCACGAACGCGAGATCCTCATGCTCGACGACGACCTGGTCAAGGTGGCCCGTGAGCGCACCCGGGCCGCGGGGCTCCAGCACAACGTGGCCCGTGAGTACTTCGAGGGCCACATCCTCAACACGCTCACCGAGCTGTACGCCGAGCGCGTCGGCACCGACCCGTACGACGGCAGCAGCCTCCTCGACCCCAGCGACATCACCCAGATCCGCGACGAGCTCGCCGAGAACCCCGAGGTCTGGGCGGCCGTCGACCAGTTGTGGCCGGTGCTCACCCCGCAGCGTCTGGTCGCGGACTTCCTCGCCGACCCCGTGGGCTACCTCCCCGACGAGGACGTCGCCGCGATCCGCCGGCCCGTGACGCGGGCGTGGACGGTGGCGGACGTCCCGCTCCTCGACGAGGCGGCCGAACTCCTCGGCGAGGACGACCGGTTGGCGCGGGCCCGCGCGGACCGCGAGCGCGAGACGCAGGTGGCGTACGCGCAGGGCGTGCTGGACGTGTCGTACGCCTCGCGGACCTACGAGTTCGAGGACAAGGAGGACGAGGACAGCGAGGTCCTCTCCGCGCACGACATCATCGACGCCGAGCGCTTCGCCGAACGCCAGGAGGAGGACGACCACCGCAGCGCCGCCGAGCGCGCGGCGGCCGACCGCACCTGGGCCTTCGGGCACATCATCGTGGACGAGGCGCAGGAACTGTCGCCGATGGCGTGGCGGCTGCTGATGCGGCGCAGCCCGACCCGCTCGATGACGCTGGTCGGCGACCCGGCCCAGACGGCCGAGGCGGCCGGTGTCGGCTCCTGGGCGGGGATCCTGGAGCCGTACGTCGAGGACCGCTGGGAGCACACCCGCCTCGGCGTCAACTACCGCACGCCGGCCGAGATCATGGAGCTGGCCGCGGCGGTGGTCCGGGCCGAGAACCCCGAGTTCGAGCCGCCGAGTTCGGTGCGGTCGACGGGGGTACTGCCGTGGATCCGCGCCACCGACGACCTCCCCGGCGCGGTGGCCAAGGCGGTCGCGGAACTGACCCCGGCGGACGGGCGGTTGGCGGTCATCGCGCCGCGCGATCTGCACCGGTCGCTGGCCGCGCGGCTGGACGGGGTGACGGCGGGTGCGGAGCCCGACCTGACGCAGGCGGTCGTACTCCTCGATCCGCGCCAGGCGAAGGGGCTGGAGTTCGACTCCGTGCTGGTGGTGGAGCCCGGGCTGTACGGCACGAGCGACCTGTACGTGGCGCTGACGCGGGCCACGCAGCGGCTGGGGGTGCTGCATACGGGGCGGCTGCCGCAGGCACTGACCACCACCTGAACGAGTCTCGCCCCCGCCGCCCCTACCCGTCCCGTCCCCGGGGGCTGCCGCCCCCGGACCCCGCTGTCGGCCCTTCGGGCCTCGTCCTCAAACGCCGGACGGGCTGAAAATCTCAGCCCCTCCGGCGTTTGAGGAGCGGGTGTCCAGGGGGCAGAGCCCCCTGGCGGGGGCGAAAAGCTACGCGGGACGCAGCCACACCGTCGCCAACGGTGGCAGCGTCAGCCGGATGCTCGCCGCACGGCCGTGCCACGGCTGGGCCTCCGGCTTGATCGGGTCGGGGTTGACGACGTCGCTGCCGCCGTACTTCGCCGCGTCCGTGTTCAGCGACTCGTGCCAGGCCGGGACGTCGTCCGGCACCCCGAGACGGTAGTCGTGCCGGACGACCGGCGACATGTTCGACACCGCCAGCAGCGGAGCACCCTCGGCGTCGTAGCGCAGGAACGCGAACACGTTGTCGTCGGCCGCGTCGCCGACCACCCACTGGAAGCCGGACGGATCGGTGTCCCGCTGCCAGAGGGCCGGCGTGTGGCGGTAGACCGTGTTGAGGTCGCGGACCAGGTCCCGCACCCCGCGATGGTCGGGCTCCGCCCCGTACGCCGGGTCCAGCAGCCACCAGTCCGGGCCGTGCGCCTCGGACCACTCGGCGCCCTGTGCGAACTCCTGACCCATGAAGAGCAGTTGCTTGCCGGGGTGCGCCCACATGAAGCCCAGGTACGCCCGGTGGTTCGCGCGCTGCTGCCACCAGTCGCCCGGCATCTTCGACACCAGGGAGCGCTTGCCGTGGACCACCTCGTCGTGGGAGATGGGCAGGACGTAGTTCTCGCTGTAGGCGTACACCATCGAGAACGTCATCTCGTTGTGGTGGTACTTGCGGTGCACCGGCTCCTTGGCCATGTACTCCAGCGAGTCGTGCATCCAGCCCATGTTCCACTTCAGCCCGAAGCCCAGACCCCCGAAACCGCCGGGACCGGACACGTGCGTCGGACGCGTCACGCCGTCCCAGGCCGTGGACTCCTCCGCGATCGTCACGACCCCCGGCACCCGCCGGTACAGGGTCGCGTTCATCTCCTGGAGGAACGCCACCGCGTCCAGGTTCTCCCGGCCCCCGTGCTCGTTCGGCACCCACTGGCCCGGCTCGCGCGAGTAGTCCAGGTAGAGCATGGAGGCCACGGCGTCCACCCGCAGCCCGTCGATGTGGAACTCCTCGCACCAGTACGTGGCGTTGGCGACCAGGAAGTTGCGCACCTCGCGACGGCCGAAGTCGAACTCCAGCGTGCCCCAGTCCGGGTGCGCGGACCGCAGCGGATCCTCGTGCTCGTACAACGGACGGCCGTCGAACTCGGCCAGCGCCCAGTCGTCGCGCGGGAAGTGCGCCGGCACCCAGTCCATCAGCACGCCGATCCCGGCCTGGTGCAGGGCGTCGACGAGGAACTTGAAGTCGTCCGGCGTGCCGAGGCGGGCCGTGGGCGCGTAGAACCCGGTGACCTGGTAGCCCCACGAGCCGCCGAAGGGATGCTCGGCCACCGGCATCAGCTCGACGTGGGTGAAGCCCAGGTCCTTGACGTAGGCCGGGAGCTGCTCGGCCAGTTGACGGTAGGTCAGACCCGGGCGCCAGGAGGCCAGATGAACCTCGTACACCGAGAGCGGCGCCTCATGCGTCGGCACAGACCCGCGCTGCGCCAGCCACGCCGCGTCACCCCACTCGTGCTGCGAGGCGTGCACGATGGACGACGTGTCGGGCGGGGCCTGCGTACGGCGGGCCAGCGGGTCGGCGCGCAGTGTCTTCGACCCGTCGGGCCGGGTGATCTCGTACTTGTACAGCTCGCCCTCGCCGATGCCGGGCACGAACAGCTCCCAGACGCCGGAGCCGCCGAGCGAGCGCATCGGATACCCCGTGCCGTCCCAGAAGTTGAAGGTGCCGGCCAGGGACACACCGCGTGCGTTCGGCGCCCACACCGTGAAGCGGGTGCCGGTCACGCCCTGGTGCGTCATCGGCTCGGCGCCGAGCGCCCGCCACAGCTCCTCGTGCCGTCCCTCGCCGATCAGATGCAGGTCGAGCTCGCCCAGGGCGGGCAGGAAACGGTACGCGTCCTCGGTCTCCTGGACCGCCCCCTCGTACTCCACGAGGAGCCGGTAGTCCTCCGGCACCTCCCGCAGCGGCAGCAGACCCGAGAAGAACCCCTCCGCGTCGTCGTGCAGTTCGGCCCGCAGGCTGCCCGCGACGACGGTGACCGACAGGGCGTACGGCCGAAAGGCCCGGAAGGCGACACCGCCGGGCACGGGATGCGCGCCGAGAACGGAGTGCGGGTCGTGGTGGGTGCCGGTGAGGAGCCGGTCGCGGTCGACGGCGTCCAGGGCCGGGGAGACGGCCACCTCGACCGGGGCGGACGGCTCGACAGGGGGCGACGGCTCGACGGGAGCGGCCTTCTGCGCGGGGATCTTCCTGGGCGCCGTCGCCTTCTGTGCGGGGATCTTCTTGGCGGCGGCCTTCTTCGGGGCCGTGCTCTTCGACGCGGCCGTGCTCTTCGGCGTCGTCGTGCTCTTCGCGGTGGTGGTCTTCGCGGCCGTCTTCTTGGCCACGGCCTTCTTCGCCACGGCTTCCTTGGCGGCGGCCTTCTTCGCCGGAGCCTTCTTCGCGGGGGCTTTCTTCGCGGCCGTCTTCTTGGCAGCCGTCTTCTTCGCAGCTGTCTTCTCGGCAGCCGTTTTCTTCGCCGCGCCGGCCTTCGCCGTCGCCTTTTTCGCTGTCCCCTTCTTCATGGCCTCCGCGGCCTTCTCGGCGGCCTTCGCCGTCTTCGTCGCCGCCTTCTTCGCGACGTTCGTCTGCTCATCCGGCGTCTCGGCCGTCTTCTTCTGATCCGAACCGCTGGAGGGAGTGGTGCGGGGGGTCACGGGCGGGGCCTCCTAGGCGAAGGTGGGGATGGGGGCGTGGCGGGGGACGGGATCGCGGCGTCCGCGGCGAGGCGGCGTATCGCGGACAGGGGTACGGGGAGCCAGTCGGGGCGATGGCGGGCCTCGTAGACGACCTCGTAGATCGCCTTGTCGGTCTCGTACGCGCGCAGCAGCACCGGATCGGTGCGCGGATCGGCGCCGCCGGCCTGCGCGTACCCGGAGCAGAACGCGGCCCGGCAGGCGTCGGCCCAGCCCGGTACCGGAGGGTCGGCCGAGTGGGCGGCGTAGTCGAAGGAGCGCAGCATCCCCGCGACGTCCCGCACCGGAGGCTGCGGCATTCGCCGTTCGGCGAGTGGCTTCGACGGCTCGCCCTCGAAGTCGATCAGCCACCACTGCCCCGCGGGCGAGCGCAGGCACTGCCCGAGGTGCAGGTCGCCGTGGATGCGCTGGGCGGTCCAGGTGCACCCCTCGGCGGCCAGGTCGGCCAGCGCCGCGAAGGCGGAACGCAGACCGGGCGCGTACGGCCGCAGCGCGGGCACCGCCTGGGCGGCCTCGTCCAGCCGCTCGACCATGCCGTCGACCAGCTGCTGCACCTGCGCGTGCCCCAGGGTCACCGTCGGCAGCGTGCGGGCCAGCGCCATGTGCACCTCGGCCGTGGCGCGCCCTAGCGCCCGCGCCGCGGCGGCGAAGTCCTCACCCTTGGCCAGCTCGCGCAGCGCCAGCTCCCAGCCGTCCGCCGCGCCCTGCACGAAGGGCTGGAGCACCCCGAGGACGTACGACTCGCCGGACAGTTCCCCCCGGATCCACGCCGTGGGCGCGGGCACCCGGTCGCAGCTCTCGCGGGCCAGCGCCAGCGGCAGCTCCAGGTCGGGATTGACGCCGGGCACGATGCGGCGCAACAGCTTCAGGATGAACGTATCGCCGTAGACGACCGACGAGTTGGACTGTTCGGAGGTGACCAGGCGCGGTACCAGGCCGGAGCGGATCTCCTGGCTGTCGTCCCGCTCGAAACGCAGCGCACCGATCCGGGCCCCGGTGCGCAGCGCCTCCAGGAGCAGCTCGGTGGGGCGGGTGTCGTACAGGGCGTCGTACACCGTGCGTCCGGCGAGCGGGCCCTCGGCCACGTGCCCGATCAGCGCGGGCGCGAGCCGCGGCGGCAACGCCTCGCGGTCTCCTATGAGGAGCTGGTAGCAGTCCGCGGGCTGCCCGGGGGCGCCCGTCAGGGGCGCGAGCGGCTGATGGGCGCGCACCAGCAGGTGGTACAGGCCCAGCTTGCCGCCGGGCGGCAGCAGCTCGGTGGCCGCCACCAGCGAGAACCCGGTGACCGGACGCCCCTTGCCGGCGAACCATCGCTGCCGTGGCAGCCACTCCCGCAGGAGCGGGTCCAGCGACGCGAGGAGGCTGGGAGGGGTGGTGAGGGTGCGGGTGACGGCTTTCGACATGGCGTCACGTCCTTTCCCCGGGCCGGTCGGGGTGTTACTGATGCGTGCCCCGGGCGGGGCGGGAGAAACCGCCCCGCCGGGCTGTCAGGCGGCGTCCTTGCGGAGCCGGAACCAGTAGAAGCCGTGGCCCCCGAGGGTCAGCAAGTACGGCAGTTCACCGATGGCCGGGAATCGCACCCCGCCGAACAGCTCCACCGGATGCCGTCCGTTGAACCGCCGGAGATCCAGCTCCGTCGGCTGGGCGAACCGCGAGAAGTTGTTCACGCACAGGACGAGGTCGTCCTCGTATTCGCGCAGGAAGGCGATCACGGCCGGATTCGACGACTGGAGTTCGGTGTAGGAGCCGAGTCCGAAGGCCGTGTTCTGCTTGCGGATCTCGATCATGCGGCGGGTCCAGTGCAGGAGCGAGGACGGGGAGGCCATGGAGGCCTCGACGTTCGTCACCTGGTAGCCGTAGACCGGGTCCATGATCGTGGGCAGGAACAGCCGCCCCGGGTCGCTCGACGAGAAGCCCGCGTTGCGGTCCGGGGTCCACTGCATCGGTGTGCGGACGGCGTCGCGGTCGCCGAGCCAGATGTTGTCGCCCATGCCGATCTCGTCGCCGTAGTACAGGATCGGCGAGCCGGGCAGCGACAGCAGCAGTGCGGTGAACAGCTCGATCTGGTTGCGGTCGTTGTCCAGCAGCGGGGCCAGCCTGCGCCGGATGCCGATGTTGGCGCGCATCCGCGGGTCCTTGGCGTACTCCGCGTACATGTAGTCGCGCTCTTCGTCGGTGACCATTTCGAGGGTCAGCTCGTCGTGGTTGCGCAGGAAGATGCCCCACTGGCAGCCGGAGGGGATGGCGGGGGTCTTGGCGAGGATTTCCGAGACCGGGTAGCGGGATTCCCGCCGTACGGCCATGAAGATGCGTGGCATGACGGGGAAGTGGAAGGCCATGTGGCATTCGTCGCCGCCGCTCTGGAAGTCGCCGAAATAGTCGACGACGTCCTCGGGCCACTGGTTCGCTTCCGCCAGCAGCACCGTGTCGGGGTAGTGGGCGTCGATTTCCTTCCGTACCCGCCTGAGGAACTCATGGGTCGCGGGAAGGTTCTCGCAGTTCGTGCCTTCCTCCGCGTACAGATAGGGCACGGCGTCGAGCCGGAATCCGTCGATTCCCAGGTCCAGCCAGAACTTCAGCGCGGAGAGGATCTCCTCCTGCACAGCCGGGTTCTCGTAGTTCAGGTCCGGCTGGTGGGAGAAGAAGCGGTGGAAGAAGTACTGCTTGCGGACCGGGTCGAAGGTCCAGTTGGACGCCTCCGTGTCGACGAAGATGATGCGGGCGTCGGCGTACTGCTTGTCGTCGTCGGCCCACATGTAGTAGTCGCCGTAGGGCCCGTCGGGGTCCTTCCTCGATTCCTGGAACCACGGGTGCTGGTCGCTGGTGTGGTTCATGACGAAGTCGATGATGACCCGCATGCCCCGCTGGTGGGCGGAGTCCACGAAGTCCACGAAATCGGCGAGGTCACCGAATTCGGGCAGTACGGAGGTGTAGTCGGAGACGTCGTAGCCGCCGTCCCTGAGCGGTGATTTGAAGAAGGGCGGCAGCCACAGGCAGTCGACGCCGAGCCATTGCAGGTAGTCGAGTTTTGCGGTCAGTCCTTTGAGGTCGCCGACGCCGTCGCCGTTGGAGTCCTGGAAGGAGCGGACCAGGACCTCGTAGAAGACGGCGCGCTTGAACCAATCCGGGTCACGATCCTTGGCAGGCGTGTCCTCGAAGGTGTCCTGAACGGGCTCGTTGACGATCATTTTGTGGGTGACCCTCCGATCTGCGGGGTGGACGGTCGCAGGACGGTGAGGATGTGCGCGGGACGAGTGCCCGGTTCGAGACGCACGTAGTTCGCCCTGCCCCAGTGATAGGTCTCGCCGGTGAGCTCGTCGCGCACCGGCACCGACTCGTGCCAGTCCAGGCCGAGTTGCGGCATGTCCAACGAGACCGTGGCCTCCTGGGTGTGGTGAGGATCGAGGTTCGCGACCACCAGAACCGTGTTCGAACCGCTGCGCTTCGAGTACACGATCACCGCTTCCTGGTCCGCGTGGTGGAAGTGGAGGTCGCGCAGCTGCCGCAGGGCCGGATTGGCCCGCCGGATGGCGTTGAGCTGGGTGATCAGGGGGGTGATGGTGCGGCCTTCGCGTTCGGCTGTCTCCCAGTCGCGGGGGCGCAGCTGGTACTTCTCCGAGTGGAGGTATTCCTCGCTGCCGGTGCGCAGCGGGGTGTTCTCGCACAGTTCGTAGCCGCTGTAGATGCCCCAGGTGGGCGAGAGGGTGGCGGCGAGGACGGCGCGGACCTCGAAGGCGGGGCGGCCGCCGTGCTGGAG
>NZ_JBIWIY010000007.1:0-133556 GCF_044764885.1 Streptomyces sp. NPDC093591
GGGGGGGCCGGCCGCCCCGCCCCGGGGGCCCCCCCCCCGCGGGCTGCGCGCCCCCCCCCGGGGCCCCCCCCCTCCCCCCACCCGGGGGGGGGGGGGGGGCCCCAACCCCCGGGGCCCCCCCCCCCCCGGCGGCATTCTGAGGGCCTCGTGGGACGTAGTCGTACGGGAATGCCGGAGGGCCCGCAGCGTCACCGCTGCGGGCCCTCCGGCGTTTTCCCTGCTTACGCCTCGTCCCGGCGCAGTGAGGGCTTCAGGTCCTTGAGCCGGCCGAGCAGTCCGTTGACGAACGAGGGCGACTCGTCCGTGGAGAACTCCTTCGCCAGCTGCACCATCTCGTCGAGTACGACCGCGTCCGGGGTCTCGTCGACCCAGACCAGCTCGTACGCGCCGAGGCGCAGGATGTTGCGGTCCACGACCGGCATGCGGTCGAGCGTCCAGCCGACGGAGTACTGCGCGATCAGCTCGTCGATGCGCTTGGTGTGCTGCGCATAGCCCTCGACCAGCTGCATCGTGTACTCGCTCACCGGCGGCTGCCGGGTGTCGGCCCGGGAGAGCCGGATCCAGTCCGCGAGGACCGTCAGGACGTCGGCCCCGCGCTGGTCGGCCTCGAAGAGGATCTGGAAGGCGCGCTTGCGGGCCGTGTTGCGGGCAGCCACGGTTAGCTGTTCACCCGGCCGAGGTAGTCGCTCGTGCGGGTGTCGACCTTGATCTTCTCACCGGTGGTGATGAAGAGCGGGACCTGGATCTGGTGGCCGGTCTCCAGGATGGCGGGCTTGGTGCCGCCGGTGGAGCGGTCGCCCTGGACGCCAGGCTCGGTCTCCTGGATGACGAGCTCGACGGCGGCCGGCAGCTCCACGAAGAGCACCTCGCCCTCGTGCTGCGCGACGGTGGCGGTGAAGCCCTCGATCAGGAAGTTGGCGGCGTCGCCGACGGCCTTGCGGTCGACCATGAGCTGGTCGTAGGTCTCCATGTCCATGAAGACGAAGTAGTCGCCGTCCATGTAGGAGAACTGCATGTCGCGCTTGTCGACGGTGGCCGTCTCGACCTTCACGCCGGCGTTGAAGGTCTTGTCGACGACCTTCCCGGAGAGCACGTTCTTGAGCTTGGTGCGCACGAAGGCCGGGCCCTTGCCGGGCTTGACGTGCTGGAACTCGACGACGGACCAGAGCTGGCCGCCTTCGAGCTTGAGCACCATGCCGTTCTTGAGGTCGTTCGTGGAAGCCACGGTTGCGGAATCTCCTGGACTGACGTGGACGACCCCGGCGCACGCCACTGCCTACAGGGCGAGCAGCTCCTTGGTCGTGATGGTGAGTAGCTCGGGTCCGCCGTCCGCCTCGGGGCGGACGACGAGCGTGTCATCGATCCGGACGCCGCCCCGGCCCGGGAGGTGGACCCCCGGTTCGACGGTGACCGGCACGCAAGCGTCCAGTTTACCCATGGCCGCGGGAGCCAACTGCGGGTCCTCGTCGATTTCGAGTCCCACGCCGTGCCCCGTCAGGGCCGGAAGGCCCTGCCCGTACCCCGCGGAGTCCAGTACCTGGCGTGCCGCGCGGTCGACATCGCGGTACGCGGCGCCGGGTACCAGCGACTCCCGTCCGGCGCGCTGGGCGGCGAAGACGAGGTCGTACAACTCGATCTGCCAGTCGGCGGGGGACGTACCGATGACGAAGGTACGGCCGATCTCGCACCGGTAGCCGCGGTACGTGGCCCCCAGGCAGACGGAGAGGAAGTCGCCCTCCTCGACGCGTCGGTCCGTGGGCCGATGGGCGCGCCGGCCGGCGTTCGGGCCGGTGGCGACCGAGGTCCGGAAGGCCGGGCCGTCGGCGCCGTGATCGACCAGGCGCCGTTCGAGTTCCAGGGCGAGGTGGCGTTCGGTGCGGCCGACAAGGATGGATTCTAGCAGCTCCCCGAGCGCCTGGTCGGCGATCTCGGCGCCGATCCTGAGGCAGGAGATCTCCTCTTCGTCCTTGACCACCCTCAGCTGCTCCACGGCCCCGCCGAGGTCGGCGAGGCGCAGTCGCGGGACGACCGAGCGGATGGCCCTGTGACGGGCCACGGTCAGGTGGTGTTCCTCCACGGCGAGGGAGACCCCGCCCTGCGCTGCCGCGAGGTCGGCGGCGGCGACGGCGGGGTCGCCACCGGCACCGGGGAGGGTGTGGATCCGCAGCGCCTCGTCGGGGCGGCCCTCGGTGGGGCGGTCGTCGGGCGGTTCGGCGCACACGAGCAGGTCTTCGGTCTTGCCGAGGAGCAGCACGGAGCCCTGGGGGGCGGCGCCCGCGAGGTAGCGGACGTTGGCGGGGCGGGAGATCAGCGCGGTGGCGCTGCCGCTGGCTTGGCAGCGGTCCCTCAGCCGGGATCGGCGGGTGGCGTACACCTCTGACATGACCCGAGCGTAAGAGCTCCGCTCGGTTGGCGCCGGTTGGGGGCGTCTGAGTGGGCGGTGTCTGGATTGTGGGGGTTGGTGGGGGTGCCGTTCGGGGACGGGGTGCGGCTTGAGGTTGTGTGCCGTGTGTGGGTGCGTGGGGGCTTGTCGCGCAGTTCCCCGCGCCCCTTAGGGGCGTCCACTTCCGTCGGCTACCAGTTCGCGGGACCCCGTGCCCCCTTCAGGGCGTCCGCTCCCGTTGGCTACCACTTCGGTGGGCTTGCGATGGAGCGGGCCAGTACGTCGTTCAGGACCTGGGCCGTCTGTGGGACGTCCAGCTGGGAGTTGTCGATGATCGGGAGGCCCGAGCCGTACCAGCCCGCCATGCGGCCGTGGATGCGGGCGACCTCCTCGTCGGTGAGGCGGCGGTTGCCCGAGCGTTCGGCGTTGCGCTCCAGGACGATCTCCAGGCCCGGGAGCAGGACGACGGGGAGGAGGCCGGGGCCCACATGACGCTTCCAGCCGCCGAGGCCGACCACCGGGCGGTCGGGGAAGACCGCGTCGTCGAGGATGCAGGAGATGCCGTTGGCCAGGAAGTTGCGCGCGGCGAAGCCGCAGGTGCGACGGGCGAGGCGGTACTGGGCCTCGGAGTTGTCGTTCCACCCGGACTGGGGGTCGGCGAAGCCCGAGCGGACCCATTCGCGGACGTCATCGAGGCTGATGTGGGCGGTGGGGACCCGGCGGTGGTCCGCCCAGTACTTGGCGACGCTCGTCTTGCCGGCCCCGGCCGGACCGATGAGCAGCACCGCGAGGGTCGTGGCCGCCGGGTCGGGTGCCGTCGTGGCGGGCGGGGCGCTCGGCATGCCTACGGGGCCGCCGGGCGGCAGCGGTACGTGGCCCGTGGTTTCGGGCGTCGGCTGGACGTGGGTCTGCTGGGGTGCGGGCGGGACCGGTCCCGGAGGCGTGAAGCCCGGGGCAGGGGGTGGCGGAGGAACGGGAGCCGACCCCTGGTGCGGGGCATGCGGAGCGGGTCCCTGGGGCGCACCCGGGTGGTGCTGACCCGCGTGCTGTGCGGCCGGCGACCAGCCGTGCCCCGACTGGTGGGGCGGCGGCAGCGGAGAACCCACTGCGTGCTGCATCCGGTGCCACTCCGTCTCGTCTTCCATGGCCATTGGCGCTGCGAGCAGGGCACACGAACCCCGCTCGCTACCGAACGGTACCGCCCCCGGCCGCCGTTTGGTGAACGGCCGGGGGCGGTCCGAAGTGCCCATCGCCACAGGCGAATCGGACGCAAGCGCGCTTCCGGGGACTTACTGGCCGACTTCGCCGTACGCCGCGAGCAGGACGGCCGGGTCGGGGCCCTCCAGGACGGTCGGCTTGGCCAGGCCGTCCAGCACGATGAAGCGCAGCAGATTGCCGCGGGACTTCTTGTCCACCTTCATGGTCTCCAGCAGCTTGGGCCACTGGTCGTGGCGGTAGTGCAGCGGCAGACCGACCGATTCGAGGATCGTGCGGTGACGGTCGGCCGTCGCGTCGTCCAACCGCCCGGCGAGACGGCCGAGTTCGGCGGCGAAGTGCATGCCGACGGAGACCGCGGCGCCGTGCCGCCACTTGTAGCGCTCGTTCTTCTCGATGGCGTGGCCGAGCGTGTGGCCGTAGTTGAGGATCTCCCTGAGACCCGACTCCTTCAGGTCCGACGAGACGACCTCGGCCTTGACCCGGATGGAGCGCTCGATCAGCTCGGCGGTGTGCGGGCCCGCCGGGGTCCGCGCGGCCTGCGGGTCGGCCTCGATCAGCTCCAGGATCACCGGGTCGGCGATGAAACCGGCCTTGATGATCTCCGCGAGCCCGGAGACGTAGTCGTTGACGGGCAGCGACTCCAGCGCGGCCAGGTCGCACAGCACTCCGGCCGGCGGGTGGAAGGCGCCGACGAGGTTCTTGCCCTCGGCGGTGTTGATGCCGGTCTTGCCGCCGACGGCCGCGTCCACCATCGCGAGCACGGTGGTCGGTACGGCGATCCAGCGCACCCCGCGCAGCCAGGTGGCGGCCACGAACCCGGCGAGGTCGGTGGTCGCCCCGCCACCGACACCGACGATGACGTCGGAGCGGGTGAAGCCGGACTGGCCCAGCGCCTTCCAGCAGTAGGCGGCGACCTCGGCGGTCTTGGCCTCCTCGGCGTTCGGCACCTGGATGGCGACCGCCTCATAGCCCTGCCCGGCCAGGTCGGCGCGCAGCGCCTCGCCGGTCTCGGCCAGCGCCTCCGGGTGGACGACGGCCACCCGTTGGGCCTTGCCGCCGATCAACCCGCCCAGCTCGCCCAGGAGCTGACGGCCCACCAGGACCTCGTAGGGGTCGGTCCCCGCGGTGCCGCCGACCTGGATCCGGGTGACTGCCTCGCTCATGCTTCCTTCAACTCCAGTGCGTCCAGGGCGATTTCGGTGACCTCTTCGGGCGTACGGCCATCGGTCGCGACGACGGCCGTGGCGACCTCCTCGTACAGGTGCCGACGGGCCTCCATCAGCTCGCGCCACTGCTTGCGCGGGTTGACCGCGAGGAGCGGGCGGGCCGCGTTCAGCCCGGTCCGCTTGACCGCCTCCTCGACGTCCATCGACAGGTACACGACCCGCTGGTCCGCGAGCAACGCGCGCGTGTCCGCGTCCAGGATCGAACCGCCGCCGAGAGCGAGAACGCCGTCGTGCCCGGCCAGCGCCCGGTGCACGGCCGCCTTCTCGAGGGCACGGAAGGCGGGCTCGCCCTCGTCGACGAAGATCTCGGCGATGGTCCGGCCCTGCTCGGCCACGATGTCGTCGTCGGTGTCCCGGTAGGTCACCCCCAGCCGCTCGGCCAGCAGCTGCCCGACGGTGGACTTGCCCACCCCCATCGGGCCGACCAGGACGACCAGCGGCCCGCTCATCGGATGGCGAGGTTGTCGAGGTACGAGGTCACGTTGCGGCGGGTCTCGGCGACCGAGTCACCGCCGAACTTCTCCGCCACCGCGTCCGCGAGGACCAGCGCGACCATCGCCTCGGCGACGATGCCGGCGGCCGGGACCGCGGACACGTCGGAGCGCTGGTGGTGCGCCTGCGCCGCCTCGCCGGTGGTGACGTCCACCGTCTGCAGGGCGCGCGGCACGGTCGCGATCGGCTTCATCGCGGCGCGGACCCGCAGCAGCTCACCGGTGGTGAGGCCGCCCTCGGTACCGCCGGAACGGCCGGAGACACGGCGGATGCCCTCGGGCGTCTTCACGATCTCGTCGTGCGCCTTGGAACCGGGGACGCGCGCCAGCTCGAAGCCGTCGCCGAGCTCGACGCCCTTGATCGCCTGAATGCCCATGAGCGCCCCGGCGAGGCGGGCGTCCAGCTTGCGGTCCCAGTGCACGTGCGAGCCCAGGCCGACGGGGACGCCGTACGCCAGGATCTCGACCACGCCACCGAGGGTGTCGCCGTCCTTGTGGGCCTGGTCGACCTCGGCCACCATCGCCTTCGAGGTGTCGGCGTCCAGGCAGCGCAGCGGGTCGGCGTCCAGCTTCTCGACGTCGGCAGGCGTCGGGTACACCCCGGCCGGAGCCTTCACCGAGCACAGCTCCACGACATGGCTGACGATCTCGATGCCGGCCGTCTCCTTGATGTACGACCGGGCCACCGCGCCCAGCGCCACGCGGGCCGCCGTCTCACGGGCGGAGGCGCGCTCCAGGATCGGCCGGGCCTCCTCGAAGCCGTACTTCTGCATGCCCGCGAGGTCGGCGTGGCCGGGGCGCGGGCGGGTCAGCGGGGCGTTGCGGGCCAGGCCCGCGAGAATCTCGGGGTCGATCGGGTCGGCCGCCATGACCTGCTCCCACTTCGGCCACTCGGTGTTGCCCACCATGATCGCGACAGGGGAACCGAGGGTGAGGCCGTGCCGGACCCCGCCGAGGAAGGTGACCTCGTCACGCTCGAACTTCATGCGCGCGCCGCGTCCATAACCGAGCCGGCGCCGGGCCAGGTGGTCGGCCACCATCTCCGTGGTGATCGGCACACCGGCGGGAAGGCCCTCCAGCGTCGCCACGAGTGCGGGACCGTGGGACTCCCCCGCGGTCAGCCAGCGCAACCTGCTCAACGTTGCTCCTCAGTCCTCGCGCCCTGGTACTGCCCTGCGTACGCGCGTCCTCGCGTACGTCGACGGCGCGACCAGGTGCGCGGCCCTGGCCCGCCACCTTCGATCCTCCCACGTCCGGGCCCGCTCCCCGGCCGCCGGTCCACCAAGCGGGACGGGGGACGGACAGCGCCGGGCGCCGGAAGGCATCACGCGGTGCCGCCACCCTGGCGCTGTTGCGGCATGCGGGCGCCGAGGAAGTCGGTACCGCTCGGAACTCAGCGGATCCTAGCGGCCCGCGAGAGCGCGCTCCCCTGCTTTTCGCATGGCCTCCAGGGGGGCCGGAACGCAGCCGGTCATCTGCTCCACCTGGAGCACCGCCTGGTGGACCAGCAGGTCGAGCCCGCTGACGACGGCACCGCCGTACATCGACCAGCGAGCCGCGAGAGCGGTCGGCCAAGGGTCGTAGAGCACGTCGAAGAGGGTGGCGGGGCGCTCCGGTACGGCGGAGGCGAGGGCGTCGGTCGTACCGGCCGGGGTGGTCGCGATCACCAACGGCGCGCGCAGCGCCCGGTCCGCGTCGGCCCAGTCCGCCGTACGGAGCTCGACGTCGAGGCGCTCGCCCCACTGCCGCATCTCGGCGGCGCGTGCCTCGCTGCGGACGTAGGCCACGACCTCACCAGTGCAGATGCGCGCGAGCGCGGCCAGCGCGGACGACGCCGTGGCGCCGGCGCCGAGGATCGCCGCCGACTCGACCTGTTCGATGCCGCGCTCCCGCAGCGCGGCGACCATCCCGGGGATGTCGGTGTTGTCGCCGACGCGGCGGCCGTCCTCGGTGAAGACCACCGTGTTGACCGCCTCGACCGAGGCCGCCGTCTCGCTGATCTCGTCGAGCAGCGGAAGGACGGCCCGCTTGAGCGGCATGGTCAGCGACAACCCGGCCCACTCCGGCCCGAGTTCCGCGAGGAACCCGGGCAGGGCCGCCTCGTCGATCTCGAAGCGGTCGTACGTCCAGCCCGTGAGCTTCAGTTCCTCGTACGCGGCGCGGTGCAGCACCGGGGAGAGGGAGTGGGCGATGGGCGAACCGAGAACGGCTGCCCGGCGGGCGTCAGTTGCCCGTGCTGTCATGGAACCTGTCCTTGAGCCTGTGGAAATTTCGCTGTCCGACAGCGGTCGTGAGAATGGTCGTGCGAGCGCTCGCCATCGATGTGGCCGCCCACTGCGGCTGACGCACCGGCCCTGCTCAGTCTGTGCCGTCAGTCCTTGTTCCTCGACGCATTGAACTGCTGGACCAGCTTGTCGTGCTCCGCTAGCGTCTTCGTGAACTTGCTGGTCTTTCCGTCCAGCGAGATGAAGTAGTACCAGCCTTGCTTCGTCGGATTCAATGCGCCCTTGAGCGCCTCTTCACCGGGGTTGTCGATGGGACCGGGCGGCAGCCCCTTGACGTAGTACGTGTTGTACGGGTTGTTGTACTGCCTCAGCTCGGCAATAGACAGATCGATCTTGCTCTGGTTCTTCACGTAGTTGTACGTGGAGTCGAACTCCAGGGAGCCGTAAGTCTCGGAGTTCCCAGGCTTGAGGCGGTTGTAGACGACCTCGGCCATCTTGCGGAAGTCGTCGTGGCTCGTGCCTTCGGCTTGCGCCAAGCTCGCAACGGTGAGCAGCTGCCACGGTCCGTCGAGGCCAAGACCTTCGGCCTTCTTCTCCAAGCCCAGCTCTTCGTATTTCTCCGTGGCGCGGGCGACCATTTCCTTGAGGACGGTCTCGGGCTTCTGCCCTTCGCTGGCCGCGTAGCTGGAGGGGTAAAGGAATCCTTCCAGCGGGTCCTTCAAATCGGGATGGTTCAGCGCCCAGTCGGGAAGGCCGAGATCTCTGTACTTCTTCTTCGCAACGCTCGCCGTGGTTCCGTCCGCCACCCCGAGGCGCTTGTCGATCAGCGCATAAACCGCCGTGTTCCGTGAGCCCTCAGCAATGATCAGGTTGTCACGGCTTTTCGGGCTGAGCATCAGTTCGACAGCACTCGCGGCCGACATCTGCTTCTCCAGCGTGTAGACGCCGTCCTGGATCGATTTGCCGTCAGGGTTCGAGCTCTGCGCGGAGACGAAAGCGTCGACGCTTTGGATGACCCCGGCCGCTTTCAGCTTCTGCCCGATGACATAGCCGCCCGCCCCCTTGGGGATGACAACGGTGACCTGATCGCCGTTGCCGTCACCCGCATAGTCGGGCGCCGGGCCGAAACGATCCTCATAGAATTGATACCCGAAATACCCGACTCCGGCCACGCCTCCGCCGAAGATCAGAACGACGACCAGACAGGCCATCCCGCTGCGGCGTTTCTTGGGCTTTCCGCCCCGGCCCCGGCGCTCACCGCGCCCACGGCCGCCTCCCGACTCGTCGTCGGAGTCGTCTTCGTCCTCGTCGCCGCCACCGGCGAAGAAGGCGTGTTCGCCCTGGTCGGGACCGGGGTCCCAGTCGGTCTGGGGCGGCTCCGGCTCGGCCTGCCGCCGGCCCGGCGGCACCGGCGGCGGGTACGCGTCGGGGGTGCCGTAGTAGTCGTGCTGCTCACCGCCGTACGCCGCGGCCTGCTGCCCGTAAGGGTCGGCCGGGTCGGGGTACTGGCCTTGCGTGTGGGAACCGGTGCCCCAGTCGTGGTTGTCGTACGACTGCTGCCCCTGGCCCGCGTACTGCTGCTGTTCGTATTGGTGCGGGTACTGCTGGCCCTGCTCCGGGTACTGCTGACCCTGCTGCTGGTACTGCTGCGCCTGACCATATGCGGCCTGCTGGCCGTCGCCCCAGTCGCCGTACTGCTGCGGCTGCTGCGGCTGCTCCGGATAGTGCTGTGGCTGGCCGCCGTAGGCAGCCTGCCGGCCCGCATGGGCCTGCTGCCCTTCCCATCCGCCGTCCCCGAACAACGGGTCCTCGGGATGCCACGGTTCGGAGCCTGGGCCCCGGCCATACTCAGTCATCGATCCCCTAGAGCCGCGAGGCGGCGGTCACGCGGCTGGTGTAGATCCGGCTCCCGTCCCGCCTCTCTTTGTGCGTCAGCTGTTCGAACACCGCACATCGCGCGGAACGTTACCGTATCGCGATCAGATAACCACTTCGACGCTCTCGCCCGGAGCTTTACCTGACACCCGTTCGGATTCGAGCGCCTGCTGCAAGATGATCACAGCGGCTGCCTGGTCGATCACCGACCGGCCCTTCTTCGACTTCACGCCCGAGGCGCGCAATCCCTGACTGGCCGTGACGGTCGTCATCCGCTCATCCACGAGCCTGACCGGTACGGGCGCGATCATGCGCGCGAGTTCCTGGGCGAAACCCCTGACCTTGACCGCGGCCGGGCCCTCGCCCCCCTTGAGGGAGCGAGGGAGACCGACGACGACCTCGATCGGCTCGTACTCCTCGACGAGTTGCCTGAGCCGGCGGTGCGCTGCCGGGATGTCCCGGCCCGGGACCGTCTCCACCGGGGTGGCGAGGATCCCGTCGGGGTCGCAGGAGGCGACCCCGATGCGGGCGTCCCCGACGTCGATCGCGAGGCGACGGCCGCGGCGCATGCCCGGGTCGTCGCCGCTCGCCTGCGTCTCGGTGCTCACTTGGCCGTTTCCGCCACGAGGCGCTCGACGGCCTCGACGGCCTCGCCGACGGCGGCCGGGTTCTGACCGCCGCCCTGGGCGACGTCCGGCTTGCCGCCACCGCCGCCGCCGAGGGTCTTGGCGGCCGTACGGACCAGGTCGCCGGCCTTGAGGCCGCGCTCGCGGGCGGCGTCATTGGTGGCGATGACCGTCAGGGGCTTGCCGTTGTTGACCGTGAACAGGGCGACCACGGCGGCGCGTCCGCCCTGGATACGGCCGCGCACGTCGAGGACCAGCTTGCGCAGGTCGTCGGCCGTGGTGCCGTCCGGAACCTGGCCCGTGACGACCGCGATGCCGTGCACGTCCTTGGCGGACTCGGCGAGTCCGGCGGCGGCCTGCAGGACCTTCTCGGCGCGGAACTTCTCGATCTCCTTCTCGGCGTCCTTCAGCTTGCCGAGCATGGCGGAAACCTTCTCCGGAAGCTCTTCCGGGCGGCCCTTGATCAGCTCCTGGAGCTGGGCGACGACCGTGTGCTCACGGGCGAGGAAGTTGTAGGCGTCGACCCCGACGAGGGCCTCGATACGGCGCACACCGGAGCCGATCGACGACTCGCCGAGCAGCTTCACCAGGCCCAGCTGGGAGGTGTTGTGCACGTGCGTACCGCCGCACAGCTCCTTGGAGAAGTCGCCGATGGTCACCACGCGGACCCGCTCGCCGTACTTCTCGCCGAACTCGGCGATGGCGCCCTGCTTCTTGGCCTCGTCGATGCCCATGACCTCGGCCTGGACGTCGAGGTCACGGGCGAGCACCTCGTTGATCTTCTGCTCGACGTCGGTCATCACGGCCGTGGGAACCGCGGACGGCGAACCGAAGTCGAAGCGGAAACGGCCGGGCTGGTTCTCCGAACCGGCCTGGGCGGCCGTCGGGCCGAGGGCGTCACGCAGCGCCTGGTGGGTGAGGTGGGTGGCCGAGTGGGCGCGGGCGATGGCCGTGCGGCGGCGGGCGTCGATCGAGGCATGCGCCTTGGCGCCGACGGTGACCTCGCCGACCTGGACGACCCCCTTGTGGACGTAGACGCCCGGGACCGGCTTCTGGCAGTCGCGGATCTCGATGACGGCGCCGGTGTCGACCTTGATGCGGCCGGTGTCGCCGATCTGGCCGCCGCCCTCGGCGTAGAACGGGGTGCGGTCGAGGACGATCTCGACCTCGTCGCCCTCGGTCGCGGCCGGGGAGGAGGCGCCGTCGACGAGGATGCCGACGATGGTGGACTCGCCCTCGGTGTCGCTGTAGCCGATGAAGTCGGTCTCACCGACCTTGTCGGCGATCTCCCGGTAGGCGCCGGCGCCCGCGTGACCGGTCTTCTTCGCCTGGGCGTCGGCCTTGGCGCGCTCCCGCTGCTCCTTCATCAGGCGGCGGAAGCTGTCCTCGTCCACGGAGAGCCCCTGTTCGGCGGCCATCTCCAGGGTGAGGTCGATCGGGAAGCCCCAGGTGTCGTGGAGCAGGAAGGCCTTGTCGCCGGCCAGGACGGTGGAGCCCGCGGCCTTGGTGTCGGTGACGGCCGTGTCGAGGATGTTGGTGCCGGCCTTCAGCGTCTTGAGGAAGGCGTTCTCCTCGGCGAGGGCGACCTTCTCGATGCGCTCGCGGTCGGTGACGAGCTCGGGGTACTGCTGGCCCATCATGCCGATGACGACGTCGATGAGGTCCTTGACGACCGGACCGGTGGCGCCGAGCAGACGCATGTTGCGGATGGCGCGGCGCATGATGCGGCGCAGCACGTAGCCGCGGCCCTCGTTGCCCGGCGTCACGCCGTCGCCGATGAGCATCGTGGCCGTACGCATGTGGTCGGTGACCACGCGCAGGGAGACGTCCGAGGCGTGGGCGTCGCCGTAGGCGACACCGGTCAGCTCGGTGGCTTTTTTGATGACGGCCATGGAGGTGTCGATCTCGTACATGTTCTGCACGCCCTGCAGAATCATGGCGAGGCGCTCGAGGCCGAGGCCCGTGTCGATGTTCTTGCTGGGCAGTTCGCCGAGGATCTCGAAGTTGTCCTTGCCGGTGCCCGCGCCCCGCTCGTACTGCATGAAGACGAGGTTCCAGATCTCCACGTACCGCTCGTCGTTGACGGCGGGGCCGCCCTCGACGCCGAACTCGGGGCCGCGGTCGTAGTTGATCTCGGAACAGGGGCCGCAGGGGCCGGGGACGCCCATGGACCAGTAGTTGTCCTTCATGCCGAGGCGCTGGATGCGCTCCTGCGGCACGCCGACGACCTCGTGCCAGATGCGCTCGGCCTCGTCGTCGTCCTTGTAGACGGTGATCCACAGGCGCTCGGGGTCGAGGCCGTAACCGCCCTTGTCCTGGGGGCTGGTGAGCAGCTCCCAGGCGAGCTTGATGGCGCCTTCCTTGAAGTAGTCGCCGAAGGAGAAGTTGCCGCACATCTGGAAGAACGTGCCGTGCCGGGTGGTCTTGCCGACCTCTTCGATGTCCGGCGTGCGGACGCACTTCTGGACGCTCGTGGCACGGGCGTAGGGCGGCTTGACCTCACCCAGGAAGTAGGGCTTGAAGGGCACCATGCCGGCCGGGACGAGGAGCAGAGTCGGGTCGTCCGCGATGAGCGACGCCGAAGGGACGACGGTGTGCCCGCGCTCCTCGAAGAAGCTCAGCCAGCGGCGGCGAATCTCGGCCGACTCCATCAGTGGTCCTCATTCCGGTTGTACGAGTACGTCGTGTTCTCGATGTACTTCGGGTTGCTGCGGTTGTTCTCGATGGCGGCGTGCCGCCCGGGTGCGGGGAGTTCTGGGTTCTCCTGGATGCCGAGCGCGTCCTCCAACTCGGCCTCCCGCTGGGCCATGTTGTCGCGGACGTCGAGGGCGAAGCCCACCGCGCGGTCCTTCAGCCGTTGACCGGTCTCCAGGGCCTTGTTCGCCGCGGTGGCGGCGAGGCTCTCCGGGGTCAGCTGCTTGAGCTTGCGGTTGACCTTCGTGGTGGCCCACACACCGGCGGCGACACCCGTGGTGAACCAGAACGTACGGCGGAACATCGCTCGGTCTCAGTCCTTACTTCCGCTTGCGTCGTGCGGCAGGGACCGTCCGGCCCACGATCACGCTACGCCGGGGCGCCGTGGGCGCGTCGTCCTTGCGGCCGCCGAGGGCGCGGCGCACGCCGTAGCCGAAGGCCGCGACCTTGACCAGGGGGCCGCCGAAGGTGGAGGCGACGGTGGTCGACAGCGCGGAGGCGTTCGACGTGACCTCCTGGACATCGGAGGCGATCGCGTCGACCCGGTCGATCTGGGTCTGCGCGGAGCGCACCGCCGAGGAGGCGTCTGCCAGGAGCGGGACTGCCTGGTCGGTCACGTCCGCGACGAGCTTGGTGGTCGCCTTGAGCGTCTGGGCCAGCCTCGCCAGCGCGACGGCGAGGAAGGAGACCAGGATCGCCCAGAAGACGGCCACCAGGATCCCGGCAACCTCTCCACCGGACACTGTGTGCACCCGCTCCCTGAAGTGTGTGAACCTGTCAGTGAACCTGGTTCTGAACCTCGTATTGAACCTGGTTCCGAAGCTGAGCCTATCGCGCCGGACGCAGCGTTCCGTACCGCATTACCGGCATGCGAAAGCCCGCCGTCTCCCCACCCGAAAGAGCGGGGAGACGGCGGGCTCAGGCGCAGAAGTCCTACGGCCGCCGAAGGATCAGCGGGCGTAGTACTCGACGACGAGCTGCTCGTCGCAGATCACCGGGATCTCCTTGCGGTTCGGCTCACGGTCCAGGCGGAACGCCAGGGCCTTGAGGTTCACCTGGAGGTAGCGCGGGGTCTCACCCTCGGGGGCGAAGCCGCCCTCACGGGCGATGGAGAAGAGGGTCTTCTCGCGGCTGCGCTCACGGACCATCACGACGTCGTCGGGCTTGACGCGGAAGGACGGCTTGTCGACCTTCTGGCCGTTGACCTCGATGTGGCCGTGAACGACCATCTGACGGGCCTGGTAGATGGTGCGGGCGATGCCCGAACGCAGGACCAGGGCGTCGAGACGGCGCTCGAGCTCGATGATCAGGGCCTCACCGGTCTTGCCCTGAACCTTGGAGGCACGCTCGTAGGCGCGGACGAGCTGACGCTCGGACACGTCGTACTGCGCGCGCAGACGCTGCTTCTCCAGCAGACGGACCTTGTAGTCCGAGTTCTGCTTGCGGCCACGGCCGTGCTCACCCGGCGGGTAGGGACGGGCCTCGAAGTACTTGACGGCCTTCGGGGTCAGCGCGATGCCGAGGGCACGCGACTTCTTGACCTTGGGGCGGGACTGGTTCGCCACTTCTTTTCCTTTTCCTATTCGGCTGCCTCAGGGTTACGGGAGGTCGCAATCCGCAGCCGGGGAATCCCGACATGTCCGCGAGGGACTTGTCAGGCAGCCGTTCCCCTGGTCTGGGCACATACGTGCAGCACACGAACGGCCCACCGACCGGTCCCGGAATTACGGGTGGTGGTGGGCTGCCCGCGACACCTACGGCGGTGCGCGACGCTCCTGGATCAAAAGATCCGGCTGGTTGTCCCGCCTGAGGCGCCGACCGGAGCCGGACACGGGACGCAGCACTTCGAGCGAGTCTACAGGCTGCTCAGGACCGCTTGCGACCGAGGTGTTTTCTGGTCCACTCCACGGCGTCCGCGTACCGCGCCTCGGCGCCGTGCCGGGTGGGCTCGTAGTACTCGCGGTCCTTGATGGCGTCCGGCGCGTACTGCTGCTCGGCGATGCCCTCGGCCAGGTCGTGCGGATACACGTACCCCTGCGCATGCCCGAGCTTGGCGGCGCCCTTGTAGTGCCCGTCGCGCAGGTGGGGCGGGACGGGGCCGGCCAGTCCCTTGCGTACGTCGTCCAGGGCGGCGCCGATCGCGGTGGTCGCGGCGTTGGACTTGGGGGCCAGCGCGAGGGCGATGGTGGCGTGGCTGAGGGTGAGGGCGGCCTCGGGGAAGCCGATCATGGCGACGGCCTGGGCGGCGGCGACCGCGATCGGCAGGGCGTTCGGGTCGGCGAGGCCGATGTCCTCGCTGGCGGAGATCATCAGGCGGCGGGCGATGAAGCGGGGGTCCTCGCCGGCCTCGATCATGCGGGCCAGGTAGTGCAGGGCGGCGTCGACGTCGGAGCCGCGGATGGACTTGATGAGGGCGCTGGCCACGTCGTAGTGCTGGTCGCCGTCGCGGTCGTACTTCACCGCCGCCCGGTCGACGGTCTCCTCCAGCCTCTGGAGGCTGATCTCGCTCTCGCCCTGGTCCAGGGCGGCCCCGGCCGCGGCCTCCAGGGCCGTCAGGGCGCGGCGGGCGTCACCGCCGGCGATGCGCAGCAGGTGGGCCTCGGTGTCCTCGGGGAGGCTGACGGCGTCCTTCAGGCCGCGCTCGTCGCTCAGGGCCCGCCTCAGCAGGCCCCTGACGTCGTCGTCGGTGAGGGGCTCGAGGGTGAGGAGGAGGGAGCGGGACAGCAGGGGGGAGATGACCGAGAAGTACGGGTTCTCGGTGGTCGCCGCGATCAGGGTCACCCAGCGGTTCTCGACGGCCGGGAGGAGGGAGTCCTGCTGGGCCTTGCTGAAGCGGTGGATCTCGTCGAGGAAGAGCACGGTCTCCTTGCCGAAGCCGCCGGTGGCGCGGCGGGCGCCGTCGATGACCGCGCGGACCTCCTTCACTCCGGCGGTGATGGCGGAGAGCTCGACGAAGCGCTTGTTGGTGGCCTTGGAGACCACGTAGGCCAGGGTGGTCTTGCCGGTGCCGGGCGGGCCCCAGAGGATCACGGAGGAGGGCCCGGCGGGGCCGCCGCCGGATTCGCCGACGAGTCTGCGCAGGGGCGAACCCGGCTTCAGCAGGTGCTGCTGGCCCACCACTTCGTCCAGGGTGCGCGGGCGCATGCGCACCGCCAGGGGACTGCCGGCGGGGTCCTTCTCCTGGCGTTCTTCTGCGGCGGCGGTGAACAGGTCGGGCTCCACGCTCAAAACCCTAGTTCACCGCACTGACATCGACGTCGGGGCGGTCAGGCCCAGAGCTGGCTGCCCCAGCGGGTGAAGATCAGCATGAGGATGACGCCGCAGTGCGTCACCGGAAGCACCCAGGTGAACTCGTCGAGGAAGTTCTTGAGCGGGCGCGGGGCCGGCAGGAAGCCGTTGCGGACGTTGAAGGAGGTCACGTACCAGAACATGGTGAGCGTCGCGGCCCAGGCCAGCGAACACCACAGGCACAGCGCGTTGATGCTGTAGAGCGACTGGAACATCAGCCAGGTGCAGAAGGCGACGCCGAACAGCGTGCCGAAGTTGAAGGTCAGCCAGTACCAGCGCGGGAAGCGGGCGCGGGCGAGCAGGCTCATCCCGACGCAGATGACGATGCCGTAGCAGACGAGGCCGAGCATGGGGTTGGGGAACCCGAAGACGGACGCCTGCTTGCTCTCCATGACGCTGCCGCAGGACACGATCGGGTTGAGGCTGCAGCCGGGCGTGAAGGTCTCCCCCGCGACCTTGGCCTCAAGGATCTTGAACTTGTCGATCGTGATGACCCACGCGGCGAGCAGCCCGGCCGCGCCGGTGATCACCAGCATCAGGGCGAACGCACGACTGCCGCCCGCCGATCTCGGCACCGCCTCGGCACGCTCCGGCTCGGGCTCGGTGGAGACGTCTTGGACTGTCGTCTTGCTCATCACGCCGATTCCGTCACTTGAGACTTGGAGTTTCTCCGGACACGGCACATTGTGCCGTACACGCACGCGTGGCCACCGTTCACTGGGCATAAGGAAATACGCGCGACTGAGTAAAGGCGCTCGGTTCAGGACACCCGCAAAGCGGCTGGGGCGGGGACCTCTCGGTCCCCGCCCCAGCCGGAATTCAGCGGTGATCAGCCCAGCCGGGCTTCCAGCTCGGCCACGATCTCGTTGACGCCGACGGCCGCCTGCTCGCCGGACTCCATGTCCTTGAGCTGGACCACGCCCTCGGCGAGGTCGCGTTCGCCGGCGACGATCGTGTAGCGGGCGCCGCTGCGGTTGGCGTTCTTCATGGCGCCCTTGAGGCCCTTGGCGCCGTAGGAGAAGTCCGCCGCGATGCCGACCTTGCGCAGCTCGGTGACCTTGGCGAACAGCACCCGGCGGGCCTCCTCGCCGAGCGGCACCGCGAACACGCTGGTGGACGAGGGGAGTTGGAGTTCCACTCCCTCCGCCTCCAGAGCGAGCACCGTGCGGTCGACGCCCAGGGCCCAGCCGACGGACGGCAGCGCGGGGCCGCCGATCATCTCGGACAGGCCGTCGTAGCGGCCGCCGCCGCCCACCGCGGACTGGGAGCCCAGACCGTCGTGGACGAACTCGAAGGTCGTACGCGTGTAGTAGTCCAGGCCGCGCACCAGCTTCGGGTCGTCCTCGAAGGCCACGCCCGCCGCGGTGATCAGCTCACGGACCTCCTCGTGGTACGCCTTGCAGGCGTCGCAGAGGTAGTCGCGCAGCAGCGGGGCGTCGCCCAGCTGCTTCTGGACCGACTCGCGCTTGTCGTCGAGGACGCGCAGCGGGTTGATCTCCGCGCGGCGAAGGGTGTCCTCGTCCAGGTCCAGTCCGCGCAGGAAGTCCTGCAGCGCCGCTCGGTAGACCGGGCGGCACTCCTTGTCGCCCAGGCTGTTGAGCAGGATCCGGAAGTTGCTCAGGCCCAGCGAGCGGTAGGCCTGGTCGGCCAGGATGATCAACTCGGCGTCCAGCGCCGGGTCCTCGGCGCCGATCGCCTCGGCGCCGACCTGGGAGAAGTGCCTGTAGCGGCCCTTCTGGGGGCGCTCGTAGCGGTAGTACGAACCGGAGTACCAGAGCTTGACCGGGAGGTTGCCCGCCTTGTGCAGGTTGGCCTCCAGGGCCGCGCGCAGGACCGAGGCCGTGCCCTCGGGGCGCAGGGCGAGCCTGTCGCCGCCCTTAGTCTCGAAGGCGTACATCTCCTTGGTCACGATGTCGGTGGACTCGCCGACACCGCGCGCGAACAGTTCGACGCTCTCGAAGCCGGGCGTCTCGATGTAGCCGTAGCCGGAGTTGCGCAGGGGAGCCGCGATCGCCTCACGGACCGCCAGGAACTTGGCGGAGTCCGGGGGGATCAGGTCGTACGTGCCCTTGGGGGCCTTGAAGGTGCTCACGGAAGTCTCGTCACATTCCTCGTCGGGGAGCGTCGGCTTGCGCTCCCAGGCCGGCGGCCACCTGCCGCAAGTAGGGGTTGGTGGCGCGCTCTTGGCCGATGGTCGTCTGGGGGCCGTGGCCGGACAGCACCACGGTCGAGTCGTCGAGCGGCAGGCACACGCGGGCCAGCGAGTCGAGGATCTCGGCCATGTCGCCGCCGGGCAGGTCGGTGCGTCCGATGGAGCCGGCGAACAGCAGGTCGCCCGAGAAGAGGATCGGCGGGATGTCCGCCGCCTCGGGCAGGCCGAAGGTCACCGACCCCTTGGTATGGCCCGGCGCGTGCGCGACGGTCAGCTCCAGACCGGCCAGCTCCAGCTTCGCGCCGTCGGTCAGCTCCTTGACGTCGTCCGGCTCCCCGATGGTCAGCTCGCCCATCAGCTGCATGCCGATGGAGCGGCCGAGCGCTTTCTCGGGGTCGCTCATCATGTACCGGTCCTCGGGGTGGATCCAGGCCGGTACGTCATGGGCACCGCACACCGGGACGACCGAGGCCACGTGGTCGAGGTGGCCGTGGGTGAGGACGACGGCGACGGGCTTGAGCCGATGCTTCTTCAGTGCTTCCTCGACTCCTGGGGCCGCCTCGTGGCCCGGGTCGATGATCACGCACTCCTCGCCGGCGGCGGGGGCGACGAGATAACAGTTCGTCCCCCAGGCCCCGGCGGGGAACCCGGCAATGAGCACGATCGTCCTTACGTTTGTGTCGACACAGGTGGTTTGTCGGCGGGCTCCGCCTGTCGTCAGAGCCTACCGGCGCTGCCGATTCCTCAGCGAACCCATATACGGTACGGGGCACACGCGGGCGATCGGCTCAAGGGACGCGCGCGTACCGGTCGACACATACGACGCATGAGGAGAGAACCCGGTGGTCAGCCAGGAACAGCGGCGGCGTCAGCTCGCCCGGGAGAAGTTCTTGCGGCAGCAGCAGCGGCGCACGTCCGCCCGGCGCAAGGCACGCGTGCGCAACTCCGTGATCGCGTCCGCGCTCGGCGTGGTCATCATCGGCAGCCTCGCGCTGTACACGACCGGGGTCCTCAAGGGCGACGACAGCAAGAACGCGGGCGCTGAGGTCACGCCGAGCGCGCCCGCGAAGGCCAAGGACCCGTGCGAGAAGCCCGCCGAGGGCAAGGTCAAGACGACGACCTGGAAGAAGGAGCCGGAGCTGACCGTCGACAAGTCGGCGAAGTACACGATGAAGCTCGCCACGACGTGCGGTGACATAGACATCGCGCTCAAGGCGTCGGCCGCGCCGCACACGGTGAACTCGTTCGACTTCCTCGCCGGCAAGGGCTTCTTCGACCACTCCAAGTGCCACCGGCTCACCACCGCCAACATCTATGTGCTGCAGTGCGGTGACCCGACGGGTACCGGCACGGGTGGTCCCGGGTACACGATCCCGGACGAGAACCTGAAGGACAAAAGCCTCAAGAACAACATCTACCCGGCGGGCACCGTCGCGATGGCGAACACCGGGCAGAAGAACTCCGGTGGCAGCCAGTTCTTCCTCGTCTACCAGGACAGTCAGCTCCCGCCCAGCTACACACCGTTCGGTACCGTTTCCGAATCCGGCATGAAGGTACTCAAGAAGATTGCCGACGCCGGCGAGAGCACCGGCCAGGGCGACGGGGCGCCTGTCGCGACGGTCGTCATCAACAAGGCGACGGTCACCAAATCCTGACCGCCAACTGCGTAATTTCGGTCGCGCGGGATGCGGACAGGCAACCCGCCGGTCGCCTATGTTGGCCGTGACGAAACTGTGGACGATGCCCGGGGGAACACAAGCCCCTCGCAGGCATCATGTGGAGGAGGCGCTGTGAGCAGCGACCCGTGGGGCCGCGTCGACGAGACGGGGACCGTGTACGTGCGTACGGCCGACGGCGAGCAGGTTGTCGGATCCTGGCAGGCCGGCTCCCCTGAGGAGGCGCTGGCCTACTTCGAGCGCAAGTACGAGGGCCTGGTTGTCGAGATCGGCCTCCTCGAGAAGCGAGTGAAGACCACCGACCTGTCTGCGAAGGACGCGCAGACCGCGATCGACCATATCCGTGAGCAGGTCGACGCGCACCACGCGGTCGGCGACCTGGACGCCCTGCGGACCCGCCTGGACAAGCTGGTCGAGACCGTCGACAAGCGCCGCGAGGAGCGCAAGCAGCAGCGTGCGAAGCAGTCCGACGAGGCCCGGCACGCCAAGGAAGCGCTGGTCACCGAGGCGGAGGAGCTGGCCCAGTCCGACCAGTGGCGGGCTGCCGGTGAGCGGCTGCGGGCCCTGGTGGACACCTGGAAGGGGCTGCCGCGGCTGGACCGCAAGTCGGACGACGAGCTGTGGCACCGCTTCTCGCACGCCCGGTCGGCGTTCTCCAAGCGCCGCAAGGCGCACTTCGCGCAGCTGGACGCGCAGCGCGAGGAGGCCCGCAAGACCAAGGAGCGGCTGGTCGCGGAGGCCGAGTCGCTGTCGGCTTCGACCGACTGGGGTCCGACGGCGGCGCGCTACCGCGAGCTGATGTCGGAGTGGAAGGCCGCCGGCCGCGCCCAGCGCGAGCACGAGGACGACCTGTGGAACCGCTTCCGCGGCGCCCAGGACATCTTCTTCGCGGCCCGCAGCTCGGTCTTCGCCGAGCGCGACGCCGAGCAGGCGGAGAACCTGAAGCTGAAGGAGGAGCTGGCCGAGGAGGCCGAGAAGCTCCTGCCGATCGGCGACCTGAAGGGCACGCGGGCCGCCTTCCGCTCGATCAACGAGCGCTGGGAGGCCATCGGCCATGTGCCGCGCGACGCCCGCCCCAAGGTCGAGGGCCGGATGCACGCCGTCGAGCGGGCCATCCAGGAGGCCGAGGAGGCCGAGTGGCGCCGGACCAACCCGGAGGCACGCGCGCGTGCCGAGGGGCTGACCGGTCAGCTCCAGGCCGCCGTGGACAAGCTGAAGGGGCAGATCGAGCAGTCGCGCGCCCAGGGCAACAACGCCAAGGCCGACAAGCTCGAGCGTGAACTGGAGGGCCGCCAGGCGCTGCTGGACCAGGCGCTGAAGGGCCTGCAGGAGTTCGGCGGCTGACGGCCGGGACGGCAGCTTTACGACGAGAAGGGCCCCGTACATCGCGTACGGGGCCCTTCTCGTCGTACCCGCTCGTGGTTCGAGCTCGTCGTGTCCTACGACCGGCTGCGCGCCGACGTCACGCGGTACACGTCGTACACGCCCTCGACGCCCCTGACCGCCTTGAGGACGTGCCCGAGGTGCTTGGGGTCGCCCATCTCGAAGGTGAAGCGGGAGGTGGCGACGCGGTCGCGGGAGGTCTGGACGGCCGCGGAGAGGATGTTGACGTGCTGGTCCGACAACACGCGGGTGACGTCGGAGAGCAGGCGGGAGCGGTCCAGGGCCTCGACCTGGATGGCGACCAGGAAGACCGAGGACTGCGTGGGCGCCCACTCGACGTCGAGGATGCGCTCGGGCTCGCGGGACAGTGACTCCACGTTCACACAGTCGCTGCGGTGAACCGATACACCACTACCGCGTGTGACGAAGCCGATGATCGGGTCGCCGGGTACGGGCGTACAACAGCGGGCCAGCTTGACCCACACGTCGTCGACGCCCTTGACCACGACGCCCGGGTCGGCGCTGGAGCGGCGCTTGCGACTGCGACCGCGGGTCGGCGGGACCGACTCGTCGATCTCCTCCGTGGCGGCTTCTTCGCCGCCGAGCGCCTGGACGAGCTTCTGCACGATGTTCTGCGCGGAGACATGCCCCTCGCCGATCGCCGCGTACAGCGCGGAGATGTCTGCGTACCGCATCTCGTGCGCGAGCGTGACCAGCGAGTCGCCGGTCAGGATGCGCTGGATCGGCAGGTTCTGCTTGCGCATCGCCCGGACGATGGCGTCCTTGCCCTGCTCGATCGCCTCGTCGCGGCGTTCCTTGGAGAACCAGGCGCGGATCTTGTTGCGGGCGCGCGGCGACTTCACGAAGCCGAGCCAGTCGCGGGAGGGGCCCGCACCGGGCGCCTTGGAGGTGAAGACCTCTACCAAGTCGCCGTTGTCCAGGGTGGATTCGAGCGGTACGAGGCGGCCGTTGACCCGTGCCCCTATGGTGCGGTGGCCGACCTCGGTGTGCACGGCGTACGAGAAGTCGACCGGGGTCGCGCCGGCCGGGAGCGCTATGACATCGCCCTTGGGGGTGAAGACGAAGACCTCGTTGCGGGACAGGTCGAAGCGCAGGGACTCCAGGAACTCGCCCGGGTCCTCGGTCTCCTTCTGCCAGTCCAGCAGCTGGCGCAGCCACGCCATGTCGTTGAGGTGGTCGTCCTTGCCCTTGCCGGCCTTGGGCACGTCGGTGCGCACCTTGGAGGCGCCGGCGACGGCCTCCTGCTTGTACTTCCAGTGCGCGGCGATGCCGTACTCGGCGCGGCGGTGCATGTCGAAGGTGCGGATCTGCAGCTCGACGGGCTTGCCGTTCGGGCCGATGACCGTCGTGTGCAGCGACTGGTACATGTTGAACTTGGGCATCGCGATGTAGTCCTTGAACCGGCCCGGGACCGGGTTCCATCGCGCGTGCACGGTGCCGAGGGCGGCGTAACAGTCGCGGACCGTGTCGACAAGTACACGAATGCCCACCAGGTCGTAGATCTCCGCGAAGTCACGGCCGCGGACGATCATCTTCTGGTAGACGCTGTAGTAGTGCTTCGGGCGGCCGGTGACGGTCGCCTTGATGCGGGCGGCCCGCAGGTCCTGCTGGACCTCGTCGGTCACTATGGCCAGGTACTCGTCACGCTTCGGTGCCCGCTCGGCCACCAGCCGTACGATTTCGTCGTACATCTTGGGGTAGAGGATCGCGAAGGCGAGGTCCTCCAGCTCCCATTTGATGGTGTTCATGCCGAGGCGGTGGGCGAGGGGCGCGTAGATCTCGAGGGTCTCGCGCGCCTTCTTCTCCTGCTTCTCGCGCTTGAGGTAGCGCATGGTGCGCATGTTGTGCAGGCGGTCGGCGAGCTTGATGACCAGGACGCGGGGGTCCTTGGCCATGGCGACGACCATCTTGCGCACGGTCTCGGCCTGCGCGGCCTCGCCGAACTTGACCTTGTCCAGCTTGGTGACGCCGTCGACGAGCAGGGCGACCGAGTCGCCGAAGTCGCGGCGGAGCTGGTCGAGGCCGTACTCGGTGTCCTCGACGGTGTCGTGCAGCAGGCCCGCCATCAGGGTGGCCGGATCCATGCCCAGCTCGGCGAGGATGGTGGTGACCGCGAGCGGGTGCGTGATGTACGGGTCGCCGCTCTTGCGCTTCTGGCCGCGGTGCCAGCGCTCGGCGACCTGGTAGGCGGTCTCGATCTTGCGGAGTGTGGCCGTCTCGATCTTCGGGTCGTTGCTGCGCACTATCCGCAGCAACGGCTCCAGGACCGGGTTGTACGGGTTGGAGCGCTGGACGCCGAGACGGGCGAGGCGGGCGCGGACGCGGTTGGAGGAGCCGGAGCGGGCGGGCTGGCCGGTGTTCGGCCGGACGGCCGGTGCGGGGCGCTCGGGCGGGGTGGGCTTGGGTCGCGACTGGTCGGCCGACTTGTCGACGGGCGCGGACTGGGCATGCTCGACCGGCCCGCGGGTGTCGTTCTTCGCGTGCGGCGCGTTCGGCGCGGGCTTCGCCGCGGGTGCCGAGGCGGACTCGGGCTTGGCGGCGGTCAGGTGCTGGGCCTCGTCTGGCAAGAGGGCTCCTCGTGCGCGATCCGGGTCCCCCGGTCAGGCTCCGGAGACCCCATGGTAGCGATCCTGCGCCCCAGGATCGCCTTCAGCCCGATGTGAGGGCCGTCTACCCGAGAAACGCACGAGGCGGGCGCCGGATTCCTCCGGGCCCGCCTCGGTCACTCTACGCGGTCGGCGCGCAACTGCGGGGGCGGTCGAAGCTCAGACCGGTCCGTGCAGTGTTCGCGGACAACTGCGGAGCGGTCAGCGCCACTTGAAGAGGGCGGTGCCCTTGACCTTCATCTCCTTGATGTCGGCGACGTTCCCCCACGGCACCTTGACGGAGCCCTTCTTGGAGCAGCCGGCGTCGTACCACCTCAGCTTGTGCTGAGCATTGAAGCCCTTCACCTTGACGCAGATGCTGCCACCCCGCTCGACGGCCCACTGGTAGCCGATCTTGAAACCATCGTGGCCGATGATGCTGCAGTCGGAGTTCTTGACCTTGCTCCAGCGGCCGGGGACGGCGCCCGCGTTCTTCCAGGAGCTCGAACAGCGCGTAGCGCGCTCGGACGAGGCGTCCGCCTGCGTCGCGTTCGCGGGAGCCGCTGCGGCGGAGATCGCTGCCGCGGATACAAGGGTCACGGCCCCCGTGACGATCTTGCGCGAGATTGACACTTGATTCCTCCGTTTTCGGGTTCCCGCCGGCACCCACAGGTGGGTTGGTCGAGCCGACGGGCTGGTCGTAATAGATCTTGCTCATCACCCCCCGCTCGCCTCAAGGAAGTTGAGCAACTTCTGAGGAATCCGTCTAATGCATGGCAAAGTCACTTCATCTGCACATTTCGCACACAAGGCAGCAGAAAGGGTGCTCCGGGAAACCCGGAGCACCCTTTTTCACCTGCCGGCGCCGACCTCAGACGGTGATCAACGTCTCCAAAGGCGCACCTGACAGAGCAGGCGCAAGCCGCTGCCGACCACCGAGGAACCCGAGCTCCATGAGGATCGCGACACCGGCGACCTCGGCTCCGGCACGGCGGATGAGCTGGAGTGAGGCTTCGACCGTGCCACCGGTGGCGAGCACGTCGTCGACCACCAGGACGCGGTCGCCCGCGCTCAGGTCCTCGGCGTGCACCTCGATCTCGGCGGAGCCGTACTCCAGGTCGTACGCCTGGCTGAGCGTCGCTCCGGGGAGCTTGCCCGCCTTGCGGACCGGGATGAAGCCGATGCCCGCGCGGACGGCGACGGGGGCGCCGAGGATGAAGCCCCGGGCCTCGAGGCCGACGATCTTCGTGGCGTCGGTGTTCGCGGCGATCTCGGCGAGCGCGTCGGTGAGCGCCGTGAACGCCGCCGGGTCCGCCAGGAGCGGGGTGATGTCCTTGAACATCACGCCCGGCTCCGGGTAGTCCGCGACGTCACGGATACGGCTGAGCAGCAGCTCCTCGATGCCGGTCATCGGCGCTTCCCCGAGGGTCGGCCGCGGCCCCGGTTGCGGGACGCGGGCTGGTTGCGGGGTCCGACGACCGCGGGGGCGGCGTCCTCCGGCTCGTCGTCGAACTGCTCGTCGTCGGCCACGGCCTCCGCGGTCTCGCCCTGCGCTCCGGCCTGCGCCCGCTTGGCGAGCACGCGCTTCTTCAGGGCCTTCATCCGCGGCTCGAGCTCCTTGAGGTCGGCGACGAGCGGCGTGGCGATGAAGATCGAGGAGTACGCACCGGCCGCGAGGCCGACGAACAGCGACAGCGAGATGTCGTTGAGCATGCCGGCGCCGAGGAAGCCGCCACCGATGAACAGCAGGCCCGCCACCGGCAGCAGCGCGACCACCGTGGTGTTGACGGAGCGGACCAGGGTGCTGTTGATCGAGCGGTTGGCGACGTCGCTGTAAGTCCAGCGGGTCTGCTTGGTGATGTCCTTGGTCTGCTCCTTGAGGCTGTCGAAGACGACGACCGTGTCGTAGAGCGAGTAACCGAGGATCGTCAACAGACCGATCACGGTGCCCGGTGTGACCTCGAAGCCGACGAGGGCGTAGATACCGACCGTGATGGTGATGTCGTGGATCAGTGCGACGAACGCGGCGAGCGCCATGCGCCACTCGAACGCGATCGCCAGATAGATCACCACGAGTACCAGGAAGATGCCGAGGCCCTGCCAGGCCTTGGCGGCGATCTGCTCACCCCAGCTGGGGCCGACCAGCTCACCCGTGACGTCGTTCTCGTTGACGCCCATGTCCTTGGCCAGCTGCGTCGAGACCTTGTCGGCCTCGTTGGTGTCGATGCCCGCGACCTGGATGCGCAGGCTGCCGTTACCGAGTTTCTGGACGATGGCGTCGTGGCCGGACGCCTCCTCCGCGTACTTCTCGGCCTGGGCCACCGAGACGGCCGTCTTCTCCGGAGTGGTGAAGACCGCTCCGCCCTCGAACTCGATGCCCATGTTGAGGCCGCGGACCGCCAGGCCGACGATGGCCGTGATGGTGATCAGGATCGAGATGCCGTACCAGATCTTGCGGTTGCCGACGAAGTCATAGCCGACCTCGCCACGGTGCAGTCGGGCGCCGAGGTTGCCGAGCTTCGACATCTCACGCCTCCTTCGGGTCGACAGGGCCGGCGGCAGGACCGGCGGGACGGCGGGTGCGGCGCAGCGGAGGCTTGGCACCCAGTCGCTTCGGGTCGAGGCCGGACCACTTGTGGCCGCCCGCGAAGAACTCCCTGCGCGCCAGGAGCGTCAGCAGCGGCTTGGTGAACAGGAACACGACGACCACGTCGAGGAGGGTGGTCAAGCCGAGCGTGAACGCGAAGCCCTGGACCTTGCCGACGGTGACGACGAACAGCACCGCGGCGGCGAGGAACGACACGAAGTCGGAGACCAGGATGGTGCGCCGGGCGCGCGGCCAGGCCCGCTCGACGGCGGGGCGCAGCGTGCGGCCCTCGCGGATCTCGTCACGGACGCGTTCGAAGTACACGATGAACGAGTCCGCCGTGATGCCGATCGCGACGATGGCACCGCAGACGGCCGGCAGGTTCAGCGCGAAGCCGATGGTCGGGCCGAGCAGCGACATGATCGTGTAGGTGAGAGCCGCGGAGACCAGCAACGAGAGGATGGCGATGAACGACAGGCCGCGGTAGTAGACCAGCAGGTAGAGCACGACCAGGGCGAGACCGATCGCGCCCGCGATCAGACCGGCTTGCAGCTGCTCGCCACCGAGGGCCGCGGTCACCGTGGTGACGCTGGACTCCTTGAAGGTCAGCGGCAGGGCACCGTACGACAGCATGTTGGCGAGGCTCTCGGCCTCTTCCTGGGTGAAGCTGCCGGAGATCTGCGCGTTACCACCCGTGATGGCGCTCTGGACGTACGGGTGGGAGACGACCTTGTCGTCCAGAACGATGGCGAACTCGTTCAGCGGGCTGGTCTGCTGCGCCAGCTTGGCGGTGATGTCGCCGAACTTGTCGGAACCGCTGGAGTTGAAGGTCATGTCGACCTGCCAGCCCGCGGCGCTCTGGGTGTTGAAGGTCGCCGCGGCCTTCTTGATCTCGGTGCCGTCGACGGCGACCGGGCCCAGCAGGAACTTGCTCCACACCTCGCCGTCCTGGCCACAGGCGACGGTGGACTGGCCCGGCTTCGCTCCCTTGCCGGCGGCTGCCCGCTGCTTCGGGTTGGCGCAGTCGAGCGCGGCGTACTCCTTCTGCAGCTTGTCGGTCGCGGCGTCGGAGCCGCTCGACGCGGACGGCGAAGGGCTGCCGGACGCGTTGGGGCTGCTGCTCGTGGACGGCGTGGCGTCGGCCTTCAGCGCGTCGGTGACGGCACGGCCCTGCGAGGTGGCGGTGGCCGACGGGCTGGCGGAGCCGGAGCTCACGGAGTCCCCGGCGCCGGCCTTGCCGGTGCTGGAGGCACTCGGGGAGCCGCTCCCGCTGGGGCTCGCGCTCGGGGTGGGCGTCGCCGAGCCGGCGACGGCCTCCCGCTGCAGGACGGGCCGGAAGTAGAGCTTGGCGGTGGTGCCGACCTGGTCCCGCGCCTCCCTGGAGTTCGTGCCCTTGGGGATATTGACGATGATGTTCTTGTCGCCCTGGGTCTGAACCTCGGCCTCGGAGACACCAAGACCATTGACACGGCGGTTCATGATGTCGACCGCGGTGTTCATGTTGGTCTTGTTGATCGCGGATTCCTGGCCCTTTTCCGGGACCGCGGTGAGCGTGATGCTCGTGCCGCCGGCCAGGTCGATGCCGAGACGCGGAGTGGTGTGCCCTGAGGCGAACATCCCCCCGGTGAGCGCCACGATGGCGATCAGGATGAGGGCCAGCGAGCGCCCTGGCTTGCTCTGGGCGCTCGCGTTCCGGCCCTTCTTAGGTGCTGCCACCTTCTCGTACTCCCTCTCGGGCCGCCTCGCGCCAGGTCAGCGGGCGAGCGGCCATGACTGGTATCGGGATCCCGTGCGAGATCGGCATGTTCCGGGGCGCGCAGGCATGGCCCGCGCGCCCCGGAACACGGCTACTTCGCGTCGGACTCGCCGTCGGACTTCTTCGGCTCCGCGTCCGTCTTGGCCTCGGCCGCGGCGTCGTCGGACGTCTCCTCGGCCTCGTCCTTCTTGCCGAGGTCGACGGACTTGTCGTCGGAGGCGGCGGCAGCGTCGGCGGCGGGCTCGTCGGTCTCGGTGAGGGAGGAGGCGTCGTCCGGGACGACGTCGGACTTCAGGTCGTGCTCGATGCCGTGCACGATGCGGTTGTACTCGTCGTCGGAGAGGACGGCACCGATCGCGTTCTTGGCGAAGAGGAGCTCGACGCCCGGGCCGGCGTCAAGGAGGACCGTGTCGTCACTGACCTCCTTGACCGTTGCGTACATGCCCCCGATGGTGCGGACGCCGCTGCCGGGCTGCATTTGGTTCCGCATGTCGGCCGCCTGCTGCTGCTTCTTCTTGGCCGACCGGGTCATCAGGAACATGGCCCCGATGAGCACGATGAACGGGAGGAGGGTCACGAGACTCACGGGTCGGTACTTCCTTCACACGACCGCGATGGTGAGCGGCCTGATGGTTGGGGGTATGTATGCCGTCGACAAAGGCGGCATCGGCGGAGTCTAAGCGAGTCCGCATGCATGGAACAACGCTCAGCATGGCACCGGGGTTCCTGCTCCGGCCAATGCCCTCGCCGTCACCGCGTCATCACGCCCCGAAGAGATCCTGTTGTCCGTTTCCCGCAGCTTGTGAGCGAGGCGGCGTGAGGCCGAGGTGCGCCCATGCCGCGGGTGTGCCGACCCGGCCGCGCGGGGTGCGGGCGAGCAGGCCCTCCCGTACGAGGAAGGGCTCGGCGACCTCCTCGACGGTCTCGCGCTCCTCCCCCACCGCCACCGCGAGCGTGGACAGGCCGACCGGGCCGCCGCCGAACAGCTTGAGCAGGGCTTCCAGGACGGCGCGGTCGAGCCGGTCGAGGCCGCGGGCGTCGACCTCGTAGACGGCCAGGGCGGCCGCCGCGATGTCCCTGGTGATGATCCCGTCGGCCTTGACCTGGGCGTAGTCGCGGACGCGGCGCAGCAGGCGGTTGGCGATGCGGGGCGTGCCGCGGGAGCGGCCGGCGATCTCGGCGGCGCCGTCGGCCTCGATCTCGACGTCGAGCAGGCCGGCCGAGCGGTGGATGACGCGCTCCAGCTCTCTGGGCTCGTAGAACTCCATGTGCGCGGTGAAGCCGAAGCGGTCGCGCAGCGGGGGCGGCAGCAGACCCGCGCGCGTGGTGGCGCCGACCAGGGTGAACGGCGGGAGTTCGAGTGGGATGGCGGTGGCGCCGGGCCCCTTGCCGACGATGACGTCGACACGGAAGTCCTCCATCGCCATGTAGAGCATCTCCTCGGCGGGCCGGGACATGCGGTGGATCTCGTCGAGGAAGAGGACCTCACCCTCCTGGAGGGAGGAGAGGATCGCGGCGAGGTCGCCGGCGTGCTGGATGGCGGGACCGGACGTGATGCGGATGGGGGCGCCCATCTCGGCCGCGATGATCATGGAGAGCGTGGTCTTGCCGAGGCCGGGGGCGCCGGAGAGCAGTACGTGGTCGGCGGTGGCGCCACGCGCGCGTGCGGCGCGCAGGACGAGGTCGAGCTGCTCGCGGACCTTTTCCTGACCGATGAACTCGTCCAGGTCCTTGGGGCGCAGGGCGGCCTCGACGGCCTGGTCCTCACGGTCGGCGGACGCGCCGACGAGCCGCTCGGCGGCGGGGGTGCCGGTCGTGTCGTCCCAGTTCATGGAGTGTGCCTCGGGGGTCGCGGTCGGGTGGGTCGTACGAGGATCGGGGCATGCCCCGGCACAGCGCCTTGCGGCCTTTCGGCAAGCCGGTCGTCAGCGGGCTCTGTTGAGGCTCTGCAGAGCGGCCTTGAGCAACTGGCCGACTTGTGGCGTGCCCCCAGCGGCTTCGGCCTGCGGTGCTACGGCGGACACGGCCTCGTCGGCCTCGCGGGTCGCGTATCCCAAGCCGATCAAAGCCGCGTGCAGTTGGTCGCGCCAGCCCTGGGTGACCGGTGCGCCGACCACCGGGGCTCCGATCGGCTCGCCCAGCCGGTCCTTCAGTTCGAGCAGCAGCTTCTGGGCGCCCTTCTTGCCGATGCCGGGGACGGCGGTCAGGGCCTTCTCGTCGCCGGTCGACACCGCGCGGCGCAGGGCGTCCGGGGAGTGGACGGCCAGCATGGCCTGGGCCAGGCGGGGGCCGACGCCGCTCGCGGTCTGGAGCAGCTCGAAGATCTGGCGTTCGTCGTCGTCCGCGAAGCCGTACAGGGTGAGCGAGTCCTCGCGGACGACCAGGGACGTGGCCAGCTTGGTCTGCTGGCCCATCCGCAGTCCCGAGAGGGTGTTCGGCGTGCATTGGACGGCGATGCCGATCCCGCCCACCTCGACCACGGCGGAGTCCGGGGCAAGGGCGGCGACCGGGCCGCTGACGAAGGCGATCATGCCGTTCGGCCTTTCGACGTGGTCGGTGCTTTGGCTGCGTGCAGGGCCACGGCCTGCTGGAGTCGGTTCTGCGCGGGGGCGCGCCAGATGTGGCAGATGGCGAGCGCGAGGGCGTCGGCGGCGTCGGCGGGCTTGGGCGGGGCGCTGAGCCGCAGCAGGCGGGTGACCATGGCACCGACCTGTGCCTTGTCGGCGCGGCCGCTGCCGGTGACGGCGGCCTTGACCTCGCTGGGGGTGTGCAGGGCGACCGGGATGCCGCGGCGGGCGGCGCAGAGCATGGCGACGGCGCTGGCCTGGGCGGTGCCCATCACCGTACGGACGTTGTGCTGGCTGAACACCCGCTCCACGGCGACGAATTCGGGCCGATGCTCGTCCAGCCACTCCTCGATGCCCTGCTCGATGGCGACGAGGCGGAGTCCCAACTCGGCGTCCGCGGGCGTGCGGACGACGCCGACGCCGAGCATGGTGAGCGGGCGTCCGGCGACGCCTTCGACCACTCCCACACCGCATCGGGTCAGCCCCGGGTCCACCCCCAGCACGCGCACGCCGCGCCCCTCCCTGTCCATCGCCTGTTTGTGCAGGCTATCGGGTGCCACTGACAACGTCGGACACCAACGCCCGGCAAAGCGACGGGCCGACGGGGGGTGTTCCCGTCGGCCCGTTGAGCTCGTTCGGCTCGCGGCAGCGCTATGCGTCGACCTTCTCCATGATCTCGTCGCTGACATCGAAGTTGGCGAAGACGTTCTGGACGTCGTCGCTGTCCTCGAGCGCGTCGATCAGCTTGAAGATCTTCTTGGCGCCCTCCTCGTCCAGTTCGACCTGGACGGACGGCACGAAGCTGGAGTCGGCGGAGTCGTAGTCGATACCGGCCTCCTGGAGGGCGGTGCGGACCGCGACCAGGTCGGTGGCCTCGCTGATGACCTCGAAGGACTCACCGAGGTCGTTGACCTCCTCGGCGCCCGCGTCCAGTACGGCGGTGAGGACGTCGTCCTCGGTCAGCTCACCCTTGGGGACGATGACGACGCCCTTGCGGCTGAACATGTACGACACCGAGCCCGGGTCTGCCATGTTGCCGCCGTTGCGGGTCATGGCGACACGGACGTCGGAGGCGGCGCGGTTGCGGTTGTCGGTGAGGCACTCGATGAGCACCGCGACGCCGTTCGGTCCGTAGCCCTCGTACATGATCGTCTCGTAGTCGGCGCCGCCGGCCTCGAGACCGCCACCGCGCTTGATCGCGGAGTCGATGTTCTTGTTCGGCACCGACTGCTTCTTGGCCTTCTGGACGGCGTCATAGAGCGTCGGGTTGCCGTCGAGGTCGACGCCGCCCATACGCGCCGCGACCTCGATGTTCTTGATCAGCTTCGCGAAGAGCTTGCCGCGCTTGGCGTCGATCACGGCCTTCTTGTGCTTCGTCGTGGCCCATTTAGAGTGGCCGGACATCTGCCTGTCTCCTTCGCGTAACCCATCTATGAACGAACGCCAGAGATCCTACAAGGACTCCGCTGTCCGGTTCGCGCGCACCATGTCGACGAACAGGCCGTGCACGCGGTGGTCGCCGGTCAGTTCCGGGTGGAACGACGTGGCCAGCGCGTTGCCCTGGCGGACCGCGACGATGTGACCGTCGTGCTCGGCGAGGACCTCGGCCTCGGCGCCGACGGACTCGACCCAGGGAGCGCGGATGAAGACGCCCTCCACGGGATCGCCCTCGACACCCTTCACGTCGAGCGCCGCCTCGAAGGACTCGTTCTGCCGTCCGAAGGCGTTGCGGCGCACGATCATGTCGATGCCGCCGATCGTCTCCTGGCCCGAGCGCGGGTCGAGGATCTTGTCGGCGAGCATGATCATGCCGGCGCAGGTGCCGTAGACGGGCATGCCGTCCTGCACGCGCGCGCGTAGGGGCTCCATCACGCCGAAGAGGACGGCCAGCTTGGAGATGGTCGTGGACTCGCCGCCGGGGATGACGAGGCCGTCGACCTCGGCGAGCTCTTCGGGGCGCCGCACCGGCCTGGCCACGGCGTCGGCCGCGGCCAGGGCGATGAGGTGCTCCCGTACGTCGCCCTGGAGGGCCAGGACGCCTATGACGGGTGCGTCAGTCATGTACGTGCAGTCCTTGCAGGGATGCCGGAGGGGTGCTTACCAGCCGCGGTTGGCGTAGCGCTCGGTCTCGGGGAGGGTGTCGCAGTTGATGCCGACCATGGCCTCGCCGAGGTTGCGGGACGCGTCCGCGATGATCTTCGGGTCGTCGTAGAAGGTGGTCGCCTTCACGATGGCGGCGGCGCGCTTGGCCGGGTCGCCGGACTTGAAGATGCCGGAGCCGACGAAGACGCCCTCGGCGCCGAGCTGGCGCATGAGCGCGGCGTCGGCGGGGGTGGCCACACCGCCGGCGGAGAACAGCACCACCGGGAGCTTGCCGAGCTCGGCGACCTCCTTGACCAGCTCGTACGGGGCGCGCAGCTCCTTGGCGGCGGCGTACAGCTCGTGGTTGTCGAAGCCGCGCAGCTTGGCGATCTCGTTCTTGATCTGGCGCAGGTGGCGGACGGCCTCGACGACGTTGCCCGTGCCGGCCTCGCCCTTGGAGCGGATCATGGCCGCGCCCTCGGCGATGCGGCGCAGGGCCTCGCCCAGGTTGGTGGCGCCACAGACGAACGGGGTCGTGAAGGACCACTTGTCGGAGTGGTTGACCTCGTCGGCCGGGGTGAGGACCTCGGACTCGTCGATGTAGTCGACGCCGAGGGACTGCAGGACCTGCGCCTCGACGAAGTGGCCGATGCGGGACTTGGCCATGACCGGGATCGAGACGGCGTCGATGATGCCCTCGATCATGTCCGGGTCGGACATGCGTGCCACGCCGCCGTCCTTGCGGATGTCCGCCGGGACCCGCTCCAGGGCCATGACGGCGACGGCGCCCGCGTCCTCGGCGATCTTCGCCTGCTCCGGCGTGACGACGTCCATGATCACGCCGCCCTTGAGCTGCTCGGCCATGCCGCGCTTCACGCGCGCGGTGCCGGTCTCGGGGGCCTGGTTTTCGGAAGTGGACACGGGTGACCTCGCTCGGTGAAAAAGGGCTACTGCAAGCAACGAGGAAACGTGAGGGGCGGGGGCCACTTCAAGGGCCAATGGTGAGGCGGTGGATCGTTTTCCCAGGATCTGGGCGCCTGGCGGCGTTAGTGTCCTCGCATGGAACAGCGCATCAGTCTGGTCACGCTGGGGGTTTCCGATGTGGCGCGCTCCCGGGCCTTCTACGAGGCCCTGGGCTGGCGGGGACAGGAGGTCGAGGAGACCGTCTTCTTCCAGGCGGGCGGGCTGGCCCTGGTCCTGTGGGGCCGCGACAAGCTCGCGCGGGACTGCGGCCTGACGGACGGCACGGCCGCCGGCTTCGGCGGGATCGCCCTGGCCCACAACGTCCGCTCCGACGCCGAGGTCGACGCCCTGCTCACGGCCGCGCAACGGGCCGGAGCGACGGTCACCAAGCCGGCCGCCACGAACGCCGTCGGCTTCTACTCCGGCTGCTTCGTCGACCCGGACGGCCACGCCTGGGAGATCGCGCACAACCCCGGCTTCCCGCTCGCCGAGGACGGTTCCCTCACGCTGCCCGACTTCGGCACGTCCTAAGGCCTGTCCGCCCGGATCATGCCGGCGTCGCGGCCTCTGGCACGCGCTCCCTCACCCCTGAATCGGCTTCGCCCGGCTCGCGCGGGGGCACACCCGCCACGCCCGGCTCGCGCGGGGGCACACCCGCCACGCCCGGCTCGGCTTGGCCGGCCTGCACCGTTTCTTTCAGCCGTCCCGATCCGCCGCCGGTCCGCGCTAGCCCGCCCGGTCCGCCAGGGCCGCCGGGGGCTCGTCGTCCATCTCGAAGGCCAGGGGGAACGGGGCGTGGCCCGCCAGGCGGAACCAGCGGACCTTACGGTGTCGCCGCAGGGCCCGGGCGGCTCGTACGGCGTCGTTGTGGAAGCGGCGGGCCATCGGTACCCGGCGGATCGCCTCGGTCAGCTCACGGGCCGCCTCCTCGCCTCCGGGCGCCTCCCGTACGGCTTCCACCTGCTGGGTCTCGGCGAACACGGCCCGCAGCGCCTGGCTCAGCTCGCTCTCGGCGACCTCCCGCTGCTCCTCCTCGGCCTGCCGGGCGGCATGGGCGGCCTCGTACAGGACGATCGACGCGGCCGGATCCAGCACGCCGGAGGTGGCCAGTTCCTGGGCCACCGACGCGCGGCGCAGCAGCTGTGCGTCGAGGGCGGCGCGCGCCGCGTCGATCCTGGCGTGCAGCCGGTCGAGGCGACCCGCGGTCCAGCTCAGGTAGAGGCCGATCGCGACGAGGGCTACGAGGATCCAGATGAGAGTTGCGGTCACGGCCCGCAGACTAGCTCCGTCACCGGGTGCCGCCGCCCCCAGACCCCCGCTTCGGCCCTGGACGGGCCTCGTCCCCGAACGCCGGACGGGCTGAAATCCCCCGTCCGGCGCCGAGAGCCGTCACGTGCCTTCAGTCCCGCGCCAACCCCAGTCGTGCCCGCAGGCCGCTCCCGCCGCCGCCTCCGGCCCGCTCATCCGCGGCCACCGCCGCCGCCCCCGCCGTCACCGTCTCGTACACCGAAAGGATGTCGGCACCAACCGTGGACCAGTCGAAGCGGCGTACATGCTCGCTCCCCCGCTCCCGCAGCTCCGCTCTTCGGGCCGGGTCCTCCAGGAGACGGACCGCCGACTCGGCCAGGGCGTCCGCGTCCTCGTTGGTGAAGAGTTCGCCCGCCGCCCCCTGGTCGAGGACCTGGGCGAAGGCGTCCAGATCCGAGGCGAGAACCGGGGCGCCGGCCGACATCGCCTCGACCAGGATGATCCCGAAGCTCTCGCCGCCGGTGTTGGGGGCGACGTACAGGTCGACGCTGCGCAGGAAGCGGGCCTTGTCCTCGTCGCTGATCATGCCGAGGAACTCGACGCGGGAGCGGAGCTCCTTGGGCAGCGACTCGACCGCCTCCTCCTCGTCGCCCCGGCCCGCCACCAGCAGCCTGGTCTGCGGGCGGGCGGCGAGGATCTTGGGCAGGGCCCTCATCAGCACCGGCAGGCCCTTGCGGGGCTCGTCGATGCGGCCGATGAAGCCGATCGTGTCGCCCTGCCACTCGGGGTTGGGCTCGGCCTTGGCGAAGAACTCGACGTCGACGCCGTTGGGGATGACCACCGCGTCGCCGCCCAGGTGTTCGACCAGCGTGCGGCGGGCGTACTCGCTCACCGCGATCCGGGCGCTGATCTTCTCCAGGGCCGCCTGGAGGATCGAGTACGCGGCGATCATCGCCTTGGACCGGGGGTTGGAGGTGTGGAACGTGGCGACCATCGGGCCCTGTGCCGCCCAGCAGGTCAGCAGGCCGAGCGAGGGTGAGGCCGGCTCGTGGATGTGCACCACGTCGAACTCGCCGTCGTGCAGCCAGCGGCGCACGCGGGCCGCAGAGAGGAAGCCGAAGTTCAGGCGGGCGACCGAGCCGTTGTACGGCACCGGGACGGCACGGCCCGCCGAGACCACGTACGGCGGGAGCGGGGTGTCGTCGTCGGCCGGGGCCAGGACGGACACCTCGTGGCCGAGCCGGATGAAGTACTCGGCGAGGTCACGGATGTGGAACTGGACGCCACCCGGCACGTCCCAGGAGTACGGGCAGACGATGCCGATCCTCACGGACGCTCCCCGTCCCGGCCGTCGGCGGCGGATGGTCGTGGTTCCAGGTCGGCGAGCCACAAGCGCTGGAGCATGTGCCAGTCCTCCGGATGTTCGGCGATCCCCGTGGCGAAGGCGTCGGCCAGCGCCTGTGTCATGACAGACGTCTTCTCGGCCCGGCTACCTGTCTCGGGCACCTCGATCGGCGGATGGATCTGTCCCCGCATGACCGGGGAGCCGTCGTACCAGAGCGTGACGGGGAGCAGCAGCGCCCCGGTCTGCTGGGCGAGCAGCGCCGGGCCGGCGGGCATGCGGGCCGTGTCGCCGAAGAACTCGACCTCGACGCCGGACGCCGACAGGTCACGGTCCGCGACCAGGCAGACCAGGCCGCCGTCGCGCAGCCTGCGGGCCAGCGTGCCGAAGGCGGTGCCGCCGCTGTGCGGCAGGACCTCCATGCCGAGGCCCTCGCGGTAGGCGACGAAGCGGTCGTAGAGCGTCTCGGGCTTGAGGCGCTCGGCGACCGTGGTGAAGGGGGTTTCCAGCTTGGTGGTGACCCAGGCGCCCGCGAGGTCCCAGTTGGCCAGGTGCGGCAGGGCGAGTACCACGCCGTTTCCGGCGGCCAGGCCGTCGGTCAGGTAGTGCAGGTCCTTGGGCTCGAAGCCGCCCTTGACGCGCTCGGCGCTCCACGCTGGGAGCCGGAAGGACTCCATCCAGTAGCGCAGGTACGACCGCATGCCCGCGCGCGAGAGCTCGGCGAGGCGCTGCGGGCTCGCGTCGGGCACCACGCGCGCGTAGTTGCTCTCCAGCCGCCGCACGCCCTTGCCCCGCTGCTTCCAGGCGAGGTCGGCGATGGTGCGGCCGAGCCGCACGGCGACCGGCTCGGGGAGCTTCTTGACGGTGCCCCAGCCGAGGCCGTACAGCGCGTCCGTGAGGCGCTCCTGGGCACTCACTTGGCTGCCTCGCTCCCTTGAGAGGCGCTCTGCGACTCGTCGTCCTGTGCGGTCGCCGCCTCCGCCTCCGCCGACTCGCGGCGAACCGTGACGACCCGCTGGATCAGCGTGACGAGGCTGCCGACGGCGACGATCCACAGGGCGACGGGCAGCAGGTACTGGATACCGGGTACCCCGAACTTGTGCAGGCCCGCGAGACCGGCCGCGACCAGCGAGATCACCAGGCGCTCGGCCCGCTCGACGAGGCCGTTGACCGCGACCGGCAGGCCGATCGACTCGCCGCGGGCCTTCGTGTACGACACCACCTGGCCGCTGGCCAGACAGAAGATCGAGACGGCGCACAGGACGAGGTCGTCGCCCCCACCGGCGTACCAGAGGATGAAGCCGCCGAAGATCGCGCCGTCGGCGACCCGGTCGAGCGTGGAGTCCAGGAAGGCGCCCCAGCGGCTGGAGCGGCCGAGCTGGCGGGCCATGTTTCCGTCGACGAGGTCGGAGAACACGAACAGCGTGATCACGACCGTGCCCCAGAAGAACTCGCCCCTGGGGTAGAAGACCAGCGCGCCCGCGACCACACCGGCCGTGCCGATGAGCGTGACCGTGTCGGGGCTCACGCCCCGCCGGATCAGAAACGCGGCGAACGGTGTGAGGACACGCGTGAAGAATGCACGCGCGTACTTGTTCAGCATGGCCTTCCCGAGGGTCGGTGTGGCGCCGTGGGGCCCCTGCTGGCCACCGGCTGGCCCATCGTAGCCACGCGCGCGTGCGGGCGACCGCCGGGCACTCGTACCCGGCTCGGACGGGCCGGTCCACCGGTGCCGGACGGCGCGATCGCGTCCGCCGTATGGACGCACCGTGACGGGAGTGGAAAGCTCGAAGGACCGCGGGCGTCACCGGAGCCGCCTCGCACGCGGATCCGCATGTCCGCGCCCACAGTGACCTCACCGTGCACGGGAGGCAGGATCATGGGCGACAAGGCGAACGCACACCCCGGAGCCGCCGGCAGGGCTACAGCGGCCGACCACCCCGCGTCCGTACGGAATGTGGTGCTGGTCGGCCACAGCGGATCCGGCAAGACGACTCTGGTGGAGGCTCTCGCGCTCACCGCGGGGGCGGTGAACCGGGCGGGCCGCGTGGAGGACGGCGGCACCGTCTCCGACTACGACGAGATCGAGCACCGGCAGCAGCGCTCGGTGCAGCTCTCCCTGGTGCCGGTCGAATGGGACGGCATCAAGGTCAACCTTCTGGACACCCCCGGATACGCCGACTTCGTCGGGGAACTCAGGGCCGGTCTGCGCGCGGCGGACGCGGCCCTCTTCGTCGTCTCCGCCTCGGACGGCGTGGACGGCTCGACCCGCATGGTGTGGGAGGAGTGCGCGGCCGTCGGCATGCCGCGCGCGATCGTCGTCACGCACCTGGAGGCCGCCAGGGCCGACTACGAGGAGATGACGCGGATCTGCGCGGAGGCCTTCGGCGGGGACGACCCCGACGCCGTGCTCCCGCTGTATCTGCCGTTGCACGGCCCGCAGGCCCCGGACGGGCACGCGCCCGTGACGGGTCTGATCGGGCTGCTGTCGCAGCAGCTGTTCGACTACTCCTCCGGGGAACGCAAGGGGTCCGAGCCTGGCGAGGACCAGCTGCCTCAGATCGAGGAGGCCCGCAACAGGCTGATCGAGGGGATCATCGCGGAGAGCGAGGACGAGACCCTCATGGACCGGTATCTGGGCGGCGAGCAGATCGACGTCAAGACGCTGATCGAGGACTTGGAGCGAGCCGTCGCGCGCGGCACGTTCTTCCCCGTCCTGGCCGCCGCCCCGGCCGCCGACGGTGCCCGGCAGGGGCTGGGCACGGTCGAGGTGCTGGAGCTGATCACGCGGGGCTTCCCGACACCGCTGGAGCGCGAGGCGCCGCGGGTCACCACGGTCGACGGCAAACCGCGCGAGCTGAAGTCGTGCGATCCGGACGGGCCGCTGGTCGCGGAGGTCGTGAAGACGGCGTCCGACCCGTACGTCGGCCGCGTGTCGATGGTGCGCGTCTTCTCCGGCACCCTGCACCCCGACGAGACGGTCCATGTCTCCGGGCACGGGCTGGCCGACCGCGGGCACGAGGACCACGACGTCGACGAGCGGATCGGCGCCCTGTCCGCGCCCTTCGGCAAACAGCAGCGGACGCTCACCCACGCCATCGCGGGCGACCTGGCCTGTGTGGCGAAACTCAGCCGCGCCGAGACCGGTGACACGCTGTCCGCCAAGGACGACCCGCTCCTGATGGAGCCCTGGCAGATGCCCGACCCGCTGCTGCCGCTCGCCATCCAGGCGCACAGCAAGGCGGACGAGGACAAGCTGTCACAAGGGCTGTCCCGGCTGGTCGCCGAGGACCCGACCATGCGGCTCGAACAGAACCAGAACACCCACCAGGTGGTGCTGTGGTGCCTGGGCGAGGCGCACGCGGACGTCGCCCTCGAACGGCTGCGCAGCCGCTACGGCGTCCAGGTCGACGTCGTGCCGCACAAGGTCTCCCTGCGCGAGACGTTCGCGAACAAGGCGGCGGGCCGCGGCCGGCATGTGAAGCAGTCCGGTGGGCACGGGCAGTACGCGATCTGCGAGATCGAGGTGGAGCCGCTGCCGGGCGGCTCGGGCATCGAGTTCGTGGACAAGGTCGTCGGCGGCGCGGTGCCGCGGCAGTTCATCCCGTCCGTGGAGAAGGGCGTAAGGGCCCAGGCGGCCAAGGGAGTTGCGGCCGGGCATCCGCTCGTCGACATCCGGGTCACCCTGCTCGACGGCAAGGCGCACTCGGTGGACTCCTCCGACGCCGCGTTCCAGACGGCCGGCGCGCTCGCGCTGCGCGAGGCGGCGGCCGACACGAAGATCCATCTGCTGGAGCCGGTGGCCGAGGTGTCCGTCCTCGTCGGCGACGAGTACGTCGGCGCCGTGATGAGCGACCTGTCCGGGCGACGCGGCCGCGTCCTCGGCACCGAGCAGACCAGCGGTGGCCGCACGCTCATCAAGGCCGAGGTGCCCGAGATCGAGATCGGCCGGTACGCCGTCGATCTGAGGTCGCTGTCGCACGGCACCGCACGCTTCAACCGCTCGTACGCGCGGCACGAGCCGATGCCGCCCCAGGTCGCGGAAAGGATTCGGGAAGAGGCGCGCGACGCCTCGTAGTCGGCGCCCGGTACTGGCCGTAGTCGGCGCCCGGCGCTGACGAACGGCTCTTGCGGAACGCTCCCCTCCGCGTCGGCGGGCGGCATTGGGCCGTCCGCCGACGGTTGTCGGTGGCGGGGGATACGCTGATCATTGATCAACAGGTGTGCGGAGTACGGAAGTCGGGAAGGCCGCAGAAGCGACAGTGCGGCGATCGGGGGCGGGAATGACCGTTGAGAGCGGTTACGCGGACATCTTCGGTCCGCAGGTGCCGCGCACGGCCGGCGAGGGACAGACGGCGACGTTCGCGCTGGCCTCGGCGGCCTATCGGGACAATCCGTTTCAGGACATCAAGAAGGCCGACAACGAATGGCACCAGACCGACGTCAAGGAAGGCCGCGCATGGGCCAGGATCTTCCGGCCCAACCTGGGTGAGGCCTTCTCACGTGCCGTCGTCGACCGCATGCTCGGCAGCGGCCGCAAGCCGCTGATCCAGTCCTTCGGCACCGAGCCGCAGGTCGTCGTCGAGCACTGTCTGGCCGCCAACAACATCCGCAAGGCCCGCGACCGGCTGCTCAGCGCCATCACGGTCCTGTGCGGTGTGCTCTTCCTGCCCGGCCTGCTGGTGTGGCTGCTGATCTTCCAACTGCGCACCACCATCGGCAAGGCGAACGAGAAGCGGGGCGGTGCGCTGGCCTCCGTGCTGCTCGTCGCGGCGGGCGCGCTGGCCGTGATCTTCCTGATCCGGATGCCGTTCGGCGGGTTCTGGGCGTGGTACGCGCGTGCCTGTGTGGTCATGCCGGTGGTCGGCTGGTTCTGGGCCAAGCAGGTCTGCGAGCGCACCGCGAGGGATCTGCGGGAGCGGTGGGACAGCCTGCTGGCCGGCAGCAGCGTCGGCGCGAAGGTGCCGGAGGCGGTGCCGACCAGCCCCACCGAGACCCAGGCCGAGCAGCTGCGGCAGTCGCTCGCCAAGCTCAGCGCCGAGCAGCAGTCCAACTCCGTGTTCTACGCCGGGCCCAAGGGGATACTCGGCATGGGAACCCGGTGGGGCAGCTGGCAGTTGGCCGAGAACCTTTCTCCGGCCGACCCCACTCGGGAGATCCACCCCTTCCGCAGCTGGGACGTCATCCGCTCGATCCACGACCAGTTGCGCATGCTGGAGCGCGGTCCGCTGAACACCGGTGGTTTTCCCAAGCCTTCGATACGGCACTGGGTCGTCACGCCGATCGCCGAGGGCGCGAAGGCGGTGTCCCGGCCGGAGGGCACGGACGTCGAGGCGTACCAGGTCAAGCAGCACGCGATACAGGACATCTGCAACAAGCAGCAGTTCGGCAGCGGTGACCGGCACTACCTGGGCGTCCAGTGGACGCTGTGGGACGGGCAGTTGATCATCACCATGCTGATCACGGTGACCGTGCTGCACGAGACGTTGCGCATCGAGGTCACCGGGCATGCCCTCGGCCCGGTGAACGGGCTCTTCCAGGAGAAGCCCGAGGCGCCGACCAAGGAGGTCGCCAAGTCGCTGAAGCCGTGGGAGACGCGCAAGATCAAGCTTCCGCTGGTGAACAGCGACGAGGTGGTCCGGCTGGCGGTCCGGGCCCCGATCTCCTGGTATCCGCCGCTGCTGAACTGGCTGGGCGGCACGATAGGCCTGCCCGAGCCGTTCGGGCTCCGGCACGCGTGGGCGGATCAGCCCTGGCGGCACCGCTTCATGGCCGACGACGCGCTGCGCGCCGCCACGCCGGTGCTGCGGGTGGTGCATGCAGCGGCGATCAAGGTGCTGGACGAGAACGGCGTGGACACGGAGAAGTTCGGTACGCGCTCGGCGTTCCTGAGTACGGCTGTGCAGGATGCGGCGCCGCGGAAGGCCGACGTCTACGACGCGTAGGCCTCCGGCGGTTGAGCGGGTGAGTGGGTCTGGGTGAGCGTGCCTGGGGGCTGCGCCCCCAGACCCCCGCTTCGGCCCTGAACGGGCCTCGTCCTCAAACGCCGGACCGGCTGGTTGGCCACGCCTCCGCCAGCATCTTGCGGGTGTCCGCCAGCAGCTGCGGCAGCACCCGTGTGTGGCCCACGACCGGCATGAAATTCGTGTCGCCGCCCCAGCGCGGGACGATGTGCTGGTGGAGGTGGGCCGCGATGCCCGCGCCGGCGACCGAGCCCTGGTTCATGCCGATGTTGAAGCCGTGGGAACCGGAGGCGGTGCGCAGGGCCGTCATCGCCTGCTTGGTCAGGGCGGCGAGCTCGATGGTCTCGGGCTCGGTGAGGTCGGTGTAGTCGGCGACGTGGCGGTAGGGCACGACCATGAGGTGGCCGCCGTTGTACGGGTACAGGTTGAGGACCGCGTACACCTGCTCACCGCGCCTGACGATCAGCCCGTCCTCGTCGGACTTGGCCGGGATGGAGCAGAAGGGGCAACCGTCGTCGGCTCCGGGGCCGGTCGGCTTGTTCTCACCCTGGATGTAGGCCATCCGATGGGGCGTCCACAGGCGCTGGAACGCGTCCTGGATCCCCACTCCCCACTGCTGCTCCGGCTCACTCGTCATGCGTGCAGCATATGGCTTCGTCCGTTCGCGGCGTGTCGCCGGGGCGCGCACCCGATTGCCCCGGGCCAAGCTGGGCCGGTGGACGATGACAGCCGTACGGCCCGCTGGCGGCGGCACACCGAGGTCGCGCTCTTCGTGGCGTCGCTGATCTTTCTCGCCTCGTACGCGGTCCGGGTGCTGGGCCATGGTCACCTGCCGCCGGCCGTGCTCGACCTCTGCCTCGCGCTGACCTTCGCCGCCTGGACGCTGTTCGCCGTCGACTACGCCGTCTGCTGGCGGCTCAGCGGGCAGCGCCTGGGCTTCGTACGGACTCACCTGTTGGACACCGTGGTGCTGGTGCTGCCGCTGTTGCGGCCGCTGCGGGTCGTGAAGTTGTACGAGGCTGTCCAGCGCCGGCACGGACGGCCCCGGCTCTCCCTGCACGCGCGCGTGATCGTGTACGCCGGGCTGTCCACCCTGCTGCTGGGCTTCACGGGCGCCCTGGCCGTCTACCAGCACGAACGCGGGGCGCCGGGCACGACGATGCGGAGCTTCGGGGACGCCGTGTGGTGGACGTGCTCGACCCTCGCCACGGTCGGCTACGGCGACATCACTCCCGTCACGTCACGCGGGCGGGTGATCGCCGTCGGAATCATGGCGGTCGGGCTGGGCCTGCTCGGCGCCGTGACCGGCACGTTCGCCTCGTGGCTCCTGCAGGCCTTCTCCCGCGGGGAAGACGACCGCAGGAAAGACGGCCATGGGAACGACGAAAGGCCCTCGGGAAGCTGAACTCCCGAGGGCCTTCGTCATGTACGAGCGTCAGACCTGCGTCCGCTCCTCGACCACCTTCGCGATCTTCGCGATGGCCTCGTCGAACGGGATGCCGTTCTCCTGCGAGCCGTCGCGGTAGCGGAAGGAGACGGCGTTGTTGGCCATGTCCTCGTCGCCCGCGATGACCATGAAGGGCACCTTCTGCTTCTGGGCGTTGCGGATCTTCTTCTGCATGCGGTCGGAGGAGGAGTCGACCTCGACGCGCAGGCCCTTCTTCTTGGCGGCCGCGGCGAACTTCTCCAGGTAGTCCACGTGCCCGTCGCCGATCGGGATGCCGATCGCCTGGACCGGGGCCAGCCACGCGGGGAAGGCGCCCGCGTAGTGCTCAAGGAGCACCGCGAAGAACCGCTCGATCGATCCGAACAGCGCGCGGTGGATCATGACCGGGCGCTGCTTGGAGCCGTCCGCCGAGGTGTACTCCAGGTCGAAGCGCTCCGGCAGGTTGAAGTCGAGCTGGATGGTCGACATCTGCCAGGTGCGGCCGATGGCGTCCTTGGTCTGGACGGAGATCTTCGGGCCGTAGAAGGCGGCGCCGCCCGGGTCCGGGACCAGGGGCAGGCCCTGCTTCTCGGCGACCTGGCGCAGTGTCTCGGTCGCCTCCTCCCAGACCTCGTCGGAGCCGACGAACTTCTCCGGGTCCTTGGTGGAGAGCTCCAGGTAGAAGTCGGTCAGGCCGTAGTCGCGCAGCAGGCCGAGGACGAAGGTGAGCGTCTTGTCGAGCTCCTCCGACATCTGCTCGCGGGTGCAGTAGATGTGCGCGTCGTCCTGCGTGAAGCCACGCGCGCGGGTGAGGCCGTGCACGACGCCCGACTTCTCGTACCGGTACACGGTTCCGAACTCGAAGAGGCGCAGCGGCAGTTCACGGTACGAGCGGCCGCGCGCGTCGAAGATCAGGTTGTGCATCGGGCAGTTCATGGGCTTGAGGTAGTAGTCCACGCCCTCGTCGAGCTGCATGGGCGGGTACATGCCCTCGGCATACCAGTCCAGGTGCCCGGACGTCTCGAAGAGCTTCCCCTTCGTCGCGTGCGGGGTGTAGACGAACTCGTAGCCCTCTTCCTCGTGGCGGCGCCGCGAGTAGTCCTCCATGACCCGGCGGACGATGCCGCCCTTGGGGTGGAAGACGGCGAGGCCGGAGCCGATCTGCTCCGGGATGGAGAAGAGGTCGAGCTCGTTGCCCAGCTTGCGGTGGTCGCGCTTCTCGGCCTCGGCGAGGAAGTCGAGGTAGCCCTTGAGCTCGTCCTTGGACGGCCAGGCGGTGCCGTAGATGCGCTGGAGCATGGGGTTCTTCTCGCTGCCGCGCCAGTAGGCGGCCGCGTTGCGCATCAGCTTGAACGCCGGGATCGCGCGGGTCGACGGCAAGTGGGGACCGCGGCAGAGGTCCTTCCAGCACAGGTCGCCGGTCTTGGCGTCCAGGTTGTCGTAGATCGTCAGCTCGCCGGCGCCGACCTCGACGTCCGCGCCGTCGTCGGAGGAGGCGGCGCCCTTGAGGCCGATCAGCTCCAGCTTGTAGGGCTCGGCGGCGAGCTCCTCGCGGGCGGCGTCGTCGCTCACGACACGGCGGGCGAACTTCTGCCCCCGCTTCTGGATCTCCTGCATCTTCTTCTCGATGGCCTTGAGATCCTCGGGCGTGAACGGCTTCTCGACGTCGAAGTCGTAGTAGAAGCCGTCCTTGACGGGCGGGCCGATGCCCAGCTTGGCCTCGGGGAAGAGCTCCTGCACGGCCTGCGCCATCACGTGCGCGGTGGAGTGACGCAGGATGTTGAGACCGTCCTCGGAGGAGATCTCGACGCCCTCGACCTCCTCGCCGTCGGAGAGCACGTACGACAGGTCCCTGAGCTCGCCGCCCACGCGCGCGGCGATGATCGAGCGCTCGCCGGCGAAGAGGTCGGCGGCCGTAGTGCCCGTCGTCACCACGCGTTCTTCCCGCTCGGAATCGCGTTGGATGATCACACGGACGTCTGACACCGGTCTCTCCTGACTGAAGGTGGGGTGCGGCGCCATACCAGGAGCGCGCGCATTACGCGATCGTACCGACCCCGGACGGCCGACCGCGAAACGGTCACGTGAGCGCTCGGCGCTCCGCTGGGAGTGCCGTCATGAGGCCGCCGGTCGTCTGCAGCGTCGTCGTGGCTGATCGCGCAGTTCCCCGCGCCCCTTCAGGGCGCTGCCGAACCGCAGCCGGCACAGGGCCCCGAGCCAACCAGCCCACACCAACGCCGAGCCACGGCCCACCAACGGTCACTGTCCCCACGACACCGGCCGCGAGGGAACCGAAGGCATATGGCGCCCCGTAGGCGACCGAGCCAAACATTCGTCACCCCAGCTGCAAGGCCTCGCCCTGCAACCGTCCTCGCCGAGCCCGCTCCCGTCAGTCCCCGCCGTCCTCCCCGCCACAAGCCTCCTCGAAAAAGTCCAGGTCCTCCTGCAGCGACTTCATCAGCCGGTCCCGCTCCGCCTCGTCCACCTGCACCGGTACGACCCCGGAGGCCCCCGTGACCTTGCGGAAGCCGCCCCGGCTCTCCAGCCGTCCGTGCACCCGTACCGGCAGTCCGACGAGGTGCGCGTGCCCGGCGATGCGGTACGCCTCCTCGTCCAGCGTCAGCCGGATGTGCGGAATCTCGGCGCCGGCGAGGACACGCAGCCGTACGGTGCCCTCCCCGCGCGGCCCCGACCTGCGCATGCGTACGACGGCACCGGTGATCCGCACCGGCACGGACGGCTCCTCGCGCAGATAGCGGGCCCCGGCCTCGCGCAGCGCGGGCAGGTCGCCCGGCGAGAACTCGACGGGCTCGACGCCGGCCGCGCAGTCCGCCGGCACCCCGGCCGCGGGCGCCCACTCGACAGCGATGCGCGCGCCCTCCGTACCGCGCACCAGGGCGATCAGCGCCTCGGTGAGCTCGCGGCTGACGCCTGCCTCGACGGCGCTGTCGAAGGCGTCCATGCCACCGGTGGCCCGCTGGTAGTCGATGGCCTCGCGGGCGGCGTACAGGGCCTGGTGGAGGCGTACGGCGAGCGGGCGGCCCGTGCCGACGGGCACGAAGGCGGTGAGGCCGCGGCCGCCGGGCGCGGAGCCGACGAGGACGCTCTCCAGCATCGCGGCGGCGGAGCGGCGGTGCCGGGCGCCGTAGTAGCCGGCACGCGCGCGTGTGGCGAGCGCCGCGGCGAGGAGCATCTGGCGGGCGGCGGTGCGCAGTTCCTCCTCGACGGTCCAGGGCGCGGCCCCGGCCGGCCCGCTCGGCGCGTCCCGCCACCAGCGGACCTCGTCGCTGGGCACCGCGAGCCCGATCAGCACCTCGCGCGCGGAGGGCATGCCGCTGCGGGAGAGGGCGACGAGCGCCTCCCCGAGCAGGTCGTCGCTGTCGGGAAAGGCACGGGACTCGGGGACGAGCAGACTCGTGCCGTTGCCGCCGGGCCCGGGCGGGGTCCAGCGGCCGTAGCGCCCCGCCGCTCCCCCGCGCCGCTGCCAGCCGTGCCGGTGCAGCAGGGCGCCGAGCACGGCGGGGTCGACCTCGCCGGGCTCGGGGGGACGGTCCCAGGACGCGTCGACCGGGTGCGGCCGCACTGGCCGTACCGGTTCCTCCAGGGGGCGGTGCGTCATGGTCTGCCTCCCGTCCCGACCCGCGTCATGATCTCGCAGAGGGCCCGGTCGTCGAAGATGCGTGAGGTCGGTATCCGCACGCTGGTCCGGCGTCTGCCGGTGATCGCGTGGCCGGCCAGGTTGACCCAGTAGCAGCAGTGCCGCAGATCGAGCCGGTCGTGGCTGGCGCGCAGCCAGTCGTCCTGGGTCCGCGGGACGAGCATCACGACCAGGATCTTGTGTACCGAGACCGGTGTGCGGGCGAGCTTCGCCAGGTGGTCGTTGTCGAGCGTGAAGGAGAAGAACCGGCCGGGCGGGTTCGGCGCGATCTGGTAGGTGGCCTTGAGCTGCACCTTGATGGTGACCTCGTCGTCGACCGTGTGGCCGGGCGCGCTGTGGCTGACGTGCCAGTCGATGCCGTTGTCCGGGAACGGCTGCGACAGCGAGCACCCGGCGGCCGCCGCGACGGCGTGCAGATATCCCACCTGCAGTGTCTCCATGCAGGCGGTGGTGGCGAGTGAACCGCGATGGGTGCCCGTTCGCTCGGGCAGCAGCCCGCCCCGCTCGGGCTGCGCTATCGCCATGACGAACAGCCTTCCACGCCAGGTGAATCCCCGTGCCGGGCCGCTGAACTGCACGGACCCGCACTCCTGTTGTGTCCTTCCGGCGTACGGCGCAAACGGCCCGGGTATCACCAAACGGGCAGAAGACGGTGCGTCAGCTGCCGTGGGTGAACGAGGGGTTGTGTGGATATGGCGTGCTGGTATGAGGGCCCGCTGGCGGCATTCGACACGGAGACGACAGGCGTGGACGTCGAGACCGACCGGATCGTTTCGGCGGCCGTCGTCGTCCAGGACGCCCCGGGCACCCGGCCGCGGGTGACCCGGTGGCTGGTGAACCCGGGCGTGCCGGTGCCGGAGGCGGCGACGGCGGTGCACGGACTGACGGAGGAGCATCTCCAGCGCAACGGCCGCTGGCCGGCGCCGGTGATGCATGAGATAGCCGAGGAACTGGCCGGACAGGCCACGGCGGCCCGGCCGATCGTGGTGATGAACGCGCCGTTCGATCTGACGCTGCTGGACCGCGAGTTGCGCCGCCATCGCGCCTCGTCGCTGGACCAGTGGTTCGAGACGACGCCCCTGCTGGTGCTCGATCCGCGCGTCCTGGACAAGCATCTGGACCGCTATCGCAAGGGCCGCCGCACCCTGACCGACCTGTGCGCGCATTACGGCGTCACCCTGGACGGTGCGCACGACGCGGCGGCCGACGCGTTGGCCTCGCTGGAGGTGGTCCGGGCGGTGGGGCGCCGTTTCGCTGCCCGGCTCGAGCGGCTGTCCCCCGCCGAGTTGCACACGCTGCAGGCGGTGTGGCACGCGGCACAGGCACGCGGGTTGCAGGCGTGGTTCGCCCGCAGCGGCAGCGAGGAGGCGGTGGACCCGGCGTGGCCACTGCGGCCGGACCTGCCGGCGGCAGCCGCCTAGGTACGCGAGGCAAGGCGTACAAAAAAGCCGGTCCGCTGTTGCGGACCGGCCCTTCCCGGTGGGCGATACTGGGTTCGAACCAGTGACCTCTTCGGTGTGAACGAAGCGCTCTCCCACTGAGCTAATCGCCCGGGAACGCACTGAACAATACAGGTCCCCGCGCGTTTCCTTCAAACCGCTTGATGACCACCTTCACGACCGCCGGGACGGCCACCGGCCAAGTGCGCCACCAGCCCTCGCCGTCCGGCCCGCATCATCATCCAGTGGTTGGCGCGGAAGACCGGCCGCCCCGGCACCGCGAAGCGCCGCAGCAGCGGCTTGTTCACATCGACCACCTGGTCGTAGCGGGCGACGCTCCCGCCGCCGTCCGAGGTGACGGTCCAGCGCGCCCAGCCGTCGATGTCACCGGACATGGCGATCTCCAGCACTCCGGCCTCCGGGTCCCGCCGCACCTCACGCGCGGTGAAGACCATGTCGTACGGCAGGACGGAGCGGATCGTGACCACACCGGTGGTGTCACTGAGTTTGATCACCTCGCGCACCTGTGGCCACCAGCGGGGGTAGTCCTCGGCCTGTTCCAGCAGGCCGTAGACGGTGGCGGGCGGTGCGGGCAAGGCCCACAGGCTGCGGAAGCGGTAGTGGCTCCAGTCCATGGGCCGAGTCTGCCCCTGTGCAGCAGTTTTTCCCGTACCTGAGTACGTTCTGAGTACGTGCACTCATGCCGTACGGCGTGACGCGGACCACACTCCAGGCATGACTCACCTTCCGCCACCGGCCGAGGAGCTGCGGCTCCTCGACTTCGAGCTGCACCAACTGGACGCCCGCCGGGCCCAGTTGCTGCACCGCCGTGCCTGGCTGGTCGCGGCCCTCCGAGCGGCGGCCGAGCCGGCCTCGGCCCCGGGCGCACCCCGGCAGCTCGAGGCCTCGGCACCCCGGGTCCAGAACGTGCTGCTGGTGCTCGGCGGTGTCCTGCTCACCATCGCCGCGATGGCGTTCACGCTGGTCAGCTGGGGACATATGGGGATCACCGGGCGGGCCCTGGTGCTCGGCGGGATCACCGTGGCGGTGCTCGCCGCGCCGGTGCCGCTACTGAAGCACGGGCTGCGGTCGACGGCCGAGTCGGTGGCGGGCCTCGGGCTCGCGCTGACCGCGCTCGACGCGTACGCGCTGCACGAGGTCGCGCTGGCCGACGCGGACGCCACGGGCTACGTCGCGGCCGCCTCGGCGGTACTGGCGGCCCTGTGGGCGGCGTACGGCCTGCTGCCGCGCACCTCCGCGCTGCGTCTGCCCCTGCCCGCCGCCCTGGCCACGGCCCAACTGCCCCTGGTTCTCTGGGCGGTGGCGGCCGACGCGGGCCTGTACGGGATCACGGCCGCCGTGCTCGTGACGGCCGGGTTCGACACGGGTGTGGCGCTCCGGGTGCCCGCGAAGTCCGTACGGATCACCGCGGTGACCGGTGCGTACGGCATGGGCGCGTGGGGCGTGTGGGCCGCCGGCTGGCTGTCCTGGACGGCCACCGGCCCGAGCGCCGCCGCCCGTGCGGCGGTGCTCCTCCTCCTCGCGGCGGGCATCGCGCTGGCGGCGGCGTGGCAGCAGGCCGCCGAGAAGCAGGCCGCGGGGCTCGCCGTCACCGCTGGCCTCCTCACGGTCGCCGCGACCGGCGGCACGGCCCGCTCGGTGCTGCCGGACGCGTGGACGGTTCCGGCGTATCTGGTGTGCGGGATCGCTCTGTTGGCGGCGGTACGGGTGGACCGCCTGCCGATGTCGGTACGGCACGGGCTGACTCGGGCCTCCGTCGCCGTACAGGGACTCGCCCTGCTCTGGACACTGCCCCTGCTGGGGATCACGCTGCTGGGCCCCGTCGCGTGGGCGGAGCAGGTGTGGTCCGGGGCGCCGGGTGACGTACGTGAGGCCGTGACGGTGTCCATGCCGTGGCCGCCCCACGCGGAAACGGTGCCCGTCGTCCTGGCGGTCGTCGCCGTCGTCCTGGTCCTCGCGGCGCGGGACACGGTCTGGCGGCCTCGAGCCCTGACCGGTGTGCTGGTGCTGGCGTGGGCGACGGCGCTGGTGCTTCCGGCGGCGCTCGAAGTCCCGTACGCGGCAGGCCTGGTGATCTTCGCAATCACGACGGCCGTTGCCCTCGCGGCAGCCGCGTGGATGCGCCCGTCCGAGCGCCCGCGGAAGGAACCGTCCCCTCAGCCGGCCACACCCTCCGCCTTCGGCTTCCCCACCCCGCGCCCGACCGTCACGGTCCTCGCCCTCCTCACCTCACTCACCCTTGCCTTCCTCTCCCTGACCGCCGAGCCCGCCACCCTCACCGTGCTCTGCGCTCTCACGGCACTGTTCGCGACCGCCTCCCGCAAGCCGCACCTCGCCCCGGTCACGGCCCCGACCGCCTGCGCGTACGCCGCCCTGCTCGCCGGCGCGACAGGAGCCGCGGCCGAGTGGCAGCCGCAGTACACCGCGCTGCTGGTCCTGACGGTCCCGGTGACGGCGGCCTTGCTCGCGGCACGGCTCGGGTCCTCCCCGACAACGGTCCCGGTCGAGATCGCCGGCGCGCTCGCCGGACTGCTCGCCATCGCACTGGCAGCGGCCTCGGCCGACCTGCCGATGCTCGCCCTGGTCCTGGCGCTGTGCGGGGTGATCACCGCCGGTACCGCGGTCCGCACCGACCGGCGCCCCGTCGGCCACGCCTGCGCCGCGCTCTTCGTCCTGGCCACCTGGGTGCGCCTGGCGGCCTGGGACATCGGAACGCCCGAGGCGTACACGCTGCCGGTCACCGTGCCGGCCCTGCTCGTCGGCGCACTCCGCAGGCGCCGCGATCCGCAGACCTCGTCCTGGACCGCGTACGGCCCCGGACTCGCCGCCACCCTGGTCCCGAGCCTCCTCGCGGCCTGGAGCGACCCGCACTGGACGCGCCCCCTGCTGCTGGGCCTCGGGGCCCTGGCACTCACCCTGCTGGGCGCCGGACACCACCTCAAGGCGCCCCTGCTGCTCGGCGGCACGGTCCTCGCCCTGGACGCCCTGCACGAACTCGCCCCGTACATCGCCCAGGTGACCGGTGCCCTCCCCCGCTGGGCACCGCCCGCCCTGGCCGGCCTGATGCTGCTCGCCCTCGGGGCGACGTACGAGCAACGTCTCAGGGACGCCCGCAGGATGCGGGACTTCTTGGGCACCATGCGCTGAAACGCCGTCAAGGGGCGCGGGGAACTGCGCGACCAACCACAACGGACCCGCAGTTCCCCACACACCGCCTCCTACGGCATGCGATCCCCCAACAGCGCAAGGTTCTCGATGGCGGCAAGCCCATACAGCGCGGTGTCGTTGGTGGACACCCATGCCGCCTCACTGCCCGGCACCAACGCGTCCGGCCCGCTCAGCTTCTCCGTCCGCCAGGGCGCAGACTCCTTGTACCCGTCGGAGTTGTAGAACTTCTCCCACGCCCGCTTGGCGAGCTTCTCGTCCCCCGTCTTCACGGCGGCGTACGCGTCGAGGCGCGAGTGGCCCTGGAAGAGCAGCAGCGTGCCGAAGTTGGAGCCGTAGCGTGCCGCCTGCTCCGCCTTCGTCGCGTTGAAGTAGCGGCAGTAGTCGAAGTACGCCTCGTTGAACTTCGGCATGTCGACGAGGTCGATGAGTTCGGCGCACAGTTCGTTGAGGCCGAACACGGCGGACAGGTGCGAGACACCGACCACCGGCTTGTCGGCGATGGCGAACTTGCCCGTGTCGAGGTCGTAGAGCCCGGTCCCCTGCACGAAGCCGTTGGGCTGGGCGGCGATCGTCTCCATGGTCGACAGGACGCGCGCCTTGGCCTTCTCCCACTTGGGTCCCTTGCGCTCCCACTCCGTCAGCCACGCCGACACCAGCCCGCTCCAGTCCGTGCCGAAGCCGATGGACAGCGCGTGCCGGTCGGGCGTGTACGGCTCGGTGCGGATCTTGCGGATCGGGTCGAGGACGAGGAACGTCTCGTCGGAGTCGACGTTGGCGTGCATGAGGTCGCCGACCCGCTCGTCGGCGGTGAGGAAGTAGTAGTAGCGGCGATACGTCGTGTTGGCGATGCGCTGCTGCTTGGCGCTGTCGGCGTAGTGCTGGACGCCGTGCCGGGTGCCGAGCCCGGCCCATTGCCCGAGGTGGTAGACGTCGACCTCGCCGGTGTGCCGGGTCATCGCCTCCGCGAACCGGAAGATGTCCGCACGGCCGGAGCGCAGATACGCGAACCACAGCCACAGGTCCGGCGAGAGCTCGGAGTTGTCCCAGGCGTAGCCGCCGATGTCGTACCGCCACTGGTGCCTGACGGTGTCGTAGGTGTGCATGATGTCGCCGTAGTCCCAGAAGCCGTACCAACGGCGCATCTCCACCTGGTCCTTGTAGTAGGTGAAGAGGAAGTCGAGGTGGTCCTCGATCTTGGCCTTGGCGGGCGTGGAGCGGTCCGGCTCGGAGTACAGGCCCGGGCCGAAGACCTTGGCCTTGATGAGCTGCTTGGGCGGGGCGGCGAGCTGCGGCAGCACCCGTACGGCCTCGACCTGCTGGGCGAGTTTCTCCGCGCTCGGGGTCGACTCGTTGGCCCAGAAGAGGAGTTCGGAGGTGCGGGCGATGCCGTACGGCGTGCCGAACTCCGGCTCGTAGTCCTCGTAGGTGATGTTGAGGCCTTCGAGCTGCTCGGGGTAGGTGTCCTGGCCCATGCCGTCGTGGTAGAAGCGCAGGTCCATGGGCTGTGCCTCGGGCGACCAGAGCCACATGGTGACCTCGGCCGCGTCGGTGTGGGCGTCGCGGATGTCCAGCTGGGCGGGGAACTTCTCCCAGAAGTCCCGCAGCCCGAAGGAGAATCCGCCGCTGACGCCACCGACGTACCCGAAGCCGGACGCCCGCTTGCCGCCTCCGGCGCCGATCCAGCCGTGGCCCTTCTTGGTCCTCTTGCGCAGGGTGAAACCGTCGGCGGACAGCTGGGAGAGGGTGTAGTCGCCCCACTCGGGGATGTACTGGAGCCGGGTCGTGACCCGCTGGTCCCAGGTGGCCGGGTCGGGCAGCTTCTGCCCCGCGAACTGCGCCGCCTGCACGGCCGCCCCCGGGTCGCGGCGCAGTCCGGTGATGCCCTTGACGGCCTCGCGGAGCATGCCGGTGCCCTCGCCGCCGATGCGGATGTGGCGGTCGTACGACTGGTCCCGCATCGGCACGGTGAAGCGCACGCCGATGCCGCGGATGAAGTCGCCGCCGGCCTTGCCCGGCTCCTGGGTGCCGTCGTAGGTGATGGTGTGCACCATGCGGAAGGAGTCGGCGCCCGCGTAGAAGTAGAGCCGGATGGAGAAGGGGAGCCAGCTGCGGCTGCCCTTGCGGTGCTTGCCGTCGATCTTGACGACCGCGCGGACCGGGCCCTCCTGCTCGACGGTGACGTCTGAGATGGCGCCGTCGAAGCGCTCGGTCTTGACCGCGCCCTGGTCCTCGTCCTCGATCTCGGGCTGGCGGATGAGCACGAGCCGGCCGTTCCTGGCGATCTCGGTGGAGCCGCGGGTGACCGACTTGATGATCGTGGCGCCGGACTTGCCGATCTTCGCCGTGATGACGCCGGTCGAGACGTCGATGGTGCCGCCGCTCTTGTCGACGGTGACCTTCTTGTCCGGTACGGCGGCCTCGCCTGCGGCGAGGGTGAGCTTGCCGGTGCCCGAACTGACGGCGTGGGCCGTCCACTTGAGGGAGCCGTCGGGCCAGTAGGCGATCGGCCAGGACTGCACGGGCACGGACTTGCCGTCCGCGTCCGTCAGCGCGAAGGTCTGGTCCTCCTGGTACGCGCCCTTCGGCCACGGCACACCCACGGTGGAGCCGGGCGCGGCACCGAGGCCGCCGTCCTCCAGCCAGTCGAGGGTCACGGGGTCGGCATCGGCGTCGGCGGCTCTCGGCGCGGCCTGCGCGTCCTTGGCTCCCAGTGCCCAGCTGAACTGCGCGGCGGCGCCGGCGACGGCGGCCGCCTTGAGGATGGACCTGCGGGGGATCGGGGACATGGCCTTTCCTTCCGTGCGGGATGCAAGGGGGTGGACAGGGGCATGACAGAGAGAGGTGCGGCGCCCAGAGGCACCGACCTTGTGCGCGGGCACCGCCGCCCGCGTGCCTGGGCACCGCCTCTCAGCGGTGCCGGTACCGCTCCTCCACGGCGACGGCGGCCGCCGCGACGGCCCCCAGGACGGGGACCGCCAGCGGTGCGATGAACGCGGCCGACAGGGCTACGACGCCCAGCCCGCCGACGAGCAGGAAGGACCCGGCGGGGTCGAGCACGGTCCGGCGCCCGGCGTCCGCGAGCAGCGCCCGCCAGGAGGCGCCCGGCGTCCAGACGGCCGCCGCCCGCAGCAGGGCCACGACCAGCCCGATCAGGGCGAAGATTCCCACCGCCCCGACGAACGGCCCACCGGGAATCCCGGCCCGCGCGGCCTGGACGTCCACCCAGACCGCCGCGGCGGCCGCCCAGCCGGCGAGCCCGACGGCCCACCCGCCGCGCAGGGCCGCCCGGAAGTCCGCGACGAACTCCCGCCAGCCACCGCCCTCATGACGGGTACGCCGCCGCAGATGCCGCGCGCCGGCGGCGAAGGCCGCGGGGTAGGTGACGACCCCGAGACAGGCCACGGCGATCCACACGCCGGTGAGCAGCGCCTCGGCGAAGACCGCGAAGCGCTCACCGAACACGGACTCCCGGCGCGGGGAGCGGGCCTTCACGCGTGCTTGCGCCATGGTGACCGCCTCAGCCCTTTCACTTCGGTTCTCACTTCAGTCCGGACGTCGCCATGCCGTCGATGAGGTAGCGCTGGAAGGCCATGAAGAAGGCGATGACCGGGATCAGCGCCACCAGCGACATCGCGATCATGCTGCCGTAGTTGGAGATGCCCTCCTGGTCGCGGAACATCATCAGGCCGAGCGAAACGGTGTACTTCTCGGGGGTGTTGAGGTAGATCAACGGGCCCATGAAGTCGTTCCAGGCGTTGATGAAGGTGAAGATGGCGCTGGTGATGAGGGCGGGGCGGGTCAGCGGCAGCACGATGGACCAGTACGTCCTCAGGTGCCCGCAGCCGTCGAGCTTGGCGGCCTCGTCCAGCTCGCGCGGCAGACCGCGCATGAACTGCACCATCAGGAAGACGAAGAACGCCTCCGTGGCCAGGAACTTGCCCGCCACGAGCGGCACCAGGGTGTCGGTGAGCTCGAGGTTGCGGAAGAGCACGTACTGCGGGATGAGCAGCACGTGGTACGGCAGCAGCAGCGTGCCGATCATCAGCGTGAACAGCAGGTTCCGCCCGGCGAACCGGATCTTGGCGAAGGCGTAGGCGGTCAGCGAGCTGGACACCACGACACCGGCCACCGCGAGCACCGCGTACATCAGCGAGTTCATGAAGAAGCTGCTGATGGAGATGCCGGAGATACCGTCGGCGAGCCCGGAGAAGTTCGCCCAGACCGGTTCGGTGGGCAGCAGGTCGAGGCTGGCGATGATGTCCTTGCTCGGCTTGAACGAGGCGCCGACGACCCAGATCACGGGGTACAGGACGACCGCGAGGACGGCGAGCGCGCCCAGGTGCCAGGCGATGGATCCGGTGCGCCGCCGCTCGCTCGCGGTGCGTACGACAGGGGTGGTGGCACTGGTCACTTGGCGGCCTCCTCGTAGTGCACCCACTTCTTCTGCGACCAGAACAGGACCGCCGTGACGAGCGCCACCGCGACCACCAGCGTCCAGGCCATCGCGGAGGCGAAGCCCATCTGGGCCTCCTTGAAGCCCTTCTGGTAGAGGTAACAGGTGTAGACGAGCGTGGCGTCGGCGGGCCCGCACCGGGTGTCGGAGACGACGTAGGCGGAGCCGAACACCTGGAACGCGTGGATGGACTCCAGCAGCACGTTGAAGAACAGCACCGGGGAGATCATCGGCAGGGTGATGTTCCAGAACCGCCTGAGCGGGCCGGCCCCGTCCACCTCGGCGGCCTCGTACAGCTCCCGCGGGACCTGCTTGAGGCCGGCCAGGAAGATGACCATGGGCGCACCGAACTGCCAGATGCTCAGGGCCACCAGCGCGTAGATGACGTAGTCGGGGTTGCCGATCCAGCCGCCCACGTCGAGCCCGAAGATCTTCTGTCCACGGTCCACGACCGCGTCGTCCGAGAACAGCGCCCGCCACACGAAGCCCACGGAGACGCTGGCACCGATGAGCGAGGGCATGTAGAACGCGGCCCGGTACACACCCTGTCCGCGCCGGCTCTGAGCGAGCAGCAGCGCGACGCCGAGCGCGAGCAGCAGTTTCAGTGGAGTGGCCACGACGACGTACTTGAGCGTGACCTCCACCGACTTCTGCCAGCGCGGGTCCTGGAACATCGTCGTGAAGTTGTCGAACCCCACCCACTCGGGCGGCGTGAACAGGTTGTACCGGGTGAACGCGTAGTACAGCGACGCGATCATCGGCCCCGCCGTGAGCAGCAGGAACCCCGCGATCCACGGCGACATGAAGAGGTAGCCGGCGAGGTTCTCGCGGCGCCGCCCGCGCCGCCCGGCGACAGGAGCGGCGGACCGCTTCTTCGCCGGGCGCACGGGCGCTTCCTTGACGAGCGTCATGGTGGTACGTCCCCTCAGCCCGCGAACGCGGCCTTGGCCTCGCTGAACAGCGCCTTGGCGGCGGCGGCCGGCTTGGTCTTGCCCTGGGCGACCTCGCCGCCGATGCGCAGGAACGCCGCCTCAATGACGTCGGCGCCGGACGGGTGCGGGGTGATCTTCCCGAGCACGCCGGCCTTGGCGACCTCTTCCTCGTACGCCTTGACGCCCTTGTTGTTGGCGTCGGTGGGCGTGAACGCGTCGTACTGCTCGGTCGTGGCGAGGATGCCGCGGTCGTAGCCCATGATCTTGCCGACCTCGGGGTCGTGGACCATGAAGTCGATGAACTGGGCGACCTCCTTGGGGTGCTTGGTCCCGGAGAAGGCGCTGAGCATCAGCGAGCCGAGGTACTGGCCGGTCTGCTTACCGTCCGTGGTGGGGATCGGCGCGAGCCCGTAGTCCGACTCGCCCTCGCCCTCGTAGCGGATGGAGAAGTTGTCCCAGGTGAACTCGGAGGCGGCGAGTCCCGCCGAGAGACCGGACTTGGGCTTGGCCTGCTCGATCTTCTTCGGGTCGGCGACGAGCCCGGACTTGACGCGCTTGTAGCCGTCCTCCCACCACTGGGTCAGATCGTCCTCCGTGAAGCCGAGGTCGGTGTCGGTGAAGAAGGCCTTGCTGTTCTGGCGGAGGTACAGGTCGTAGAGGTACATGATGCTGAAGTAGCCGGTGTCACCGGCGATCTTCAGCTTGTCCTGGATGGTCTGGAGCGCGTCGAAGTACTCGTCCCAGGTCCAGCCGAACTTCGCCTCGACGCCCGCCTTCTCGAAGGCCTTGAGGTCGATGACGAGCGCCATGGTGTTGGCGCCGACGGGGATGCCGATCTGCTTGCCGTCGACCTGACCGTTCGCCAGAACGCCGTTGCGGAATTTGTCCAGGCTGAGATTCCCGGCGTCCGCCTGCGACTTGAGATCCATCAGAACGCCGCGCTTGTCGTACTTGCGCAGGAAGCCGACCGCATTCTGGAAAACGTCCGGCGGATTTCCGCCGGAGGCCTGGGTCTGGAACTTCTCCCAGAACGCCTCGTAGTCGGTGAATTCAGGCGCGATCTTGATCTTCGGATACTTCTTCTCGAAGAGCGCGATCGTCTTCTTGATGGCAATGGTGCGCGGCTCGCCACCCCACCACGCGTAACGAAGTGTCACGGTCCCGTCCGCGGAACCGCTGTCACCGCCGCATCCGGTCGTCGCAGCGAGCCCGAGCGCGGCTGCCGAGGCCCCGGCCACCTTCAGGATCGTACGCCTCTCAACATTCCCGCTGGTTCTCATCGTCGAGCCTCCCCGCAGCGTCGCTGCCGCCTGCATGAATCGTTTCAAGTAAGCGCTTGCTGGCACAAGTTACGGAGGGCCTCGGGGCGCGTCAATGATTCGGACAGGAATTTCTTGTGGGTCTGCTCGGCGAGTTGACGGCTCGTGAGGGCAGGCCGGTCGGGGCGCCGGTGCGATGCCGCAGGTGAGAGGCGCGCGATCGGTGGATCGAACAGGAAGTTGGCCGCCGTACTCCTGTGCCGGTCGGCTGAAAGTCGTCCGGTCGCCGGTGAGTTGACGAGGCGTCGCCTCGCTGGACTCAGCGCGGAGGACGGACCTTACGAGACGTCACCTACGAGGTGCGGCGAGACGAGTCGCGCACCCCCGCGGCCGCACGCCGAAGAGGCTGCCCACCACACACGGGACCACCTGCCCGCATCGCCGGAGGACTCACTCACGCGAGCCGTCGTACGCGGAAACGACGGCGGCCCGCCTGCACAATCGCAGGCGGGCCGCCGGATCCGGGTGGGCGATACTGGGTTCGAACCAGTGACCTCTTCGGTGTGAACGAAGCGCTCTCCCACTGAGCTAATCGCCCGGACGCAGGAAGAACATTACCCCATGTCAGGGGATGCGTGTGACCAGCGCGGACCCGCACCGGCCGACGCCCGCACCCCCGTCGCGGATCACTGGTCCTTGATCTTCCAGGGCATGACGATGCCGAACTTCCACACGTAGACGCCGACGAGCACGGCGATGATCACGAGACCGATCGACGTCAGGATGATGTTGCGGCGGCGCACCTTCGGATCGAGGGCCTTCTGGGCCGCCTCGGTGACCTTGCGCTTGGTCCAGCGCAGCACCAACTGGGCCCAGACGAACTCGGTCGCCCAGACCGCCATGCCACCGAAGATCACGACCCAGCCGGGTCCGGGCAGCGGCAGCATGATGATGCCGGCGACCACTATCGCCAGGCCGATGATGAAGACACCCACCTGCCAGCTCAGGTGCAGCACACGGCGCGCCTTGATGAACTCCGGCGCTCTCGAGCCGAGGCCCTGCTCGCTGTCGCCTTTCACACCGTCCACTTCGGTCTCGTCAGTCGTCACGGCCACCCCGCCCGACTCGTTACTCCCCGTATTCATACGGCCAAACCCTACCGGACGGAAACCAGTCACCGGAATGGTCGTACCTCGCGAACGGGTCCTCGGCCGGAAGAGTTACGTAAACATACGCAAAACACTCAGAGGGGTTTACAACGGCACCGTAGGTGGCATGTCGATTTCGCCGACGTGCGAATCCCCGAGCGCACACTGAGCGAAAGGCCCTGGCGCTTATGAACACCACGGTCAGCTGCGAGCTGCACCTGCGCCTCGTTGTGTCGAGCGAGTCCTCCCTGCCTGTCCCCGCAGGCCTGCGGTACGACACGGCCGACCCCTACGCCGTGCACGCCACCTTCCACACCGGAGCCGAGGAAACCGTCGAGTGGGTGTTCGCCCGCGACCTTCTTGCGGAGGGCCTGCACCGGCCCACCGGAACCGGCGACGTCCGCGTCTGGCCGTCGCGCAGTCACGGCCAGGGCGTCGTCTGCATCGCCCTGAGCTCTCCGGAGGGCGAGGCACTGCTCGAGGCCCCTGCACGGGCTCTGGAGTCCTTCCTGAAGCGAACCGACGCCGCCGTGCCCCCCGGCACGGAGCATCGGCATTTCGATCTGGATCAGGAGCTCTCGCACATCCTGGCGGAAAGCTAGGGGCGAGGCCCCACAAAGCCGCCCGGCGCCGTCGACTCGGGGAGACGGCTCGGGCCAAGACAACCGCATACGGCACACAGCAGCGCCGTCTTCGCCATGCGAGGGCGGCGTTGGCGCGCCTTGGGGCGGATGGGGGCCGGCCGGCTCGCCCGGCTCAGGAGGGCCGGGCTCGTCGGGAACCGTCCGCGCCGTTACGGCGTTGTATTCGAAGCCACGTGCGAGCGCGGCCGGTGTGACGGCTCTGTGAGCCACTACCATCGGCCAGCATCGGCGGGCACCCCGCCCGACCTCCAGGCCAGGGAGCGAAACGTGCTGATCACCCATGACACCCGGTGTGCGCTCGATGCCGTGGTGGATCTGGTGAACACCGCACCGGATGACGACGGGACTCCGGACGGGCTGCCGGACGTCACGGCTCTCGGGGATTTCGTACGAAAGCACGAAATCAGCGATGTCGGGGTCCTCTCGGAGTTCGATCTCTCGGCGGTACGCAAGGTCCGCGGGCGGTTCGCCGCGATCTTCGCCGAGCCGGACGCCCGGAAAGCGGCGGTCCTGATCAACGAGCTGGTCGCCGCCGCGGGCACCACGCCCCGCCTCACGGATCACGACGGCTACGACTGGCATGTGCACTACTTCGCCCCCGGCGCCTCCGTCGCCGACCACCTGGCGGCCGACTGCGGCATGGCGCTGGCGTTCTTCGTGGTGGCCGGGGAGCAGGAGCGCCTGCGACGCTGCGAGGCGCCGGACTGCCGGCACGCCTTCGTCGATCTTTCCCGCAACCGTTCGCGGCGGTACTGCGACAGCCGTACCTGCGGAAACCGTCTGCATGTGGCCGCCTACCGGGCGCGCCGCAAGGAAGCGGCCGGCTGAGCGGCGGGCTCGCCCGGGGTCCGACACGACCGGTATGGAGACGCGGGCCCCGGCGGGTGGCGCCGGGGGCCACGGGTACGGCTCAGAGCAGCAGCAGATCGTGCAGCGCAGCCATGAGCAGCAGACACCCGATCACCGCAAGGAAGATCATCAGCGGTGGCTGGGAAAGGGCGAAGAGGCACCCGCGAGGCTCGTCCTGAGGTGGCGCGGCCTCGCTCTGTGTCGTGTCCAGCATCTCGCGGCGATGATGGCGCAGTTGCCCCTGGTCGCGCGATCAACACGCCCGGAATGAGCGGGAGTTCGCCGGATTCCGTGATGTCCGTTTCGAGTCTTGATCGCTTACGGCCGGGCGGCGACCCACTGTGTCGTTTCAGACCGGTGTGCGGACGTCATATGCCGTGCTTCTTGAGGATGGCCTCGATGTCGCTGAAGTCGTCGCCGGCGTCGGCGCGGGGTGCGGTCGCGGGTTTGGTCGCCTGACGGGAGCCCGGTCCCAGGGAGGGCGCCGAGGCCGTCGGGGCCACCGCCTCGCTGCGTCCCGCGGCACGCGCCTCCCTGCGCTCCTTGCGGGTGCCGCCTCGGCGGCGCTCCACCGCGCGCGTGCTCGCGAACAGCAGCCAGGACAGGCCGAGGACCCCGAAGCCCGCCCACGCCGTCGGGCTGAACGCGGTGTCCGCCAGCCAGTCGACGACCCCGGTCATCACCAGGCCGAGGGGCACCAGGGAATACGCGGCCATACGCGCGGCCGCGAGGAAACGCTTGCGGTACGCCGTGACCGCCGCGATGCCGAGGCCGGCCGCGGCGACGGCTGAACAGACGGTCTCGGCAATCATCCGGTCCTCCGGGCAGGCTGGGGCGGGTCTGGGTCGGGTCAGGCCACTTCGTCCCTTCCATCCTGCACCGTGGCGACCCCGCGCGGCCATGCCTGGGCGGGACATCAGGGACATCTCCGGGTCGCCTCGTCCGCAGGTGCCGGTCACCGTCGTACGGCCAGGGCCGACGTCCGGGGAAGCCCCAGGTCGGATTGGGTCGTCCGGGCCGGTGCTGGGAGACTGGGGCCATGAGCGACTCCTCCCCCGACCGCCCCGCCGCCCCCGTCCTCGACGTCTGGTGCGAGCTGCAGTGCCCCGACTGCCGCGGCGCGCTCGACGATCTCCGCGCCCTGCGCGCCCGCTACGGCGACCGGCTGGAGCTGCGGCTGCGGCACTTCCCGCTGGAGAAGCACAAGCACGCCTTCGCCGCCGCGCAGGCCGCCGAGGAGGCCGCTGAGCAGGGGCAGGGGTGGACGTACGTGGAGACCGTCCTGGCCCGGGTCGAGGAGCTGGACCGTAAGGGAGAACCCTTCCTGGTCGAGGTGGCCGGGGAACTCGGTCTGGACGCCGAGGAGTTCGACACGGCGCTGATCGACGGCCGGCACATCCTGATCGTCGACGCCGACCAGGCCGAGGGCAAGGCGATCGGCGTGACCGGCACCCCGACGTATGTGATCGGCGGTGAGCGGCTCGACGGCGGCAAGAGCCAGGAGGGCCTGCGCGAGCGCATCGAGGAGATCGCGGACCGGCTGCTGGCCGGACAGGGCGCCTGACCGCCACCGGCCCGACTGGCTGCAGCAGGATCCGTACCCGGTGTACCCCTGCTGCTACAGCAACGTCTTGTACAGGGCGTACTGCCTCGTCTCGTAGCCGAGTGACTCGTAGAGCCGCTCGGCCGGGGCGTTGCCCGCGAAGACGTTGAGGCCGATGGCCCGGTACCCCGCCTCGATCGCCTGGACCTCGGCCAGCAGCATCAGCGTGCGTCCGTGTCCCCTGCCCCGGTGGGCCGCGTCGGTCTTGACGTTGTAGACGTAGGCACGGCCCTCACGCGACGCCATCCACAGGGTGCCCACCGGGATTCCTTCGTGCTCGAGGACGCTGAGGAACACGTCCGGGGTGCGCAGGCCGTCCGGCAGCAGTGTGGCGTGGTCGCGCTCCGACTTGGCCCGCGCCTCGGCCTCCGGGACCCCGCGCTCGGCCCAGCTGCGGACGTAGCCCTCGTGACTCTCGACCAGCCACGATCCGTACTCGGCCTCCGTCAAGGGTCGCCCCCGGCTGCCCGGCGGCAGACCGGGCGGGGCGGCACCGAGCACCTTCTCCATGCCGCGGTTGCGTACGACGTAGCCGAGCGTCGTGGCCAGACGCAGGGCCGGTCCTGCGTCGCCGGCGACCGACACCTCGATCCGCCGGCACCCCCAGCCGCGCGCCACCTCCTCCGCGGCGAGCGCCGCCACGGTGCCCCGGCCGCGTCGCCGGTCCGCCTCCTCGATCCGCAGCTCCGATATCCGGGCCACCGTGTCGCCGAAGACTGGATGCGTCCCGAGGTGAACGACGCCCACGGGGCGGCCGTTCACACACACCTGATAGCGACGCGAACGCGTCCCGTCGTCGTTGCGCTGAAGCGGCTCGGTCGGCCGCAGGGTCGTGGTCATCAGGGGTGTTCTACCCGCCTCGGCGCCCGGGATCAGCCGAATATCCGAGACCGTGGGACGCGCCCGCCGTCTCCGCGTCCGTCACGGATCCAGATCGTCCCCGGAGCGCTCCTCGAAGATCCGCATGGCCTTGGCGGTCACCGGCCCCGCCGAGCCGGGCAGCTCGCGCTCGTCGACCCTGTGCACGGCTTGGACGTCCCGCAGGGTGGAGGTGAGGAAGACCTCCTCGGCCCGCTCCAGCACCTCCAGCGGCAGGTCGGTCTCCTTGGCGCCGGTCCACTCGACCGCCAGCGCGCGCGTGATGCCCGCGAGGCAGCCCGAGGCGAGCGGCGGGGTGTGGATCTCGCCGTCCAGGACGACGAAGACGTTCGACCCGGTGCCCTCGCAGAGTTGCCCGACCGTGTTGCCGAACAGGGCCTCGGAGGCGCCGTGTTGGTGGGCGCGGGCGAGGGCGACGACGTTCTCGGCGTATGAGGTCGTCTTCAGGCCGGTGAGCGCGCCGCGTTCGTTGCGCGTCCAGGGGACGGTGATGACGGACGTCGCGTCGGGGCGGCGGGTGGTCTCGCCGAGGGCGACGACGAGGGTCGGGCCGTGCTCACCGCGGTCGGAGCCGAGGGGCCCGTGGCCGCCGGTGTAGGTGATGCGCAGCCGGCCGAGCGGCATCGGGTTGGCCTCGAGGACGGCGGCGCAGGCGCGGCGGACCTCGTCGTGGTCGGGCTCGGGCAGGCCGAGACCGCGCGCCGAGCGCGTCAGCCGGTCGAGATGCCGGGTCAGCGCGAACGGACGGCCGTCCACCGCCTTCACCGTCTCGAAGATGCCGTCGCCCACGGTCAGCCCGTGGTCGAAGACGGAGACACGGGCGGACTCGATGTCCTGCAGTCCACCGTCGAGCCAGATCCTCACGATCGCAGTCCCTCTCCACTCACCTCGTACACTCCCGACGCTACCGCGAGCAGCCGGGCCGCCTTCAGCTCGGTCTCCCGCCACTCGCCTTCCGGGTCCGACCCCCAGGTGATCCCGGCACCGGTCCCGAACCGCAGCGCCCCCGCGGGGCGGTCGATCCAGAACGTACGTATCCCGACGGCCAGCTCGCCGACGCCCCGGTCGGCGTCGATCCACCCGATGCCGCCGCAGTACGGTCCGCGGGGCGCCGTCTCCAACGCGTCGATGATCCGCAGCGCACTCGACTTGGGCGCACCGGTGACCGAGCCGGGCGGGAAGGCGGCGTCGAGCAGCTCGGGCCAGCCTGCACCGGCGCCCAGCTCACCCCGCACCGTGGACACCAGATGCACGAGCCCGGGGTGCTTCTCCACGGCGCACAGGTCGGGGACGGTGACGGTCCCGGTGCTACAGACACGGCCGATGTCGTTGCGCACGAGGTCGACGATCATCACGTTCTCGGCGTAGTCCTTCTCCAGAAGGTCCGCCTCGGTACGCCCGGTGCCCTTGATCGGCCCGGACTCCACGATCCGCCCCTCCCGGCGCAGGAACAGCTCGGGCGACGCGGTGGCGATCTCCACCCCGTGCTCCGGCAGCCGGATCGTTCCTGCGTACGGCGCCGGGTTACCGCGGGCGAGCAGGGCGGTGAGGGCGTCCACGTCGGCGTCCGGGCCGATCGGCGCACTCAGGACGCGGCAGAGGTTCGCCTGGTAGACCTCGCCTGCCGCGATGTGCTCGCGTATCCGCCGTACGCCCGCCGTGTACGCGCCTCGATCAAGGGAAGACGTCCAGTCACCGGCCGCCGGGCCCTGCCACTGTCCCGGCACTGGTGCGGGCACGGGCTCCTCTCGTACGTCCCGGAAGCGGGCGCAGGTCAGACCGCCCTCGAAGTCGGCGCGGACGGCCCAGAAGCCACGGGAGTCCAGGGCCGCCGGATCGCTGGTGACATCGAGGAGGCCGGTGGCGACGCGGTCGCCGAAGCGGGCGAGGGGAGGGAGGTCGAGCACGCAGTCGAGTCTATGGCGGGTGACCTGCGGGTGACCCGGCCATGTCCCTTCGGGGGTCCTCGACAGGCCCCTGAGCAGGTGCAGCGCAGCACGCTGCACAAACGTGTTTTTGTGCTGGCCGGGGAATCCGCTAGAGTTCAACACGTCGCCGGGACGCGGAAGCGGACCGAAACGACAAGCGGACGTAGCTCAGTTGGTAGAGCGCAACCTTGCCAAGGTTGAGGTCGCGAGTTCGAACCTCGTCGTCCGCTCGAAGGAAGAAGGGGATCTTCCCGACCCCCTGCACTCCTGGTGGAGTGGCCGAGAGGCGAGGCAACGGCCTGCAAAGCCGTCTACACGGGTTCAAATCCCGTCTCCACCTCCAAGGACGATTAGCTCAGCGGGAGAGCGCTTCCCTGACACGGAAGAGGTCACTGGTTCAATCCCAGTATCGTCCACTGGATCTTCGGATCCCCCCGCGCGATTAGCTCAGCGGGAGAGCGCTTCCCTGACACGGAAGAGGTCACTGGTTCAATCCCAGTATCGCGCACGCAGTAGCTCGTGATCTTCGAGTGAATGTCGATCACGGTCCACTAGGACGATTAGCTCAGCGGGAGAGCGCTTCCCTGACACGGAAGAGGTCACTGGTTCAATCCCAGTATCGTCCACACTCCGAAGCCCCCGGTCGATGACCGGGGGCTTCTTCGTGCTCTGGTGCGGCTCAGCTGGAGAACAGCATGTGGCCGAAGCTCTTGTGACGCTTGTGGCCGTAGTGACCGCCATGGTGCCCGCCGTGCGGGGCGCCCCAGGCGGGGGCCTGAGGTGCGGCCGGGTAGGCCTGCGGGGCGGCCGGAGGCGGCGGGGCGGGCTGGGACCACTGGGACTCCAGGCGCGTCAGCGACTCCAGCTCACCGTAGTCGAGAAAGATCCCGCGGCAGCCGCTGCACTGCTCGATCTGAACGCCGTTTCGGTTGTACGTGTGCATCGGCGCATGGCACTTCGGACACTGCATGGGCTCAACTCCTCGCCGGTCGGTCCTGCTTCGCGTATCGCCAGGACAGACTCTGTCCGGCTGCGGTCGGTTGCACCCTACTTTGCGTATCCCTGGGTCAACTCAGGGGGGAGCGAAGCCATTCGGTCGCAGGCGTCGACGAGGGCCTGCTCGACCTCGTCCAGGAGACGGCCCCCGGCCAGGGCCTTGGTGATCGCCCGGGCGGCGGTCTGCACGGTGAGAGCGCGGGCCGGGACGTCCAGTGCCGGCCAGGGGTCGCCGTGGGCGGGGACGGCCGGACCGCCGGCGGCACGGTACGCGGTGAGGAAGCGGTCCCATTCGTCGGGCGGCAGCAGCCCGCAGGCGTACCAGGCGGCCGGCCGCCCGAGATCCCAGGCCGGTACGCCCACGCCGAGGTCGTCGACGTCGATGAGCAGCCAAGGGCCGTCCGGGGCCGGGTGACGGACGAGTTGGCCGAGGTGGAGGTCGCCGTGGCAGAGGGTGGTGGTGTCGGGCTGCGCGGCCTCGGCGCGGGCCCAGGCGGGAAGGGTGTCCCAGGCGCGGAGCACGGCGGTCGTGCCGGGTGTCAGGTCTGTGCCGGTGGCCGCGCGGAGGCGGGATACGGCGAGGGCGGCCTTGGCGGGGCCGCGCATGGCGGGCAGCGGCGTGGGCGCGGGGGTCCGGTGGAGACGGGCGAGAAGGGTTGCCGCCGCTTCCCAGGGGGCCGCGTCGGGATCTCCCGGGTCGACCGGGATGCCGTACGGCCAGAAGGTCACGAGCCGGCCGTGCAGGTCGACGGGCGTGGGGCCGAGCGGGGGCAGGAGGAGGCCGGGGAGGTGCTTGGCGGCGGTGAGGCGGGGAGTCAGGTCGCGGGGGGTGAGGTCCGGGGCGTGGGCCTTGGCGACGGTGTCGGCGTGCCGGACGACGGTGGCGTCGGGGCGGTCGGCGAGGGTGACGGTTGCTCCGCAGGGACAGGGGGCGGTGCGTGAGTGCGCCGCGGCTTTGACTTGTGCGGTGAGGTGGGGCAGGAGGGGGTTGGGGGTGAGGGTCACTGGGGTCCCTTGGGTGCGGATGCTTTGGGGCCGAGGGTACGTGGGGCGGTGGTGGCGGCTCGGGCGTACGGACGCGTACCGCCGGCTGGGCGGGGTGCGTGCGCAGCCCGGCGCGACGGGGTGCCGCTGCGCCCACCCGTGCCGCCCCAGCGGCACGACTGCCCGCAGCTACGTCGGCGCGACGGCCCGCGGCTACGCCGGCTGCTGTACCCGCGTGGGGATGGCGCGTACCCCCAGGGGCCTGCAGTCGCGTACGGCGGGAAGGGGACGGACGTGTGGGGGGTGTCCGCCCGCAGTGGCCGGCGCCAACGCGCGGTACCTCCTGGCCTCAGTCCAGCCACCGGAGGCGCCACACAAAAGCAATGCCGGCGCAGCTCCCCAGCTGCGCCGGCATTTGTGCCGTCCGCCGCACCCCCGTCCCCACGGGGTTTCATGGATGGATGTCCCCGCCCGGACCGCTCTTCCGGGCCTGGGGTCGCCGCTCAGCGCCCCAGCATCACACCCACGGACGACGCCTGTGTGGCCACCGTCTCCCAGCCGTCGAAGACGACGAGGAGGAGGGCCGCCAGGGGGAGGGCCATGAGCGTCGCCACCAGGGGGTGGCGGCGGCCCTGGCGGCGGGAGCGCAGCGCTGTGCGCTCCTGCGTGCGGATCAGTGTCCGCGGTGCCGTGTGGGCCATGGTCCCTCTCCTGACCTGTATGAGTTGTCGTTGGCAGCGGCGGGTGTCTGACCTCGGGGGACGAGTGCTGCACCCGCCGCTTGACCTCAAATCTAGGCGTCCTGGCCACCCCGGGCGTCATGCCCTCGTACCGATTGCCGGGCCTCCCGGAGGATGAGCCATGACCTGCGGAGTACTCCCCTGGGTGGAGACGAGGTCCTAGGTCTCGGGGTCTTCCCCGAGGGGACGCCCGGTCTACCCCGATTTCTCCGAGCCCTCCTCACGCGGCACCGGCTGCTCGACCAGCGCCAGGACCCGGTTCGCCATGAAGCGGGCGGTACGCACCACGGATCCGTTCCGGGTGACTTCGCTCACTTCCACGACACCCCGACGCACCGCCGTCTCCACCCGGCGGCCCGCCCTGCTCGCCACCACCTCGTAGGTACGCGTCGTGTCCCCTGCGTCCACGACTATCTCCACGCGATCACCCTTCACGGGCCCAATCCCCCTTCTGCGATGGGTGGTTGGGGGACGAATCGGGCCGAAGTCGCCCTGCTCACCAGCCCCCTGACCACCCTTCAAGTCTCCCACCCACCACTGACAATCCATCCTCCCGAGAGGGCGCGGCCTCTGCGCACGGCGGCCCACGGAAACGTAAGCTGTGGCTCGTCACACGGACCGGGCAGCGGGGATGAACATGGCGATGATGCGCCTGAGGCGCGAGGACCCGCGCGTCGTCGGCTCGTTCAGGCTTCACAGAAGGCTCGGCGCGGGCGGCATGGGCGTCGTCTACCTGGGCTCCGACAAGAAGGGCCAGCGGGTCGCCCTGAAGGTGATCCGGCCCGACCTAGCGGAGGATCAGGAGTTCCGCTCGCGGTTCGCCCGTGAGGTCTCGGCGGCACGGCGGATTCGCGGAGGCTGTACGGCACGGCTCGTGGCCGCCGACCTCGAAGCGGATCGACCGTGGTTCGCGACGCAGTACGTGCCCGGCCCCTCTCTGCACGACAAGGTCGCCGACGAGGGCCCGCTCGGTGCTGCGGAGGTCGCCGCCGTAGGGGCCGCCCTGTCCGAAGGGCTGGTCGCCGTCCACGAGGCGGGGGTCGTGCACCGGGATCTCAAGCCCTCCAACATCCTCCTCTCCCCCAAGGGCCCGCGGATCATCGACTTCGGTATCGCCTGGGCGACGGGGGCCTCGACCCTCACGCACGTCGGTACGGCGGTCGGCTCCCCCGGCTTCCTCGCGCCGGAGCAGGTGCGCGGCGCCGCCGTCACCCCGGCCACGGACGTCTTCTCCCTCGGCGCCACGCTCGCCTACGCCTCGATGGGTGACTCGCCCTTCGGGCACGGCAGTTCCGAGGTGATGCTGTACCGCGTCGTCCACGAGGAAGCGCAGCTGTACGGCGTACCGGACGCCCTGGCCCCGCTGGTGCGGGCGTGTCTGGCGAAGGACCCGGAGGAGCGGCCCAGCACGCTCCAGCTGTCGCTGCGGCTCAAGGAGATCGCGGCCCGGGAGGCTCAGGGGCTGTCGGACGTACGGCCGCCCGCGCAGCGCAGCGCGGAGGCGGACCGGCCGACCGGGCGGCTCGCCGACACCTATGCGGAGCCGCAGCGCGCCCAGCGTCGCCCCCAGGGGACTGCCCCGGCGCGCGGCACCGGCGCCTCGCGGGTGCCCGGACCCGCACGTGACGGGGGTCCGTCGAGGGGCGGTGGCGCGGCGCATGGCGGTACCGCGTCGTCCAGGTCCGGGGCCCGTCCGGTGCCGGGGGCACGGAACAACCCGCGTTCGGGCAACGGCGGCCGGCCCACGCCGCGCGGTGGCACCGGCCGTCCGGCGCCGCGGAACACGGGGACGGGGCGGCGGCCCGCCAACCCGCAGCTGCTGCGGCAGCGGCTGTTCGTGTTCGTCGTGGTGACGCTGCTCGTGGCGCTCGGCATCGCCGCGGCCCAGGGCTGTCAGGGGCCGCAGCGCGGGCTCGGGGGCGACGGGGAGGTCGTACGGCAGCCGCAGGAGCACGTCGAGTCGGGCTACCAGCCGATGGACGGGGACTCGATGTCCGACCAGTACGAGTCGACCTTCGACATCTCCGAGTAGCGGCCCCGACCAGGCGTCACGGCCGGCGTCACAGGCCGGGCAGGATCCGTTCGAAGAACTCCCGGTCGCCTTCGAAGACCGGGTCCAGGGACAGGAACTCCTCCGGTGTGACCCAGCGGGCCTCGCCGACCTCGCCCGGGTCGGGGACCACCTCGCCGGTGTCGGCCCGGGCCGTCCACCAGTGGAGGCGGAAGGAGCCGTCGTCCGTCTCCGACTCCCACACCTTCGCCAGGGGTACGACGGTCAGGCCCACCTCCTCGCGGACCTCCCGGAGGACGGCCTCCCGCTGGGTCTCCCCCGGCTCGATCCTGCCGCTGAGGGGCTGCCAGTAGCCGGGGCGCGCGACGGCGGGGCCGCGGCGGATGGCGAGCACGCGGTCGGCGCGGAGCAGGACCGCGACGACCGCCTCGCGCTGCGCCATCGCCGTGCGGCTCAGGTCTGGGGGCGGCCGGTGGCCACCGCGTAGAAGGCGACCGCTGCCGCCGCGCCGACGTTGAGGGAGTCGACGCCGTGGGACATCGGGATGCGGACCCATTCGTCGGCGGCGACGAGGGCCTGCGTGGACAGGCCGTCGCCCTCGGCGCCCAGCATCAGCGCGACCCGGTCCATCCGGTGCGGGGCGGCCTCGTCCAGGGCCCTGGCCTTCTCGTCGGGGGTGAGGGCGAGGAGGGTGAAACCGGCCTCGCGGACCGACTCCAGGCCCTTGGGCCAGGTCTCCAGACGGGCGTAGGGCACGGAGAAGACCGCGCCCATGGAGACCTTGACGCTGCGGCGGTAGAGCGGGTCGGCGCAGTCCGGGGAGAGGAGCACCGCGTCCATGCCGAGGGCGGCGGCCGACCGGAAGATGGCGCCGATGTTGGTGTGGTCGTTCACGGATTCCATGATCACGACCCGGCGGGCGGTCTGCAGGAGCTCGGCCGCCGTGGGCAACGGCTTGCGCTGCATGGAGGCCAGCGCGCCGCGGTGCACGTGGTAGCCGGTGACCTGTTCGGCGAGGTCCGGGCTGACCGCGTACACCGGGGCCGGGAGCTCGTCGATGACGTCGCGCATGACGTCGACCCACTTGGCCGAGAGCAGCATGGACCGCATCTCGTAGCCGGCTTCCTTCGCCCGTCTGATGACCTTCTCGCCCTCGGCGATGAACAGGCCCTCGGCCGGCTCGCGCTTGCGGCGCAGGTCGACGTCGGTCAGGCCCGTGTAGTCGCGCAGGCGCGGGTCGTCGGGATCCTCGACGGTGATGAGATCGGCCACAGGGTGATACTGCCTTGTCCTGGGTGCGGTGCCAACGGCTCGGAACGGATGGGTTACCCGCGGTTACGCGGAAGGCTCGGTCCTACGTTCACGACCTCGCCGATGACGATCACCGCCGGGGGCTTCACGTCCTCGGTCCGTACGGTCTCCTCGACCGTCGCCAGGGTCGCGTCGACGCGGCGCTGGGCGGCCGTCGTGCCCTCCTGGATCAGGGCGACGGGGGTGTCCGCGGACTTGCCGTGCGCCACGAGGGTCTCGGCGATCCTGCCGATCTTGTCGACGCCCATGAGGATGACGAGGGTGCCGGTCAGCCTGGCCAGCGACGGCCAGTCGACGAGCGAGCGCTCGTCGTCGGGGGCCACGTGGCCGCTGACCACGGTGAACTCGTGGGCCACGCCCCGGTGGGTGACCGGGATACCGGCCGCGCCCGGGACCGAGATGGAGCTGGAGATGCCGGGGACGACCGTGCAGGCGATGCCCGCCTCGGCGAGCGCCTGGAGCTCCTCCATGCCGCGCCCGAAGACGTACGGGTCGCCGCCCTTCAGCCGGACGACCGACTTGCCCTGCTTGGCGTGCTCGATCAGGGCGTTGTTGATGGCCTCCTGGGCCATGAAACGGCCGTACGGGATCTTCGCCGCGTCGATCACCTCGACGTGGGGCGGGAGTTCGGCGAGGAGGTCGCGCGGGCCGAGGCGGTCGGCGATGACGACGTCGGCCTCGGCGAGCAGGCGGCGGCCGCGGACGGTGATCAGGTCCGGGTCGCCGGGGCCGCCGCCGACCAGGGCGACGCCGGGGGTGCGGGTGCGGTGGTGGGGGGCGACGAGGGTGCCGTCGCGCAGGCCCTCGACGACCGCGTCGCGGATGGCCGCGGTGTGGCGGGGGTCGCGGCCGCGGGCGCTGGTGGTGAGGACGGCGACCGTGACGCCCTCGCTGTGGCCCGTCGCCGGGGTCCAGGCGGTGGCGGCGTCGGCGTCGTCGGAGCGGACGCACCAGACGCGGTGGCGCTCCGCTTCGGCGGAGGCCCGCATATTCGCTTCCCTGTCGCCGGTGGCGATCAGGGCGTACCAGGCGTCGGCGAGGTCGCCGTCCGCGTAGGGGCGCCTCTCCCAGGTGATCTCGCCCGCGTCCGCCATGGCCTCGACCGACGGGGTCGCTTCGGGCGATACGAGGAGGATGTCCGCGCCTGCCGCGATCAGCGCCGGGAGGCGGCGCTGGGCGACCTGGCCGCCGCCGAGGACGACCACTTTGCGGCCGGTGAGGCGGAGGCCTACGGGGTAGGCGGGGTTTTCGGCCATGAGGGTGCGGCTCCTCTGTACGGCGGTGCAGTGGCCCTGACGTGCGGATTTTACGGGGCGGGTGGGGAGGGTGGCTCAGGTGTCCGGTGGCTGAGCTTCGTTGCCGGGTGCGGGTGCGTGGGTCTGTGCCCACCCGTTCCGCCCTGCGGAACGACTGCCCACAGACCCACGGGCGGCGCCCACGTCCGGCGGGCTGCACAGGCACCGCGGGCTGCCGTGCTCTGTCGCGGAGGGAACCGGTACTGCCTGTCCCCAAGTTCCCTCGCGCCTACTTCTCAGTTACCCCCGCCGAATCGAACGTCGCCACCTCGTGCATCGCCCGCGCCGTGCTCTGCACCAACGGCAGGGCCAGCAGCGCGCCCGTGCCCTCGCCGAGGCGGAGGTCCAGGTCGACCAGAGGGCGCAGGCCCAGCTTGTTGAGGGCGGCCACGTGGCCGGGCTCGGCGCTGCGGTGGCCCGCGATGCAGGCCGCGAGGACCTCCGGGGCGATCGCGCGGGCCACCAGGGCGGCGGCGCCGGCGCTGACGCCGTCCAGGATCACCGGCGTACGGAGGGAGGCGCCGCCCAGCAGGAGGCCGACCAGCGCGGCGTGCTCGAAGCCGCCGATCGCCGCCAGGACGCCGATGGGGTCGGCCGGGTCGGGCTGGTGGACCTCGATGGCGCGGCGGACGACCTCGGTCTTGCGGGCGAGGGTCTCGTCGTTGATGCCGGTGCCGCGGCCCGTCACCTCGGCCGGGTCGGTGTCCGTGAAGACCGAGATCAGGGCCGCAGACGCGGTGGTGTTGGCAATGCCCATCTCGCCGGTCAGCAGGGCCTTGTTACCGGCCGCCACCAGGTCACGGGCCGTCTCGATGCCCACCTCGATGGCCTGCTTGGCCTCCTCGCGGGTCATCGCGGGGCCGGTCGTCATGTCGGAGGTGCCCGCGCGGACCTTGCGGGGCAGCAGGCCGGGGGTGGCGGGCAGGTCCGCGGCCACGCCCACGTCCACCACGCACACCTCCGCGCCCACCTGGCCCGCGAAGGCGTTGCAGACCGCGCCGCCGCCGAGGAAGTTGGCGACCATCTGGGCCGTCACCTCCTGCGGCCACGGGGTGACGCCCTGGGCGTGCACGCCGTGGTCACCGGCGAAGATCGCGACGGCCGCGGGCTCGGGGATCGGCGGCGGGCACTGGCGGGACAGGCCGGACAGCTGAGCGGAGATGATCTCCAGCATGCCGAGCGCGCCGGCCGGCTTGGTCATGCGCTTCTGCCGCTCCCAGGCCTCGCCGAGCGCCTTGGCGTCCAGCGGGCGGATCTGGGCGACGGTCTCGGCGAGCAGGTCGTGCGGCTCCTCACCGGGCAGGGCGCGGCGGCCGTACGTCTCCTCGTGCACGACCCACGACAGCGGGCGGCGCTTGGACCAGCCGGCCTGCATCAGCTCGGGCTCGTCCGGGAACTCGTCGACGTACCCGACGCACAGGTAGGCGATGACCTCCAGGTGCTCGGGCAGACCGAGGGCGCGGACCATCTCGCGCTCGTCGAAGAAGCTGACCCAGCCGACGCCGAGGCCCTCGGCGCGGGCGGCGAGCCAGAGGTTCTCCACTGCGAGGGCGGCGGAGTACGGCGCCATCTGCGGCTGGGTGTGCCGGCCGAGGGTGTGGCGGCCGCCGCGGGTCGGGTCGGCGGTGACGACGATGTTCACCGGGGTGTCGAGGATGGCCTCGATCTTCAGTTCCTTGAACTGCTTGGCCCGGCCCTTGGGGAGGGACTTGGCGTACGCCTCGCGCTGGCGCATGGCCAGTTCGTGCATGGTCCGCCGGGTCTCGGCGGAGCGGATGACGACGAAGTCCCAGGGCTGCGAGTGCCCCACGGAGGGCGCGGTGTGGGCCGCCTCCAGGACGCGCAGCAGCACCTCGTGCGGGATGGGGTCGCTGCGGAAGCCGTTGCGGATGTCGCGGCGCTCGCGCATGACCTTGAGAACGGCCTCGCGTTCGGCGTCGTCGTAGGCGGGCGCTGCCGGGCCGGTGGACTGTCGCACTTCTTCCACGGCCGTGCTCTCTTCTGCGGGGGCTTCTTGGTCTTCCTGGTCGGCGGCCCGGGTGTCCAGGTCCTCCGCGTGCTGGGCGAGTTCGGGGTCGCCCTCGCGGGGCGCGGGGACCGTGGCGACGGGGGCCGGCGCCTCCCCCGTGGGGAGGACCGTCGGCTGCGGCGGGGTCGGCGCGAGGTGCGGGGTGGTCGGCACCGAGCCCTCGACCGGGACGAACTGGCCCAACGACGGGTCGGGCGTGGGCTCCAGGGGCGTGACCGGTCCCTCGGATCCGTCGGCGGACTGGGCTGCCAGGGGCTGGAGCTGCGGGCCGGCGGGTTCGGCGACGAAGGGCTGGGGGGCCTCGGCCGGTGCGGTGTCCGCCGCAGGGGTCGGCTGCGGGTCGGTGGAGTCGGGGGCCGCAGCTTCCGTGACGGGGTCCGTGGCGAGCGGTTGGGCGGCCACGACCGGTTCGGCGCCGGCGTCCGGGGTCTGCTGGGCGTCCGGCACCTGGGCCGCTGGGTCCGCGATGGAAGGTTCCGCGTCGGGGGCGGTGGGGCTCACGGCTTCGGCCTGCCCTTCGGCGTCGGGGGCAGGGGCGTTCGAAGCCACGGCCTGCGCTTCGGCGTCAGGGACGGTGGCGCTCGCGGCCACCGCCTGCGCTTCGGCGTCAGGGACGGTGGCGCTCGCGGCCACAGCCTGCGCTTCGGCGTCAGGGACGGTGGCGCTCGCGGCCACAGCCTGCGCTTCGGCGTCCACGTCCGTCGGAGCCCCGTCCTGCGGCGGCTGCGGGGCCTGCGCGGGGTGGGGGCCCTGGATGGCTTCGGGGGCCTGTGCCTGCGGGTCCGGGACCTCGGCAGGCTGGGCGACCGGGGCAGGAGGCTCGCCCTGCTGCTCGGCCGCGATCTGCTCGACGTCCGCGGGCTGCGGGGCCGGTTCGGCGGCTACGGCTGCGGAGGCGCCGTCGGTGGCCGCGGCGACGGCCTCGGCCGGCTGCGAGTCCGGTGCGATGTGCTCGGCATCCGCGGGCTGGGGGGCCTGGGCATCGTCCGGCACGGGCGGGACGGGGACGGCCTCGGGGGCCTGCGCCTCCGGGGACTCGACGGCGGGCTCGGCTGCCGCGGCCTCGGCTGCGACGGGCTCGGAGACCGGCGCCGGGGCCTCGGGCGCGGCGGCGTCGAGTACCTGGGCGGCTTCGGGAGCGGAGGCGTCGGCGACCTGCGCGGTCTCGGGGGCGAGCTCCTCGGGAACCTGCGCCGGCTCAGGGGCGGCACCCTCGGGAACCTGCGCCGGCTCAGGGGCGGCACCCTCGGGCGCCTGCTCCGACTCAGGGGCAGCGCCCTCGACGGCCTGCTCGACCGCAGCGTCCGGCGCCACGGCAACCGGCGCGGCCTCCGCGTCAGCCGCCTCGGAAGCCTGAACAGTTTCCGGCGCGGCTTCCGGGGCGTCCGGGCCGGACTCAGCCGCCGGGGCCTCGGTCACCGGCGCGGTTCCGTCCACGACGGCTTCGGCGGCCTCGGCAGGCACAGCGGCAGCGGCAGCGGCAGCGGCAGGCAAGTCCTCGGGAGCCTGCCCGGGCTCAGCGACCTGGCCACCCTCCGGGGCGGCGCCAACTCCCGCGACCTGCGCGGCATTCGGGTCACCGGCACCGTCAGGCACCTGCGCGGCACCCGAGTCGGCGTCGCTCGCCGGGACTTCCCCGGCGGCCGTGCCGTCCTCACCCACGGCCCCCGCGACCTCGCCGGCACCGGAGTCGTCCGCACCCGGCACGGCCTCGCCGGCCTCCGCAGCGGGCACAGCCGCCGCGATCTGCTCGGCCTCAGCGGCAGGCGCGGCGCCCGCGGCCTCGTCGGCACCCGGAGCAGCCTCAACGCCGATGGCCTCGGCGGTACCCGGTGCAGCCGCGACACCCATTGCCTCGTCGGCACCCGGAGCGGCCGCAGCACCGGCCGCCTCTGCCACACCCGGCTCCTGCACGGCCGCGGGCATCTGACCGGCGTCCTGGCCAGGCACCGCCGCGGCGACCGGCGCGGCGTCGCCACCCTGCGGTTCCTGACCGCCGTACACGACCTCCTGCGGCACAGGCGCACCGGCTTCGGCGCCCTGGGCGGCGTTCGTCGGGGCACCGGCCTCCGTGGCCACCACCGCCTGTGCCACGCCCACCGGCTCGCCACCCGGCTGTCCGGTCGGGACAACCGTTTCGCCAGCCGACGCCTCCGCGCCGACCGGCGCGGGGGCCGGAGCCTGGGCCTGGACGGCGGTCTGGACCGGGGCACCCCAGGGAGCCGCCGGCTGCGGGACCTGTGCCTCGTGGTGCTGGGGGGCGTCGAAGTACTCGGGGCCGGTCGGGGCCGGGCCGGGCTGGCGGGTGGGGGCGCCTACGGCGCCGCGGTCGGCGAGGGAGCGGACCGGGCTGGCGGAGGCGTCGGGGATGGGCGGGCCGAGATGCAGCGGGCGTCGGGGCGTGATGGGCGGGATCGGCGTCGTGGGGGCCGTCGGGCCCGGGAGGCGGACGCCGCTCAGGTCGACCGAACCGCTGTCACGGCCGGAGATCTGGTGCGCGTCGGGCTCGTGCACCGCCTCGACGACCGGCTCCGGGGCGGGCGGGGCGACCTCGTTGCCCCAGGCGCCCTGGGAGCCGGGCAGCAGCAGGTCTTCGTCCTCGGCGGTGGTCTCGGAGAGGTAGGTGTACGTACCGTGCGCCGCGGGGGCGCCCGGCTGCTCCACCATGCCTGCGCTCTCCGGCAGTCCCTCGCCCGGGACCTGGCCGGTGTCGGTCATGCGTACCCCTCGCCCATCGGTTAGTGCTTCTACGACCAGCTCACCGGGGACGGCGCACCGACCGCCCCCGCAGTGAAGAACGAGCGTGTGTGCCCAGCGGCACGAACGACCCGCCCAAAAAAGGCGACAAAGCCATTGAGTGGCATTGTCGTGGCCGTTCGGCCGTCGCGACAGGCTGATCCGCGACAGGCCGCTGTGGACTGCGCCACGTTGCGCGTCCTCCGGTTTCGCCGTACCACACCCGCCCCAAACGGGGCGTGTTTTTCCGGACATTGACCGACGAAGTGCCGGGCGACCGAGTGCGGTACAACGATCGGCCAGCCTACCGCGCGCGGTATGACAACAGGATCACCGGGACGACCGCACGGTCATACCGTGCGGTCGGGCAATACCCCGCTGAGCAGGAACGCGACACTGCGCTCCCGCTCCGTCCAGGCCCGCGTGTCGAGTTCGACGGACTGCAGGAGGGCGCACTCGACGTCGTAGCCGTGTGAACTGAGGTCGCGTCCGACGATCTCGGCGGCGTCACGGGTCGCGGCGTGCGTGACGATGCGCTGCGGGCGCCGGTCGGCGACGGCCGAGACGACCGCCGCTCCCCCGCCGCCGATGCGGACGACGTCCGGTTCGGCGAGGTTCTCCAACGCGTGCGGGGCCGTGCCGTGGACGATCTGGAGCTGGACCCCGAAGGCGCGCGCGTTGGCCTCGGTGCGGGAGCAGGCCTGGGGGTCGCGGTCGACGGCGATGACGGCGGCACCGGCCCGGGCCGCCTCGACGGAGAAGGCGCCGCTGCCGCAGCCGATGTCCCACACGAGGTCGCCGACGCGCGGGCCCAGCCGGGTGAGTTGGGCGGCGCGCAGCGGTTCCAGCTCACCTTCGCCCATGAGGCCGCCGTAGGACTCGGCGGGCAGGGTCCAGCCGCGCGGTCCGGCGCCCGGGTCGCGGCCGGCGATCCAGCCGCCGCCCTCCGCCGCGGCACCTCTTCCGGGGTGTCCGCCGATGACGATGACGACGTTGGGGTCGCGCCAGGTGTGGTCGGCGGCCTTGTCGGAGGTGACGACGGTGACGCCCTCGCGATCGGTGCCCAGCGCCTCGCAGATGACGAAGGTGCGGTGGACGCCCTCCAGGAGCAGGCCGAGTTCGGCGGGTCCGGCGCCCGGTGAGGTGAGGACGGCGACCTTGGTGTGGGCGCGGCATACATTCACCGCGCGTCGCAGGGTGCGGCGGTGTGCGACGACCACCTGTGCGTCGTCCCAGGGCATACCGGCCCGGGCGAAGGCGGCGGCGACCGAGGAGACCGCGGGGACGACTTCGACCTCCAGGCCGAACTCGGGCGCGCGCAGGGTCCGTACGACTCCGAAGAAGCCGGGGTCGCCGTCGGCGAGCACCACCGCGGTGCCGCGGTGGCCGGCGATACGACGGGCGGCGAGGGCGACGCTGCCGAGGCGGATGCGCTCGGCGGCGGGGGGCACCTCGGGGAGCGCCAGGTGGTGGGCGGCACCGGCCACGAGCGTGGCGGCACCGAGGGCGGAGCGTGCCGCGGCGGTCAGGGGCGAGCCGTCCCAGCCGATCACCGTGACGCGGTCGGCCATCGTCGTCAGTCTCCAGGGTTCGCGCAGGTCGTCGTGGGCCGGCCCGAGGGGCGGGCTACGTGAGAGTACCTGGTGTCAGTTCCAGTCGCCGAACGATGTGAAGCCGCCGTCCGGCTGGTCGCCGACCCCCTCCAGGTCCTCGGGCAGGAGGCTCCAGACGATGAGGTCGGTACGGACGTCGGTCCACTCGCCGCTGTCGGCTTTCGTGCGCGCTATCCAGGCGCCCCGCAGCACGCCCTCGCTGATACAGCCGATTTTCTGCGCCACCTGCTGGGAGGCGGCGTTGTCGGCGGCGGTGCGCAGCTCCAGTCTTTCGAACTTCTGGTCGCGGAAGAGCCATTGGGCTGTGGCGAGGGACGCTTCGGAGGCGTAGCCCTCGCCGCGGGCCCAGGGGGCGATGACGTAGGAGATCTCGCTGGAGCGGACACGCCAGTTGGTGTTCTGCAGGTGGACGATGCCGACGAGACGCTGGGTGAGGAATTCGTCGACGGCGAAGACGATGCCGCGTCCCTCGGTGCGTTCGGCGGGGGCGAGTTTGGTGATCCAGGAACGGGCGTCGGCCTCGGTGTAGGGCTGCGGCACCGACGTCCATGCGGTGACGAGCTCGTCGTTCATCATCTCGGCGAACGCCTCGATGTCCAGTTCCTCGAAGGGGCGCAGCACCAACCGCTCCGTGCTGATGGAGATGTTGGGGAAGGTGCTAGTCATGCGCCGCTCCGTAACCTTCGACGAAACCCTCAGGGCCTGCTGAACTGCCCAGCATGCAGCATGAAAGCACTGAACTGCACCACGGGGTCCACACCAAGTGAAGGAGTGGACCCCGTGCGTGGCGATACGCCGTATACGCCCCGTCAGAAGGCGGCGACGACCGCGCCGTCGTACTTGTCCTCGATGAACTTCTTCACCTCGGGCGAGGTGAGCAGCTTCGCGAGCTTCCGCACGCGCGGGTCGTGCTCGTTGCCCTTCTTCACGGCGAGGAAGTTGCCGTACGGGTTGTCCTTGGGCGACTCGGCGGCGATGGCGTCCTTCGCCGGGCTCAGGTCGGCCTCCAGCGCGTAGTTGCCGTTGATGACCGCGGCGTCGACATCGCCGAGGGAGCGCGGCAGCTGAGCGGCCTCGAGCTCCTTGAACTGGAGGTTCTTGGGGTTGGAGGCGATGTCCTTGGGGGTCGCCTCGTAGCCGACGCCCGCCTTCAGCTTGATCACGCCGTTGGCTTCCAGCAGCTTCAGCGCGCGGGCCTCGTTGGTGGTGTCGTTCGGCAGGGCGACCGTGGCGCCCTTCTTGAGGTCCGTGAGCTTCTTGACGCCCTGGGAGTACACGCCGAGCGGCTCCAGGTGGACCGTGGCGTTCGGCACGGCGACGATGTCGGTGCCGTTCTTCTTGTTGAAGTCGTCCAGGTACGGCTGGTGCTGGAAGTAGTTGGCGTCGACCTCACCCTGCTGGACGGCCGTGTTCGGCAGCGTGTAGTCGGTGAACTCCTTGATCTCGAGTTCGAGTCCGGCCTTCTTCGCGAGGTTGTCCTTGATGTAGCCGAGGATCTCGCCCTGCGGGGTGGGCGTGGCGGCGACCGTCAGCGTGCCGCTCGCGTCGCTACCGGAGTCCTTGCCCGAGCCGCACGCGGTGAGCCCGAGGGTGAGGGCTCCGGTGGCGAGGACGGCAGTGGTGAACTTGGCGGTGTTACGCACGAAAAGTGCCTTTCCTTATGGGTGGTGCGTCCCCGACTTGGGTGTGCGGGGAGTTCTGGGTAGTTCCGGATGGTCGTCCGGGGGATTCAGACGGTCTTGCTCGTCGCCGTGGACGCCTTCAGCAGCCGGAGCTTCGGCCCGGGGCCCGAGTGGCCGCCCCGCCGGTGCAGGGAGCGGGCCGCGTAGTCGCCGGCGAACTGGATGAGGGAGATGACGACGGCGAGGATCGCGACGGTGAGCCACATCAGCTCGGTCTCGAAGCGCTGGTAGCCGTAGCGGATGGCGATGTCGCCGAGACCGCCCGCGCCGACCGTGCCGGCCATGGCGGAGTAGCCGATGAGGGCGACGATCGTGGTCGTGGTGCTGGCGATGAGGGACGGCAGGGACTCGGGGACGAGCACCTTGCGTACGACCGTCCAGGTGTTGCCGCCCATCGACTGCACGGCCTCCACGAGCCCGCCGTCCACTTCGCGGACAGCCGTCTCGACGAGGCGTGCGAAGAACGGGATGGCACCGATCGCGAGCGGCACGATGGCGGCCTCGCGGCCGATCGTGGTCCCGGTGACCCAGCGCGTGAAGGTCATCAGCGCGACCATCAGGATGATGAACGGCATCGAGCGGGCGACGTTCACGATCTGCCCGATGACCTTGTTGGCCAGGACGTTCTGGAGCAGGCCGCCCCGGTCGGTGAGGACGAGGAGGATGCCGAGCGGGAGGCCGCCGACGACCGCGATGACGGTGGACCAGCCGACCATGTAGAGGGTGTCCCAACACGCCTGCTCCAGCAGGGGCTGCATCTCGGACCAGGTCACTTGGCACCTTCCTTCACCAGCGCGGAGACGGGCGCCTGGGCGTCTTGGCCGATGACGTCGATCTGCAGGCCCTGTTCACGCAGGAAGCCGATCGGCACGACGTTGTCCTCGTAGCGGCCGGGCAGTTCGATGCGCATCCGGCCGACCTGGAGGCCGCCGACGGTGTCGATGGCGGCGCCGAGGATGGAGATGTCGATGTTGTAGGTGCGTGAGAGCTGGGAGATGACCGGCTGGGTGGCGGTCTCGCCCTGGAAGGTGACGTCGACGACGGTGCGGTCGTCGGAGGAGGCCTCGCCGCCCACCGGGAAGAGCGCGGAGGCCAGTTCGGAGCCGGGTGTCGCGAGCAGCTCGCTCACCGTGCCGGACTCGACGATGCGGCCGTTCTCCATGAGCGCGGCCGAGTCGCAGATCGACTTCACGACGTCCATCTCGTGGGTGATGAGCAGGACGGTCAGGCCCAGCTGCCGGTTCAGGTCGCGCAGCAGCTGGAGGATGGAGCGGGTGGTCTCCGGGTCGAGGGCGCTGGTGGCCTCGTCGGAGAGCAGCACCTTGGGGTCGCCGGCCAGCGCGCGGGCGATGCCGACGCGCTGCTTCTGACCGCCGGAGAGCTGGGCGGGGTAGGCCTTGGCCTTGTCCGCGAGACCCACCAGGTCGAGCAGCTCAAGTGCCTTGCGGGAGCGTTCCTTCCCCGACTTGCCGAGGATCTCCAGCGGAAGCTCGACGTTGTCCTGGACCGTCCGCGAGGACAGCAGGTTGAAGTGCTGGAAGACCATGCCGATACGGCTGCGCGCCTGGCGGAGCTCCTTGCCGGCCCGGGGACCGCGTCCCGCGAGGGCCGTGAGGTCCTGCCCGGCGACGGTCACCGTCCCGGCGGTGGGGCGCTCCAGCAGGTTGACGCAGCGGATGAGCGAGGACTTGCCGGCGCCGGACTGGCCGATGACGCCGTACACCTCGCCTTCGCGGACGTGCAGATCGACGCCGTCGAGGGCGGTGACCTCGCGGCCGCGTGAGCGGTGAGCCCGGTAAATTTTCGTCAGGCCCGTTGTGGTGATCACTGGGGTTTCCGTCACTGTCGAGTGCGCGGCACCTCGTGGGCGCCGGGCACGTGGCGTTCATGGTCGAAGGCAGCCAGAACGCAGCACGGTTCTCGCAGGCGCGGTGGAACCGGTGAGGAGAATCGTGTGCGCGGGGGCGGGGCTCAGTCCCGTACGCGTGGCGTACGTGCGGACATGAGCGGGCTCTCGCTTCGGGGCGCGAGGCTCGGGGTGGTGCGGGGGCCCTCTAGCAGGCGCACATTCGACACATACAACGAGCACCGGGCGTCAGGGTCGCCTCGGTCGCAAAGGTGCGGCAGCTCGTCGTGGTCATGCGATCAGTAAACCAGACGTACGGTCCTTACCGACCGCCGCTGTCCGCATACTGGACAGCGGCGGACAGCGCTCAGCCGCGGACCGAGATCTCCACTCCCCCGTCGGTGACCAGGGCGGACAGGGCCGACAGGTCCTTCACCACCAGGTCGGCGTCGAGCTCGTGGGTCCGGTGGGTTGTGGTCAACGCCACGGTGGTCATCCCGGCGGCACGACCGGCCGCCAGACCGGCGGGGGCGTCCTCGAAGACGACGCAGTGGGCCGGGTCGACGCCCAGTTCGCGGGCGGCGAGGAGGTAAGGCTCGGGGTCGGGCTTGCCGCGGGTGATGTCGTCGGCGGTGACCATCGTCTTGGGGAGGATCCCGACGGCGTCGAGCCGGGCCTCGGCCAGCCTGCGGGTGGCGGAGGTCACGACGGCCCAGCGGTCGGCGGGCAGCGAGTCCAGGAACGCCTTGGTGCCGGGCAGCAGGTGGACGCCGTCGTTCGGTACGTCCTCCACCTCCAGCGTCTCGATCCTTGCGAGCGCCTCCGGCACGACATCGGCGGGCAGCAGGTCGGCGACTATCTCGACGGCCGGGCGCCCGTGCAGCTCGATGGTGCCGAACTCCTCCGTGATGCCGTACTCCTCGGCCCACAGCGCCCAGCATCGGTCGACGGATGCGAGGGAGGAGACGAGTGTGCCGTCGTTGTCGAACAGGAGAGCGCGTGCGTGGATCGTCATGGTCTGGACCCTACGGGGCCGCCGGGGTTTGCCGGACACGGCCTCGGGTGCCGATCATGGCCCGCATGAGATCAGAGGTGCGGGCCTTTCTGACCGACGGACCACTGCCCGACGAGGACGCCGAGGGAGACGAGATAGACCGGCGGGTGGAGCAGATGGCGGCGATCGCGAAGCCGGTGACGGCCGAGGAGGCCCGCGCGCTGGCCGACTGCTTCGGTCCCGACGACTGCTACGGCGTGGCCTGGACGCTGCTGCACCTGATCGAGACGGGGCCGAACCCGGTGTTCACCGTACGGCCCGGACCCGATGCCAACGAGTGGCGGCACAGGTTGTGGCAGCGGTGTGTGAACGCCGGACTCGTGGCCGACGAGGCGGCCGGCTGACCGTCGGGGCCGGGCGCATCAGGTCTTTTGGGCCGTATTAAGGTCGCTCCATGCTTGATGCCCTGACGCTGGTGACCGGCGTCGCCGCGCTGCTGCTCGCCGCCTGGTGCGGGTGGGCCGCCTACCGTGACCAGCCGACGAAGGACTGGCACTTCATCGGCATGGCCGTGGTGACGGTGCTGGCCCTGGTGCAGCTGGTGGCCGGGATCGTGCTGCTGGCTCGGGGCGAGAAGCCGGAGCAGGGCACGACGATCTTCGTGGCGTATCTGCTGGGCGCGTTCGCGTGTATTCCGGCCGCGGGCTTCATGTCGCTGGCCGAGCGGTCCAAGTGGGGTTCGGTGACGGTCGCCGCCGGCGGTGTGGTGCTGGCCGTGCTGGAGGTGCGGCTCTATGACATCTGGGGAGGCTGAGGTGGCCGTGACACAGGACAAGCCCACCAGGACGCGGCTGATCAGCGGGCCCGGAATACTGCTGGTGTGGCTGTACGGCGTGATGGTGGTCGGGGCCGTGTCGCGCTCGGCGTACCAGATCGCGACCGAGTTCGACCGGGCGCCGCTCGCCTATGCGTTGTCGGCCGTCGCGGGTCTCGTCTACGGCTTCATCACGTACACCCTGGTGCGGGGCGGGGAAACGGCCCGCAAGGCGGCGCGGCTGTGCTGCGCCGCCGAACTCGCGGGCGTGCTGATCGTCGGTACGTGGACCCTGCTGGAGCCCTCGGCGTTCCCCGATGCGACCGTCTGGTCCGACTACGGCATGGGGTATCTGTTCATCCCCGTACTGCTGCCCCTGTCGGCCCTGTACTGGCTCCGCAAGGCACGAACCGTCACGCCGTAGTGGCGTACGTCCCCGCAGGCTTCTCCAGGACGATCATCGGGACGCCGTCCGCGCCCTTCGAGGTGCCCACCGCCTCGTAGCCCACCTTGCGGTAGAGGCGCAGGTTGCCCTCGCTGCGGTGGCCCGTGAAGAGGCGGAACTTCGTGGCGCCGCGCTGTTCCACCAGGGCGGATTCGGCCGCGCGGAGCAGGCGGGCGCCGATGCCGTGGCCCTGGAGGCGGGGGTGGACGCAGAGCTTGCCGATGGCGGCGGCGCCGTCCGCGGTGACGCTGCCGCGGACCGAGCCGACGACCTCCTCGCCGAGGCGCGCCACGAAGACACAGTCCGCGGCGACCTCCGCGCGGACCGAGTCCAGGGTCTGGACCAGCGGGTCGATGCGGTAGTTGCCGTACAGCGCCGCCTCGCTCTGGAAGCACAGGTACTGCAGCCTGAAGATCTGCTCCGCGTCCTGCTCGGTCGCCGCCGAGATGGTCACGCTCATGCCCATGTGCGCACGCCTCCCGCTCACCTGATCGCCTGTCGTCCCTCACTCCTATCCCCGCACTCCGCGGGCCGCAACCTCCGGTGTGAGCAATCGCCGCAGACATCCCAGGCATCTGGAACGTTCCGGGCCGAGACTGCCCTGTGAGATACCCAACTCCCCCGCGATTTCCCGGTATGTCAGGTCGTTCGGGGAGAGGAGCGCCTCCACTAGGCGGGGGCAGCGGCCGGGGAGGCGGCGCACCGCCTCGCGCAGGGCTCGATGGCGGGCGGCGGTGAGGGCGAGGTGTTCGGGGTCATGGCGATCGGTGTCGGCGGCGGGCTCGCTCTCGTACGGCTGTTCCCGTCGCGTCGTACGGCGGCTTCGGCGTGCCTCGGAGCGGACGGCCCTGCGCAGCCAGCCCTGCGGGTCCACGGGTGGGCCGTCCGAGTCGAGGCGTTCCAGGAGACGTAACCAGACCGCCTGCTCCAGGTCGCCCGGCTCCGTTCCGGAGGCGTGTGCCTCGGCGGAGGCCTCCGCGAGGAGCAGCGGGCGCAGGGCGGCAACCAGGTCGTGCGTCATACGCGGCACGACGCGGCCGCCCGGGCATGAGGTTGCCCGGGCGGCCGACAGTCACCCCAACCGGGGCGCGGGGTCTCAGCTGTTGACGAAGTCCTCGCGGGCCAGCACGCCCATGTCGGGGTTGTCGGTGAAGACGCCGTCGATGCCGGTCGCGAAGTACACCTTGTAGGCGCCGAAGACGTCGCCGTAGGCGTCCGCGTCGGTGCCCTTGCGGAAGTTCGCGGGGAGGAAGGGGTTCTCGTTGCGCATCGTCCAGGGGTGCAGGACCAGGCCGACCTTGTGCGCGTCGTTCACCAGCGTGGTGGGCGTGGTGAGGTTGCCGCTCGCGTCCTTCGGGATGACGAGGTCCAGGGTGGGGCCGATGCCCTGGGCGTAGGAGGCGATCTCCCTGAGGCCGGCCGGCTTGACCAGGTCGGCGACCGTGCGCGGGTCGCCCGTCTCGACGAAGTCCCAGGGGCGGGTGGCCGGGCCGGAGAGCAGGACCACCAGCGGGTTGTCGACCAGCTTGTTCAGGCGCTGGATGCTGGTCGGCTCGAAGGACTGGATGATGACAGGCGAGTTCCGCTTGTCCTTGCCGTGCTTGTGCAGCACCTTGGCGATCCGCTCCTCCAGGGCGAGGCCCTGCTTGCGGAAGTAGGTGGGGTGCTTGAGCTCGGGGTAGATCCAGACCTGCTTGCCGCGCTTACGGGTCTGCTCGTCCTGCCACTTCAGGACCTCTTCGAAGGTGGGGATCTCCCAGCGGCCGTTGTAGAGGGTGTTGTGCGGGCGGTTCGCCGGGATGCGCTCGATCGCGCGCAGCGTCTTCAGCTCGGCGAGCGTGAAGTCCTCGGTGAACCAGCCGGTGGTGGCGACGCCGTCGAGGGACTTCGTCTTCTTCCGGTCGGCGAACTCCGGGTGGTCGGCGACATCGGTCGTGCCGCCGATCTCCGGCTCGTGCCGGCAGACGAGGTGACCGTCCTTGGTGGGCACCAGGTCGCCCGCCTCGACGATGTCGGCGCCCATGTCCAGGGCCAGCTGGTAGGAGCCGAGGGTGTGCTCGGGCCGGTACCCGCTGGCGCCCCGGTGGCCGATGATCGTCGGCTTGGGCAGGCTCTTCATTCCACCGCCACCTCCACCGCCGGGCCGGGCCTCGGCCGCTCTCGCCGTACCGGACAGCCCGAGGACCGCTCCGCCCGCGCCGAGCACGGCCGCGCCGAGAAGCATCCGCCGTCCGGTTACGCCCGCCTGCTCGTTCTCCTGGGTTCCCATGAGGGCCCTCCCTGACCTTCCGCTCATTCAGTGCGCGCCGATCGTAGGTGCGCGCACATGACGGATGGGAGACCTCCGGCGGAACTCGCGGGTGACGCTGAATGTCGTACGGGAAAGGTGAGATGACGGCCCGTCGGAATGGGCCGGGCGGTGCGGGGAAGTCGTCGGGTAGGCCTCAGGGGCGATGTCCGTCACATCATGGCGGGAGCGTTACGCGCCGCCCACGACGCGCCACCGCAGGTAAACGTGCGTCAACAGTGCGTAAGACCTCGGTGAAGTCGGCCCACCCGATGTGCGGGACCCCGGGAACCGCGAGTATCGTCCTCACCTGCACAGACTTATACCGAATCCCTTGACACCGGAGGGCCCGTTGTCCCGCTTCGCGCTCATCAAGGCAGTGCTCGGACCGATCATGCGCCTGATGTTCCGCCCACAGGTGGAGGGCGCGGAGCACATCCCGGGCGACGGTCCGGTCATCCTGGCCGGCAACCACCTCACGTTCATCGACTCGATGATCCTGCCGCTGGTCTGCGACCGTCAGGTCTTCTTCATCGGCAAGGACGAGTACGTCACCGGCAAGGGACTCAAGGGCCGTCTGATGGCCTGGTTCTTCACCGGCGTCGGCATGATCCCGGTCGACCGGGACGGCGGCCGGGGCGGGGTCGCGGCCCTGATGACCGGGCGCCGCATCCTGGAGGAGGGCAAGGTCTTCGGCATCTACCCCGAGGGCACGCGGTCTCCCGACGGGCGGCTGTACCGGGGGCGCACCGGTATCGCGCGGTTGACGCTGATGACCGGTGCGCCTGTCGTTCCCTTCGCCATGATCGGCACCGACAAGATCCAGCCGGGTGGGGCGGGGATGCCGCGGCCTCGGAAGGTGACGGTTCGCTTCGGTGAGGCGATGGAGTTCTCCCGGTACGAGGGGATGGACCGGGACCGTTATGTGCTGCGGGCCGTCACCGACTCCGTGATGACTGAGGTCATGCGGTTGTCCGGGCAGGAGTACGTGGACATGTACGCCAGCAAGGCGAAAGAGGCGGCTTAGCTCCGCCGGTTGGACCGAGAGGTTCGTGGGGCTTCGGGCTGTTTGTCGGCTGCCCGTTCGTGGGGGCTGAGCGCGCAGTTCCCCGCGCCCCTAGGGTCGGCTGTCCAGCCGTTGGCCGCGGAGCATGAACCATGCTGCCACCGCCGCCGCGAGCAGTACGGCCGCCCCGGCGCCCGACGCGAGTGCGAGGCCGTCGACGAAGGAACTCCGGGCCGCGTCCAGCATCGCCTCGGACGACTGCGTCGGCATGTCGGCCGCCGCCTCCACCGCACCCCCCAGTGACTCGTGCGCCTCCGCCGGGGTGCCCGCCGGGCCCGTGAAGTCCCGGTAGACGCCCGTCACGATCGAACCCAGTACGGCGATTCCCAGGGCCGCGCCCAGCTCGTACGCCGTCTCGGACACGGCGGACGCGGCACCCGCCTGCTCCTTCGGTACGGAGCCGAGGATCACGTCGGACGTCACCGTGAAGGAGAAGCCCGCGCCGACGCCGACCACCAGCAGGGCCGCGCCGAGCAGCGGATAGCCCGTCGAGCGGTCGATCACCGTGAGGGCGGCCAGCGCGAGGCCGATCGCCGCGAGGCCGCCGGAGACCACGGCCCGTACCGAGAAGCGGCGGGCCACGCGGCCGGCGATCAGGCCGGCCACCACCGCGCCGATCGCGGCGGGCAGCTCCGCGAGACCCGCCTCGAACGGGCCCCTGCCCTGCACGAGTTGCAGGAACTGGGAGAGGAAGAACACCAGGCCGGACAGGCCGAGGATGGTCAGCAGGTCGGCGAGTACCGCGCCGCTGAAGCCACGGTGGCGGAACAGTCGCATGTCCAGCAGGGGGATCGGCAGGGTGAACTGGCGGCGGACGAAGCCGTACAGCGCGGCCGCGCCCAGCAGGCCCACGGCGAGCGTGGCCCAGGCGAAGCCGTGGGTGGCGGCCTCCTTGACGGCGTACACGATGCCGACCATGCCGATGAGCGACAGGACGACGCTGATCAGGTCCCACGGGCCGGAACTGGGGTTTCGTGATTCGGGCAGCAGCTTGATGCCGACGAGGACGAGGACCGCCATCACGGGCAGGTTGATCAGGAAGACCGAGCCCCACCAGAAGTGTTCGAGGAGGAATCCGCCCGCTATCGGGCCGACTGCCGTACCGGCGGAGGCCGTCGCGCCCCAGATGCCCACCGCCAGGCTGCGTTCGCGCGGGTCGTGGAAGAGGTTGCGGATCAGGGCGAGGGTGGCGGGCATCAAGGTGGCGCCCGCGACGCCGAGCAACGCCCGGGCCAGGATCATCAGTTCGGGCGTCGTCGCGTAGGCGTTGAATACGGATATCGCGCCGAACGCCGTGGCGCCGACGAGCAGGATCCGCTTGCGGCCGATGCGGTCGCCGAGGCTGCCCATCGACACCAGCAGACCCGCGATGACGAAGGAGTAGACGTCGCCTATCCACAGGAGCTGGGTGCCGGAGGGCTTCAGGTCCTCGCTGATGTAGGGGGTCGCGAGGCCGAGGACGGTCGCGTCCACGGCCACCAGCAGCACTGCGAGCACGAGGACGGACAGCGCGAGCCAGCGGCCCGGACGCTTCACCGCCTCGGTCGTGGTCGCCGGCTGCAGGGTGCTGGTCATGATTCCTCTCTTCTGAGCGCGCCGCCGAGCAACAGCTCGACGATCATGTGGTGGAAGTCCTTGGGGGCGACCTTGCCGCTCTGCACGACCCAGGCGCCGGAGGCGAGCAGCCCGAACAGGGCCTCGGTGAGCCACGCGGGCGTGAGATCGATCCGGAACTCGCCGTCCTGCTGTCCGCGCCGGAACAGCGCGGCGATACGGCCGTCGATCCTCGACCAGCCCTCGTTCTGCTCCTCGCCCTCGAACAGCTGGTTCTCGGTGTAGAGGAAGGCGAGGAGCCCGGCGGCGGACTCGACCTCGCGGACGAGACGTCGTACGGCGTCACTCGCCGGGCCGTCGTCCAGCCTCGCCGCGTCCACCGCCGCCTCGCACTCCGCGATACCGAGCGCCTCCAGCGCCCGGACGAGCGCGTCCCGCCCGGCGAAGTGCCGGTGCAGCGTGGCCCGGCTGATCCCGGCGGCCTTGGCGACCTCGTCCATGGTCGCGGTGGATTTGCGGGTCAGCAGGGCTGCGGCGCTGCGCAGTACGTGGTCACGATCGACGGCCATGAGACAACCATAGCCCACATGAGACATTCATGTCTCATTCAAGGCGTGTGCAGCTCACAGCCCTGTGCAGAGCTCACTTTTTTCGGTCGCGCCTCAGTGCCAGGGCAGCTGCCCGCGCCGCTCCCAGTACGCGCCCGGCTCCTCCACCAGCGCGCCGAGCCGCTCCACCTGCTCGTCGTCGAGGTCCACGACCGCCGCGTGCAGGTTGGACGCGAGCTGTACGGTTGTCGCGGCGCCGGAGAGGACCACGCCGGCCCAGGGTCGGCGGAGGATCAGGGCGAGGGCGACGGCGTCGCAGCCCAGAGACGTTTCCGCGGCTACGGCCTTCAGCGCGTCCGGCGCGTGCGGGTCCGCGAGCCGTCCGTTGGCCATGCCCTCCTTGACGATCACCGTGAGTCCGGCGTCATGGGCCTCGGCGAGGGCGGGGCCGGCCGAGGTCTCCAGGGCGTTGTACGTCGACTGGACGGTACGGAAGAGGGGCTCGCCGTCGACCGTCACGGCGAGGGCGGCACGGATCGCGTCGACCTGGGCGGGGCCGCTGGTGGAGAAGCCGATGGTGAGGCCCTGGGCGGCGGATTCGGCCAGCCTGGCGTGGAGGTCCTTGTCGGTGAGGGCCGGGCTGTCCGGGGTCACCGAGTGGATCTGGTAGAGGTCGAGCCGGTCGCCGAGCAGGGCGTCGGTCTCGGCGCGCTGGCGCTCGTAAGTCGCCAGGGTGTGGTCCTTGACCTCGTGTTTCTCGGCGTCGGTGGTCCAGTCCGCGGTGTAGGTGTAGCCCCACTTGCTGCCCACGACGATGTCGTCGAATGCGGGGCGGGCGTTGAGCCAGTCCGCGAGGAACTCTTCGGAGCGGCCGTAGGAGCGGGCGACGTCGAAGTAGCGGACGCCTTGGGCGTAGGCGGCGTCGAGGAGTTCGTGGGTGCGGGTGCGCAGCGTTTCGACGCTGCGGTCCTCTCCGAGGTCGGTCTCTCGGCCGAGGTTGATGTAGCCGGGGCGGCCGACTGCGGCGAGGCCCAGTCCGAGGTGGCAGGTGGGGGTTGTCGCTGTGGCCAGTCGGGCGAAGGGCATCGCGGGCTCCGTTCGGTCGGATCCGGTTCGGCTTCCGACCAACGTAACCCGTGATGACCTTCGCCTCAGAGCTCGGGTTGTGCAGTGTTCTGGCGGGTGCGGGAACGTCGTGGCTTGTCGCGCCCGCGCGGCGGAGCCGCATATGGACGCAGCCCCGCGCCCCTCAGGCCTTCTGCCGGGCCGTTGCCCATGCGTGCTGGTCGGCCACGTCCGCCTTCACCTCAGCCAGTTGCACCGCCACCGCGCTCGGCGCCGTACCACCCCGGCCGTTGCGGGAGGCCAGCGCACCCGGCACGTTCAGGACCGAGCGCACCTCCGGCGTGAGGTGGGCGGAGATCTTCGCGAACTGCTCGTCCGTCAGGTCGTCCAGCTCCTTGCCCTCGGACTCGGCGACCTTGACGCACTCGCCGGCGACCTCGTGCGCGACCCGGAACGGGACGCCCTGCTTGACCAGCCACTCGGCGATGTCGGTGGCGAGGGAGAAGCCGGCCGGGGCCAGTTCCTCCATGCGCTCGCGGTTGACGGTGAGGGTGGCCATCATGCCGGTGAAGGCGGGGAGCAGGACCTCCAGTTGGTCGCAGGAGTCGAAGACCGGCTCCTTGTCCTCCTGGAGGTCGCGGTTGTAGGCGAGGGGCAGGGCCTTGAGCGTGGCCATCAGGCCCGTCAGGTTGCCGATCAGGCGGCCGCTCTTGCCGCGGGCCAGCTCCGCGATGTCCGGGTTCTTCTTCTGCGGCATGATCGACGAGCCGGTGGAGAAGGCGTCGTGCAGGGTCACGAAGGAGAACTCCTTCGTGTTCCAGAGGATGATTTCCTCGGCGATCCGGGAGAGGTTCACGCCGATCATCGCGGTGATGAAGGCGAACTCGGCGACGAAGTCGCGGGAGGCCGTGCCGTCGATGGAGTTGGCGGAGGACCCGTGCTCGAAGCCGAGGTCCTTGGCCACGGCCTCCGGGTCGAGGCCCAGGGAGGATCCGGCCAGGGCGCCCGAGCCGTACGGCGAGACGGCCGTCCGCTCGTCCCACTGACGCAGCCGCTCGGCGTCCCGGGACAGGGACTGCACATGCGCCAGGACGTGGTGGGCGAAGAGCACCGGCTGGGCGTGCTGGAGGTGGGTGCGGCCGGGCATCGCCACGTCCGGGTGGGCCTCGGCGAGGCCGATCAGCGCGTCCTGGAGGTCGGCGATCAGGCCGCCGATGATCCGGGCGTGGTCGCGCAGGTACATCCGGAAGAGGGTGGCGACCTGGTCGTTGCGGGAGCGGCCGGCCCGGAGCTTGCCCCCCAGGTCCGGGCCGAGGCGCTCCAGCAGGCCCCGCTCCAGGGCGGTGTGGACGTCCTCGTCGGCGATCGTGCCCACGAAGGCATCCGAGGCCACGTCCGCTTCCAGCTGGTCGAGGCCCGCGAGCATCCGGGTCAGCTCGTCCTCCGTCAGGAGCCCCGCCTTGTGCAGCACGCGCGCGTGGGCACGCGAACCGGCGATGTCGTACGGCGCCAGCCGCCAGTCGAAGTGGACGGACGCGGACAGCTTGGCCAGGGCCTCGGCGGGACCGTCGGCGAAACGGCCGCCCCAGAGCCGGACGTCACCGCTGTTGCTGCTCACTTGCTGCGCTCCTCGGAAGAGTCTGCGTGTGTGGCACCGCCTCCCCGTGGCGTGAACGGGGAGGCGGTCGTCAGGCCAGTGCGCGCTCACCACACATTGACCTGCATGAGTATGCAGACCTCTGCATGATTCGTCAATCCGGCCCGCGCGGGACGGAAATCGGGCGCCGGAAATTCGGCACACCCATTGAACGCGGGAAACCGCTTACCCGTATCTCTCGCTGAACGCAGGCGCCGCGTTCGTAAACGACGACACCCCCGAACCCGAGTGAGGCATCCGCATGTCCAGGGCTCTTCCGAAGTACAACAAGCGTCGCGTCGCGTTCATCGGCGGCGCCGCCGCGGTGGCGCTGTCCGGCACGGTGATCGCCGGTTTCGCGCTCGCCGGGGAGACGTCCCGGAGCAGCGGCACGAACGCCCGGACGCTGGCCGGGCCCGGCACGATCACGTGTCCGGACGTCACCGGCCAGCTGCCCGCGATCCCGGCGTCCGCACAGGCCGAGGTCGACCGCAACCTCGCCCAGCTCCAGACCCAGATCGACGAAGCCAACCAGCGCCTCGTCGACACCGTCGGCCAAGGCGGCCCCAACTTCGTCCAGAACGCCATCCTCGGCCCCCTCGAAGACAAGCGCGTCGCCGCCCTCAACCGCATCGAAACCGCCATCGGCCGCGCCGCCGCCAAGCCCGAAGGACTGGAGGCCTTCGCCGCCTGCACCCTGAACGCCGACGGCGGTGCGGGAGCCGGCGAAGAGGCCGGCGCCGGTGAGGAAGCCGGTGCGGGCGAGGACGCGGGCGCCGGTGCGGAGGCCGGTGCGGGCGAGGAGGCCGGGGCCACGCCGAGCGAGACGGCCACGGAGGAGGCCGGGGGCGCGGCGGGCGAGGAAGCGGGCGACGCCGCGGGCGAGGCGGGGAACGCCGGCGCCGGCGCGATCACGTGTCCGGACGTCACCGGCCAGCTGCCCGCGATCCCGGCGTCCGCACAGGCCGAGGTCGACCGCAACCTCGCCCAGCTCCAGACCCAGATCGACGAAGCCAACCAGCGCCTCGTCGACACCGTCGGCCAAGGCGGCCCCAACTTCGTCCAGAACGCCATCCTCGGCCCCCTCGAAGACAAGCGCGTCGCCGCCCTCAACCGCATCGAAACCGCCATCGGCCGCGCCGCCGCCAAGCCCGAAGGACTGGAGGCCTTCGCCGAGTGCACCCTGAACCAGTGAGCTGACACAGCAGCCATGGCCGCCCCGTTGGCACGCCGGCCGGGGCGGCCATGGTGATGCCCCGTCAACCCGCCGAACCGGCAATTCCTTAGACAAGCGAACGACCCACGTCCATACTCGGTGGACGTGGGAAAAACTTATGAACGCGTAGACGGCAGACTCCGCGCCTTCATCGAGGAGCAGCCCCTCTTCTTCACGGCGACCGCTCCCCTGTCCGCCGACGGCACGGTCAACCTCTCCCCCAAGGGTCTGCGCGGCTCCTTCGCGATCCTCGACGAACTCACCCTGGCCTACCTCGACTTCGCCGGCTCCAACGCCGAGACCGTCGCGCATCTGCGGGAGAACGGCCGGATCACCCTCATGTGGTGCGCCTTCCAGGGGCCGCCCAACATCGTCCGCGTGCACGGCCGCGGTGAGGCCGTCTTCCGCGACGACCCACGGTTCAAGGAGCTGCTCGGCCACTTCCCCGACATCGACCCCTCCCTGCACGGCCTGCGCGCGATCATCGTGGTGCGGGCCGAAGTCATTCGGGACTCCTGCGGGTACGCGGTGCCCTTCATGACGTACGACGAGGACCGCGACCTGCACGCCAGGCGGTTCGCGCGCGAGGACGACGACTCGCTGAGCGCGTACTTCGCCAAGAGGCACATCGCGACCAGCCTGGATGGCCTACCCGGGGTGCCGTTGCCGCTCCCGCCTTCTAGCGTCTGAGCCATGCGCCCCGGTGTCGTCGCCCTCGCGTCCGCGTCCCTCCTCGTGCTCGGCGCCACGCCGGGCGACGGACCGCCGCAGCCGCTGCCCGCGCGCATGGCCGACACCGGGGGCGGCTCCCAGCTGATCACCGCGGTGGCCCCGAAGACCGGCTCGACGTCGGGGACGCTCACCTGGTGGGACCGCGTCGACGGACAGTGGGTGAAGGCCGGTTCGGCACCGGCCCGGTTCGGGGCGAAGGGGCTGGTCGAGGGGGCCTCGCGCAAGCAGAGCACCCACACGACACCCACCGGGCTGTACGGGCTGCCGTACGCCTTCGGCATCGAGGCGGCGCCGCGCGGCACGGCGTACGAGTACCGCCGCGTCCACCAGGACTCCTGGTGGTGCCAGGACAACGACTCGCGCGCCTACAACCGCTGGACCGAGCCGCTGGCGCGCGACTGCCGGGCCGCCGAGTCCGAGCACCTGATCTCGTACGGGGCGCTCTACGCGCACGCGCTCGTCATCGGGTTCAACTACGAGCGGCCGGTGAAGGGGCGGGGGGCCGGGATCTTCCTGCATGTGAAGGGGCGGGGGGCGACGGCGGGTTGTGTGTCGGTGCCGCGGGAAGCGATGAAGCGGATCATCGGGTGGGCCGATCCCGGACTACGACCGCACATCGCGATCGGCACGGCGAGCGGCACGACCGCGATCACCCGGTACTGAACAAGCACTGAAGGGATCGCTGAGCAAGCCCCACTGAACACACGGACCTCCCCGCACGTACCTCAGGGCCAAGGGACCACGCCCATCACGCACTCCCCTTGCTCCCGTCCCCGGAGGAACCGTGACCACCACGCTCGCAGGCGGCCGTGCCGCTCGCCGTCAGACGATGCGCCGTATTCGCCCGCGCCGCTCCCCGGCCGTCCCTCTGGTGATCGCCCTGTGGGCGGGCGCGGCGGCGGTGCTGTGGCTGTGGTGGGACAACACGCCCTCCCTCGCGGACAACACCGCCAAGATCCTCGCCGCGGGGCGGATCACCGGTCTGCTGGCCGGCTATCTGATGGCCCTCGTGGTGCTGCAGATGGCCCGGGTGCCCGCGCTGGAGCGGCGGGTGGGCTCGGACCGGGTCGCGCGCTGGCACGCGATGAGCGGTCGTTACACGATCTGCCTGGTCATCGCCCACGTCTTCCTCACCATGTGGGCGTACGCCCTCCAGGCCGGCAAGACGCTCGGTGACGTCGTCCAGCAGACGATCGACTCGGTCAACACGCTGCCGGACATGGGCAAGGCGGCCATCGGCACCGGCCTGCTGTTCCTCATCGCGTTCCTCTCGATCGGCGGCGTCCGCCGCATGATCGGGTACGACACCTGGTACCACGTGCACCTGCTCACGTACGCGGCGGTGTACCTGACGTTCTGGCACCAGATCACCACCGGCAACGAGTTCGCCGTCGAGCCGTCCGCGAAGACCTTCTGGTACGGGCTGTACGGGATCGTGACCGCGCTGGTGGTCTGGTACCGGATCCTCACCCCGATCCGCCTCAACCTGCGGCACCGGATGTACGTCGAGGCGGTCATCGAGGAGGCGCCGGGCATCGTGTCGGTGCTGATCGGCGGGCGCAAGCTGCACCGTATGGGAGCGGAGGCCGGGCAGTTCTTCCGGTGGCGGTTCAAGGCGCCTGGCATGCGGTTCAGTTCCCATCCCTACTCGTTGTCGGCGGCGCCCCGCCCCGACATGCTGCGGATCACGGTCAAGGCGATCGGCGACCACACCTCGCGCCTGCGCGACCTGAAGCCGGGCACCAAGGTGTGGGCGGAGGGGCCGTACGGCGCGATGACCGCCCAGCGCCGCAGCCGGGGCAAGGTGCTGCTGGTGGCGGGCGGGGTCGGGATCACGCCGATGCGGGCCCTGTTCGAGACGCTGCCCGGCGCGTCCGGCGACATCACCCTGCTCTACCGGGCCAACAGCACCCAGGACCTGGCGCTGTGGGACGAGCTCGCGGCCATCGCCGACGAGCGCGGTGCCCGGCTGATGTACGCGGTCAACAGCCCGGACGGCGAGCGGCCGGACATCTCGGCGGAGCGGTTGCAGCAGAAGCTGCCCGACATCGACAAGCACGACGTGTTCATGTGCGGGCCGGCCGGCTTCGCGCAGTCCGTCTACGAAGCACTGCGCGGCGCGGGTGTGCCCGCCCGCCGCATCCATCACGAGTCGTTCGAGATGTGAGCGACGGGACGTCACACACCAGACTTCGGACTTCAGGAGCTGTAGGAGCCATGAGGAAGAGTCACCCCATCCGGCGTGTCGTGCTGGCCGGCGCGGCCACCGTGTCCGGGATCGTGCTGCTGCTGTCGCTGAAGCCGGCGACCGACCCGGCCTCCGCGGCGGCGGGCGGCACGGCACCACCCGCGGCGGCGGCGCCACAGGGCGGCGCCCAGGCGGCCGGAACCGGCAACTTCACCGGTGACGCGGCACAGACCCAGTACGGGGCCGTGCAGGTGCGGCTCACCGTTGCGGGCGGGAAGATCACCAAGGCGGAGGCCGTCCAGGCACCCAAGGGCGGCCAGAGCGACCAGATCACCGCGAACGCCGTACCCAGGCTCAACCAGGCGGCGATCGCCGCGCAGAGCGCCGACATCGACGCGGTGTCGGGAGCGACGTACACCAGCGCCGGCTACAAAAAGTCCCTCCAGTCGGCGGTGGACAAGGCCAAGGCGAGCGGCGGTTCGCAGAGTTCGGGCGCCGCCCAGGCGGCCACGGTCACCGGCGATGCCGTCCAGACCCAGTACGGCGCGGTCCAGGTCCGGATCACGGTCAGCGGCGGAAAGATCACCAAGGCCGAGACCGTCCAGGCACCCAAGGGCGGCCAGAGCGACCAGGTCACCGCCAACGCCGTACCCAAACTCAACCAAGCCGCCGTAGCAGCCGGGACCGCCGACATCGACGCCGTCTCCGGAGCCACGTACACCAGCGCCGGCTACAAGGAATCCCTCCAGTCGGCCCTCGACAAGGCGCAGGCGAGTGCCGGTTCCTCGCAGGGCTCGGCGGGCGCCCAGGGGTCGGGCGCCGCCCAGGCCCGCACCATCACCGGCAGCGTCTCGCAGACCCAGTACGGACCGGTCCAGGTCCGGATCACCGTCAGCGGCGGAAAGATCACCAAGGCCGAGACCGTCCAGGCACCCAAGGGCGGCCAGAGCGACCAGGTCACCGCCAACGCCGTACCCAAACTCAACCAAGCCGCCGTAGCAGCCGGCAGCGCCGACATCGACGCCGTCTCCGGAGCCACGTACACCAGCGCCGGCTACAAGGAATCCCTCCAGTCGGCCCTGGACCAGGCCGGTGGCTGACACGGTGGCGGAACCTACGGAAGCTCCCGCCGCGGTACGTCATGCGGAGGAGGTCATGGGGACGGTCTTCTCCTTCGACGTCCGCGGCGGGGAACCCGGTGCCGTCGAGGCGGCACTGGAAGAGGCGGTCGCCGGACTGCACCGGGTCGACGAGGTGTTCAGCACCTACCGCGACGACAGCCAGGTCTCCCTGCTGGCGCGCGGTGAGCTGACCGTCGAGCGGTGCGATCCGGAGGTCGCCGAGGTGCTCGAACTGGGCGCCGAGGCGGAGCGCCTCAGCGAGGGCTGGTTCAGCACGTCGTACGAGGGCAGCGTCGATCCGACCGGCATCGTCAAGGGCTGGTCCGTCGAACGCGCGGCCCGCCGCCTGGCGCAGGTCCCCGGCGTGAGCGGCGTCAGCGTCAACGGCGGCGGCGACGTGCAGTTGCTGGGCGTGCCGGGGGCACAGCGCCCCTGGCGGGTCGGCGTCTCCGATCCTCTCCGCCCGGGTGGCCTCGCGGCCGTCGTCTCCGCCGCCGGTCTGGACGAACTGGCGGTGGCCACATCCGGCACGGCGGAGCGGGGCGCCCACATCGTCGACCCCCGCACGGGCCGTTCCGCCGTGACGGACCTGGTGGCGGTGACGGTGGTAGCCCCCAGCCTGACCTGGGCGGACTGTTGGGCGACAGCGGCTTTTGCCATGGGGTCGAGGCAGGGTTTGCGTTGGCTGGAGTCGCTGCCCGACGTGGAGGCCCTGCTGATCACGGCGGGCGACGAGGTGAGATGCACAGGGGGCCTGGCATCTCGGCTCGGGTGAGTCACCCAACCCAGGGGCGCGGGGAACTGCGCGACCAGCCACAGACCACCGGCAGCCAACAACCAACAACCACCCCTACGGCGACTGGTGCCCGTTCTGAGCCAACCGCAACAAGTGATCCGCCAAGGCCTGCCCCCCCGTGGGATTCCGGCTGATCAGCAGCAACGTGTCGTCACCGGCAATCGTCCCCAGAATGTCCTGCAACTCGGCCTGATCAATGGCCGAGGCGAGGAACTGCGCCGCCCCCGGAGGGGTCCGCAGGACCACGAGATTCGCGGAAGCCTCCGCGGAGATGAGCAGCTCCTGCGACAACCGCCGCATCCGCTCCTCCTTGGCCGACTCCCCCAGCGGCGCACGGGGAGTCCGAAACCCCCCCTCACTGGGCACCGCGTAGATCAGATCGCCCTCGTTGTTACGGATCTTCACCGCATTGAGCTCGTCCAGATCCCGGGAGAGCGTCGCCTGCGTGACGCTCAACCCGTCGTCGGCGAGCAGCTTCGCCAATTGGCTCTGCGACCGCACGGGTTGCCGGTTGAGGATGTCCACGATCCGGCGGTGGCGGGCGGTGCGCGTCTGCGGCACGGCAGGCCCGGCGGCCCCGTTGTGCTCGTGGTCCTGCGCCTGACTCATCGTCGTCTCATTCCCCGGATCATCCGTCCCCGTTGGCCACGTCAAGGATGCCGGGCAGCGCCTGAAGAAGCGCCTCCACTTCGTCGTCACCGAGGTTCAGCGGCGGCATCAGCCGTACGACATCGGGGGCGGGCGCGTTCACCAGGAAACCGGCGTCCTGAGCCGCCTGCTGCACCTCGGCGGCGTGCGGCTCGGTGAGCACGATACCCAGGAGGAGTCCCGCGCCCCGGACATAGTCGATCAACGGGTGGCCCAGCGCCTCGATCCCGTCGCGCAACTTCTCGCTCTGCCGCTTGACGTTCTCCAGCAACCCGTCGTTCGCGATCGTGTCCACAACCGCCAGTCCGGCGGCACACGCGACCGGGTTGCCGCCGAAGGTCGTCCCGTGCTGGCCGGGCTGCAGCAGCTCCGCGGCCCGCCCGAAGGCGACCGTCGCACCCAGCGGCAGCCCGCCGCCGAGCTGCTTGGCGAGCGTGACGACGTCGGGCAGGACGCCCTCGTGGGCCTGGTACGCGAACCAGTGCCCGGTACGGCCCATGCCGGTCTGCACCTCGTCGAGGACGAGCAGCGAGCCGTTGGCGGCGGTGATCGCCCGCGCGGCCTTCAGATAGCCGGCCGGCGGCACCACGACGCCGTTCTCGCCCTGCACCGGCTCGATGATCACCAGGGCCGTCTCCTCGGTCACCGCCGCGGCCAGCGCCTGCGCGTCGCCGTACGGCACATGCGTGACGTCACCGGGCAGCGGCAGGAACGGCTCCTGCTTGGCCGGCTGGCCGGTGAGCGCGAGGGCACCCATGGTGCGGCCGTGGAAACCGCCCTCGGTGGCGACGACGTGGGTCCGTCCGGTCAGCCGGCCGATCTTGAACGCGGCCTCGTTGGCCTCGGCGCCCGAGTTGCAGAAGAAGACCTTGCCGTCGCGGCCGAAGAGCTGGAGCAGCCGTTCGGCGAGGGCGATCGTCGGCTCCGCCATGAAGAGGTTGGAGACGTGACCGAGGGACGCGATCTGCTCGCTCACGGCCTCGACGATCGCGGGGTGCGCGTGGCCGAGCGCGTTGGTCGCGATGCCGCCGACGAAGTCGGTGTACTGCTTCCCGTCGGCATCCCAGACCTTGAGCCCCTCACCACGGACGAGAGGGAGCCGCGGGGTGCCGTAGTTGTTCATGAGCGAGCCCTGCCACCGCTGGGTGAGCTCCGCGTTCGCCGCCGTCTCGGTCATCCGGCATCCCCCTCTTGCGCGTCCGGCACGACCATCGTGCCGATGCCTTCGTCGGTGAAGATCTCCAGCAGGATCGAGTGCTGGACCCGGCCGTCGATGACGCGGGCGGTGGTGACGCCGTTGCGTACGGCGTGCAGGCAGCCCTCCATCTTCGGCACCATGCCGGAGCTCAACTCCGGCAGCAGCTTCTCCAGTTGGGAAGCGGTGAGGCGGCTGATCACCTCGTCGCTGTTCGGCCAATCCTCGTAGAGGCCCTCGACGTCGGTGAGGACCATGAGGGTTTCGGCGCCCAGCGCAGCAGCGAGTGCCGCAGCCGCCGTATCAGCATTGACGTTGTAGACATGTCCGTCGTCCTGGCTGCGGGCGATCGACGAGACGACCGGGATGCGGCCATCGGCGAGCAGGGCCTCGATCGCGCCCGTGTCGATCGCGGTGATCTCGCCCACCCGCCCGATGTCGACGAGCTCGCCGTCGATCTCGGGCTGGTGCTTGGTGGCGGTGATGGTGTGCGCGTCCTCGCCCGTCAGGCCGACGGCGAGCGGGCCGTGCTGGTTGAGCAGTCCGACGAGCTCGCGCTGCACCTGCCCGGCCAGCACCATCCGTACGACGTCCATGGCGTCCTCGGTGGTGACGCGCAGGCCCGCCTTGAACTCACTGACGATGCCGTGCTGGTCGAGGGCGGCGCTGATCTGCGGGCCGCCGCCGTGCACGACGACCGGCTTGAGGCCCGCGTGGTGCAGGAACACGACGTCCTGAGCGAACGCGGCCTTCAGGTCCTCGTCGATCATGGCGTTGCCGCCGAACTTGATGACGACGGTCTTGCCGTTGTGGCGGACCAGCCACGGCAGCGCCTCGATGAGGATCTGTGCCTTGGGGAGGGCGGTGTGCTTACGGGTCGGGGACTTTCCCTCTTCTGAGTGATTGACCGTCATAACCGACTTTCGAAAGGATCTCGGATCAGCCGCCGGGCGGGCGGTGCTGGCCTGCGGAGGCGGCGTAAGACTTACCCCGGACTCGTCCGAGGGCGAGCGGCCGCCTGTGAAACAGGAACCCTCGTCGGCGACGACGAGGACCCGCGACAACCAAGCGGGCACGTCAAGAGGAGTACGCGCTGTTCTCGTGGACGTAGTCGGCCGTCAGGTCGTTGGTCCAGATCGTCGCAGACTCATCGCCTGCCGCGAGGTCCGCCACAATGTGCACCTCGCGGTAGCGCATGTCGACCTTGTCGCGGTCCTCGCCGACGCCGCCGTTCTTGCACACCCAGACGCCGTTGATGGCGACGTTGAGCCGGTCCGGTTCGAAGGCGGCGGACGTCGTGCCGATCGCGGAGAGGACGCGGCCCCAGTTGGGGTCCTCGCCGTGGATGGCGCACTTGAGGAGGTTGTTGCGGGCGATGGAGCGGCCCACCTCGACGGCGTCGTCCTCGGTCGCGGCGTTGATCACCTCGACCTTGATGTCCTTGCTGGCGCCCTCGGCGTCGCGGATCAGCTGCTGCCCGAGGTCGTCGCAGACGGCCCGTACGGCCTCGGCGAACTCCTCGTATTCCGGGGTGACTTCGGCGGCGCCGGAGGCGAGCAGCAGCACGGTGTCGTTGGTGGACATGCAGCCGTCGGAGTCGACGCGGTCGAAGGTGACCTTGGTGGCGGCGCGCAGGGCCTTGTCCAGAACGTCGCTGTCGAGGGCGGCGTCGGTGGTGAGGACGACGAGCATGGTGGCGAGGCCGGGCGCGAGCATGCCGGCGCCCTTCGCCATCCCGCCGACGGTCCAGCCGTCCTTCGTCACGACGGACGTCTTGTGGACGGTGTCGGTGGTCTTGATGGCGATGGCGGCCTTCTCGCCGCCGTGCTCGGAGAGCTGGGCCGCGGCGGTCTCGACGCCCGGGAGCAGCTTGTCCATGGGCAGCAGCACGCCGATGAGGCCGGTCGAGCACACGGCGATCTCGATGGCGCCGCGGCCGAGTACCTCGGCCACCTTCTCGGCGGTGGCGTGGGTGTCCTGGAAGCCCTTGGATCCCGTACAGGCGTTGGCGCCACCGGAGTTGAGGACGACGGCGGAGACCTGACCGCTCTTGAGGACCTGCTCGGACCACAGCACCGGTGCGGCCTTGACGCGGTTGGAGGTGAAGACGCCCGCGGCGGATCGGCGGGGCCCGGTGTTGACCACGAGGGCCAGGTCCGGGTTGCCGTTCTCCTTGATTCCGGCCGCGATGCCCGCGGCCGTGAATCCCTTTGCTGCCGTCACACTCACGGCGCGACTCCGATCGTCGTAAGGCCGGTGGTCTCGTCGAGACCCAGGGCGATGTTCATGCTCTGGACGGCACCGCCCGCGGTGCCTTTGGTCAGGTTGTCGATGGCGCTGATCGCGATGATGCGGTTCGCGGCGGCGTCGTACGCGACCTGCACCTGAACGGCGTTCGAACCGTAGACGGACGCCGTGGCGGGCCACTGTCCCTCCGGGAGGAGGTGGACGAAGGGCTCGTCGGCGAAGGCCTTCTCGTAGGCGGCGCGGACGGAGTCCGCCGTGACTCCGGGGCGCGCGGTCGCGCTGCACGTGGCGAGGATGCCGCGGGGCATCGGCGCGAGGGTCGGCGTGAAGGAGACACTCACGGTTTCCCCGGCCGCCGCGCTGAGGTTCTGGATCATCTCGGGCGTGTGCCGGTGGCCGCCGCCGACGCCGTACGGCGACATGGAGCCCATGACCTCGCTGCCCAGCAGGTTCGGCTTGGGCGCCTTGCCCGCGCCGGAGGTGCCGGAGGCGGCGACGATCACGGCCTCGGGCTCGGCGAGAGAGGCGGCGTAGGCCGGGAAGAGGGCGAGCGAGACGGCGGTCGGGTAGCAGCCGGGTACCGCGATGCGCTTGGACCCCTCCAGCGCGGCGCGGCCACCCGGCAGTTCGGGGAGGCCGTACGGCCAGGTGCCGGCGTGCGGGGAGCCGTAGAAGGCCTCCCAGTCGCCGGCGTCCTTCAGCCGGAAGTCGGCGCCCATGTCGACGACCAGGACGTCCGGGCCGAGCTGCTCGGCCACGGCGGCGGACTGACCGTGGGGCAGGGCGAGGAAGACGATGTCGTGGCCGGCCAGCACCTCGGCCGCGGTCTCCTGGAGAACGCGGTCGGCGAGGGGCAGCAGGTGCGGCTGGAGCGCACCGAGCCGCTGGCCGGCGTTCGAGTTACCGGTCAGGGCGCCGATCTCGATCCCGGGGTGTGCCAGGAGCAGACGCAGCAGTTCCCCGCCCGCATATCCACTCGCTCCGGCCACTGCCGCACGTACCGCCATGGAAACCTCCTCTTAGACGGCATGACTATACGTTTCGCTGCACGTTTATGCAATCGCGTCGAGTGGGTATACAGCCCCATTGCGCAGCAGACGCATAGGATCGCCGACGTGGCACTGCGACCTGTGATGGTGAACATAAAGGCTCTTGATCACTCGGCGGTCGGACGGTTCTGGGCGGAGGCGCTCGGCTGGAGTGCTTACAGCCCGGGCGTGACCACCTACGTCGGACCCTCCGGCGGCCTCGTCTGGCCGGACCCGGTCGCCGTCGGCATCGACGTCGTTCCCGTCCCGGAACCCAAGACGGCGACGAAGAACCGTGTGCACCTCGATCTTGCCACCACCTCGGCGGCCCACCAGGCGGAGTTGGTCGCCCGCCTGAAGGCGCTCGGTGCGACGCCCGCCCACGTGGGCCAGGGCGACATGCCGTGGACGGTCCTCGCCGATCCGGAGGGCAACGAGTTCTGCGTGCTGGAGCCTCGGGAGATCTACCGGGACACCGGGCCGATCGCCGCGGTGGTGGTCGACTGCGCCGATCCGCGGGCCATGGCCCGGTTCTGGGGTGAGGCGACGGACTGGGCCCTGCACGAGGTGACCGACGATCAGGCTGTGTTGCGCTCCGCCAAGGGTGTCGGCCCGTTTCTCGAGTTCGTCCGCACGCCCGACGTGAAGACCGTGCCGGACCGCGTCCATCTCGACCTCCTGCCCTACCCCGGCGACGACAAGGCGGCGGAGGTGGCCCGGCTGCGCGCCCTCGGCGCCACCGACCTCGACCTCGGCCAGGGCGACGTGCCGTGGACGGTCCTCGCCGACCCGGAGGGCCACGAGTTCTGCGTCCTCGCCCTGTCCTGACGGGTCCGGGGTGGGTGATCCCAACAAACGGCAGGGCAGGTGCCCGCTGCTCGGCGAGTGAGGCCGGCCGAGGTGCTCGCTCACACCGGTTCCTGCTCGGCCGGCACCGGCACGCACCACGCCGACGTGGTGCCACCGTCGGCCGGAATACCGACGCCGTTGTCGGTGACCGTGAGGCGCACCTGGTGGGAAGTGTCGGTACACCTGGGCGTAGGCGAAGCGCACCGATGCCGGGGCGTCGGCCGCTCACCGAGGTGAGCGCCGGCGGGCCGTGCAGCGACCACTCGGGTGGCGACTGGCCCCCGTGCTCCTGCCGCGTCACAGACTCGCAAGGAGGTCGTCGAGGGGCGCCGGTGCCTGTTCGGGCTCCAGGGCCTCGACGAGGAGGTGGCCGTAGCGGATCTTGCGGCCCTTCTTCGTGCCGAGGAAGCGCCGCAACTGCTGCTGCCGGGGCCTGCCGTGCTGTGCGGGCTGGCGCAGGAAGGTCTGCCAGGCGCGCAGGTCACCCTCGGTCCGGACGATCTCCTCGACCCTTGCCGTACCGAGCGCGCGGATCAGCTCGTCCTCGAGGTCCCGCACGCACACGAAGAACGCCGAGTGCGAGGCCGCCCGGGCCCGCTTCAGGGCGCGGTCGTAGAAGCGCCGCTCGCCCTCGTCGCACAGTCCCGCCAGGCGCAGGCCGAGGCCGGACGGCCCGAGGAGTCCGGCGTAGCGGCCGACGCTCATCGCCCCGCCCATCGGCACGACGCACACCCCCTCGGCGGCCAGGTCCCGGCCACGCCGTGCGGCCAGTGCCTCCACGGCCGCGAGGTCGCTCGGCCCTTCCAGCAGCACCGCCGTCCGCACCTCCAGCCGCACGGCCAGGTCGCTCGCCGCCCCGCCGGGACCGCCGGCCGCCCAGCCACGGAGCTCGTCACGGAACGCTCGCATGTCCGCCATGGAGCGAGTCTGCCCCTCCCCCGACGACACGGCACGCACTTTTCGACGCCCCCGCGCGACCTGCCGGGCGCCCGGGCGGCGTGCTGTCGTCCGCACGCGAAGGCGCGGGCCGCTGCCCCTCGGACAGCGGCCCGCGCCGGAACCGGCTACCTCTGCTTGATCCGCAGGAAGGTGATCGAGTTCGCCGGGAAGGTGTACGTGAACTTGTCCGTGACCCCCGAGAAGGTGGAGGTCACCGGCGCGACCGGCGTCTCGGTCTCGCTGTTCACGGCGTTCGGGTCGGCGGACAGGGTCGTCACCCGGGCCTTGGACGCGACCTTCGCGCCACCCAGGTCGATCGCGGTGCGGGCCGCCGACGACTGGGCGTTGACGACCTTGACGATCAGGTCACCCGTCTTGGCGTCCTTGGTGACGACCTGGCGGAACGGCTCGGCCGGCTTGTCGTCGGTGAAGCTGCCCCACTCCTGGCCGTCGAGGTACAGGGTGACCTGGCGGCCGCGCACCTTGATGTCGATGTCGTAGGTGCGGCCCGTCTCGATCGTCCCGGCCTTGGAGATCAGCGTCGACTTTCCGCCGTCCACGGCCTGCTCGACGGCGGACTGGGTGTTGTTCCAGCCGCCCAGGTTCCACCAGTAGTAGTTGCCGGTGTCCTTGACGCCGAAGGCGACGAGGAAGCCCTCCTTGCCGGACTTCTTGGTGGCCTTCGCGTGCAGGTCGTAGTCGTGCCAGGTCGGGTCGCCGGCCGAGACCATCGTGTTCTCCGCGGCCGCGTCCGTCTGGACGTACTGCCCGTCCTGGATGCTCCAGCTGCCGCCGCCGGTGTGCGTCCACTTCGCGGCGTCACCGGAGAAGTCGTCGCTGAGCAGCGTCTTCCCGTCGGCGTCCGTGACCTTCACATCGTCGTACGCCGCGCTGGTCGCCCACGTCGACAGGCCGACCGCACCGGTGATGGGGCCCATCAGCGACGGCGTTCCGGTCGCCTTCGAGGGCACCACCCGGTCGCCGACGTTGTTCATGAACAGCTTCTGGACCTCGTAGTTGGCGGAGTTCCAGGAGGCGTGGTTGTTGAACCACACCATGTCCGGGCTCCACTGCACATAGTCCTCGTTGGCGTACAGCGGTGCGTACGAGGCGAGTTTGACGACGTCCGCGTTGCGCTCCAGGCCGGTCATGAACGCGGCTTCGGCGAGGCCGTTCTTGAAGGCGTTGCCCCAGGAGGCGTACTCGCCGAGGAAGACCTTCGGGCCGCTGCGGTCGTAGGAGTCGTAGCGGTCGTTGTTCTGCAGGAACCACTGCGGGCTGTTGTAGTAGTGCTCGTCGACCATGTCGACCTTGTTCTCACGGTTGAGCTGCCAGGCCGTGTCGAAGGTCTGACCGGCGTCGTCCGGACCGGAGTTGGACACGACCGTGATGTCGGGGTACTTCGCCTCGATGGCGGCGCGGAACTGCTTGAACCGGGCCATGAACTCGACCGGCAGGTTCTCCTCGTTGCCGACCCCGATGTGCGTGAGGTGGAACGGCTTCGGGTGGCCCATCTGGGCGCGCTTCTTGCCCCAGGTGGAGGTCACCGGACCGTTGGCGAACTCGATGAGGTCGAGGGCGTCCTGGATGTGCCGCTTGAGCAGGGCCTCGTCGTCGACGGCCTTGTTCTGGCCGCAGCCGGTCACCAGGGCCGGTACGACGGGCAGCGGCATGGCGCCGATGTCCTCGGCGAAGCGGAAGTACTCGTAGTAGCCGAGGCCGTAGGACTGGTTGTAGCCCCAGAAGTTGGCGTTGGTGGCGCGCTCCTCGACCGGGCCGATGGTGTCCTTCCACTGGTAGGAGCGCTTGCGCTGCCAGTTCGAGGACTCGCTGTAGTCCTCCATGGAGCCCGTGTTGACCAGGCAGCCGCCGGGGAAGCGCAGGAAGCCGGGCTTGAGGGCCGCGACCTTCTCGGCGAGGTCCTTGCGCAGGCCGTTGGCCTGGTTCTTGTAGGTGTCGCGCGGGAACAGGGACACCATGTCGAGGGCGGCCGCGGCGGAGGAGCCGACGGTGAGGCGGCCGTCGCTGCTGGTGCGGGTCGCGGTGAAGGTGGCGGTGTACTTGGCCCAGCCGCTCTTGGTCACGGCCACTTGGCGAGCGGTGGCGAGAGCGCCGTCGGCGTCCTGCAACGAGACGGTCAGGGTCGTACCGCTCTCGGCGCGGGCCCACACCGAGAAGTCGTACTTCTTGCCCGCCTCGACTCGGACGCCGGTGTTGTAGCCCGCGTTCGTGACGGACGAACCGGCGCCCAGGGAAAGGTAGTTGCGGTTGCGCTCGTTGAGCCGGCCGGCGTCGTTCAGGACCTGTGCGGTGCCGTCGACCGTCCAGGAGGTGAGCGGCGTGTACGACCGGTTGTCGTCCGTGGAGTACTCGAAGGACCGGTTCTGCACGAGTTCGGCGTACAGACCGCCGTCCGCGGCCCGGTTGATGTCCTCGAAGAAGACGCCGTACATCGTGTCGTCGATCTTCGCGCCCTTGGTGGCGGGGTCGACGGTGATGGCGTAGTCGGTGACGTCCTCGGCGTGGGCGGGGGCCGGGACCAGACCGGCGGCCACCATGAAGGCGGTCGCCGTCAGCCCCAGTCTCCAACGGGTGCGCGTGCGTGGCATGGATACTCCGGCGGCTCGATGTTCGAAATATCAGACGTTGATCAGCACTTCGAACGGCAAGATAGGGAGGGGATCCGGGCGCGTCAACGGGTCGCGCGGAATCGAAAGTGTCGGAAGGGCCGAAAGAACCGAAAGGGCTGGAAGTGAGGGACGGATGGGCGAGTTCTGGCCAGTACCGGATGTACTGACGTATCTGGCCGGGAGTTGGCGGGTCGAGCGGTCCGTACGGGACCTCGCGAGCGGGGCGGCCGGGGAGTTCTCCGGCACGACGGTCTTCGGCCCGCTGGAGGGCGGCGGACTGCTGCACCACGAGTCGGGCACGTTCGTCTGGCAGGGCGTGCCCCGTCCCGCCGAGCGGACGCTGCGTTTCCTGCCGGGCGCCGGGCGCGGCACGGCGGACGTACGGTTCGCCGACGGGCGGCCCTTCCACGACCTGGACCTGACGTCCGGACGGTACACCGCCGATCACCCGTGCTCGGCGGACCTCTACCGGGGCGAGTTCACCGTCCTCGACGAGGACCACTGGCGGACGGTGTGGCGGGTGCGCGGGCCGGCCAAGGACCTCGTCCTCACCACCGACTACGCCCGCGAGGGCTGAGCCGGCGCTCCGTCGAGGCGGAGGTACCAGCGGCCCGCGCGGCCGGTCACGGTGGTCGTGGACAGCGGGCGTACGTCGATGTTCCAGTACGTGGCGGGCGGTGCCTTCAGCGCGTACACCAGGGCGGCACGGATCACGGACGGTTCGGCCACGGCGACGATACGGCCGCCGTCCTCCACGGGCCGGGTGTCCAGCCAGCCGCCGACGCGGGCGATGAACGCGAGCAGCGACTCGCCGCCGTGCGGTGTGCCGCGCGGGTCGGCCAGCCAGGCGTCCACCGCCTCGGGTTCCCGGGCCATCGCCTCGCCGAGCGTGAGCCCGCGCCAGCGGCCCATGTCACAGTCGCGCAGGGCGAGTTGCACCAACGGGGAGTAGCCGAGGGCGTCGCCGGTGGCGCGACTGCGCGGGGTCGGCGAGCAGTAGCGCAGCTCGGCCGCCGCCAGCGGCAGCAGGCCGTGCGCGACGCGCTGCACCTCGTCCCAGCCGGCCTGGTCCAGCGGCCGGTCGTCCTCGAAGCGCTCGGCGAGCAGCGGGGAGCTGCGCGCGGCGGCGACGAACGTGACCCGAAGCGACATGCGGCGATGGTGTGTCGCGAAAGTGCGCAGGTCAAGAGGTGTTGTGCAGACGTGACCGAGGGTGGACGAAACCTTACTGCGGGGTCAGGATCAGGCGGACAAGTCGCGGGAAAACGGCTGTTGGACATTCAAGTACAGCCGCCGCAGGCAAGGAGACGCGGCCGAGCGGCAATTAGAAGTAGAGCGCCATCCATTGGTCCGGCTTCTCCAGCGGCGCGAACCCGAGCTTCTCGTAGACCCCGTGCGCGTCATGCGTGGCGAGCAGCATCCGCTTCAGCCGGTACGGCAGCAGCTCCTCGCGTACGGCGCCGACGAGCGCCGTCCCGATCCCCTTGCCGCGCACCGACGGGTCGACGTACACATCACACAGCCACGCGAAGGTCGCCCGGTCGGTGACGACCCGGGCATACGCCACCTGCTCCCCCGAAACCGTGTCGTACACCCCGAAGTTCAGCGAACCCCCGATCGCCCGGTCCTGCTTCTCCCGCGCCCGCCCGAGCGCCCAGTAGGCGTCGGTGGACAGCCACCGGTGCACGCGCTCGGCGTCGATGCGGTGGGGGTCGGTAGAGATCTCGTAGCCGTCGGCGAGGGGCGGGGTGTCGGTCATGCGACGAGATTCGCAGGACGACGGCGCCGGAGTCGAGCGGTTTTCCCTGGTGGGCGGGGCATTGTCAGTGGCGGGTGCGATGCTGCGGCCATGACTGGGGAGACGACTGCCGCGGACTACGCGTGGCTGGACGAGCGGTACGGGCACCTGATGGAGGCCTACTGCGTCACGCTCGTGGGCGGACTCACCCCCGAGGCTCTCCTGACCGAGCTGAAGGCCGAGCCGGAGCCCGGCCGCACCGGCGTGGACGCTCTGACCGAACCCTGTTTCGACGCGTGGGACCACTGGGAGGGCGACAGCCTGTTCGTCGGCGTCACGGCCGTCGGCGACTGGTCGCTGATGGTCGAGTCCAACGACTTTCCGGGGATCACGACGGAGGTCGCGCTCCCGCTCTCGCGCGGACGCAGGGTGGTCTCCCACTTCCGCAACGTCAACGCGGTGACCACTTCTACTGGTTCGAGGACGGCGACACGCGCCTGCACTTCGAGCCGCTGTTTCCGTTCGCCCGCGACGGCAGCCACGCCGACGAACTCCTCACGGACATGCGGGAGTCGGGCTTCGACCTCCGGGAGAGCCGCGAGCGGGACTACAGCATGCGCACAGAGGCCGCCTTCGCCCTGACCGAACGCCTCACCGGCATACGCCTCACCCCGCAGCTCTTCGCGTCCGCCCGCTTCACCTGCGGCCTGGCCCCGGTACCCCGCGGCTAGAGCACTTCGTCGCAAGCCGCCCGCAGCCGCCGCACCCCTTCCGTGATCTCCCCCGCCCCCGCCACCGCCGCGAAGCTCAACCGCACGTGCCCGGCCGGTGGTTCGGCGCTGAAGTACGGGCGGCCGGGGGCGATCGCGACCCCCGCGCGCAGGGCCGCGGAGGTCAGTGCGGACTCGTCGGTCCCGTCGGGCAGGCGGAGCCACAGGTGGTAGCCGCCGGACGGGATGTGCGGGAGGGCGAGTTCGGGGAGGTCCAGGCGCAGGGCGGCCGCCATCGCGTCGCGGCGGGTCTTCAACTCGGCCGCGATCGCCCGCAGATGGCGCGGCCAGGCGGGTGAGCCCACGAGTTCGAGCGCGGCCTCCTGCAGGGGGCGGGGGACGAAGAAGGTGTCGACGACCTGGATGGCGCGCAGCCGCTCCAGCACCGGGCCACGGGCGGCGAGCGCGCTCAGCCGGAAGCTCGGTGAGGTCGCCTTGGTCAGGGAGGAGACGTGGACGACGACGCCGTCGGGGTCGTCGGCGGCCAGCGGACGCGGCAGAGGCCCCGCGTCCTCGTGCACCAGTCGCCGTACGAAGTCGTCCTCGACGACGAAGGCACCGGCCTCGCGTGCGATGCGCAGCACCTCGCCGCGCCGGTCGGGGGCGAGCATCGCGCCGGTCGGGTTCTGGAACAGCGGCTGGCAGATGAAGAGGCGGGCGCCGGTCGCCCGGAAGGCGTCGGCGAGCAGGGGCGGCCGTACACCGTCCGCGTCGACCGGGACCGGGACCGGGCGCAGGCCGGCCGCGCGGGCGATGGCCAGCATGCCCGGATAGGTGGGCGACTCGACCAGCACCGGCGCGCCCGGCGGGGCGAGTGCCCGCAGCGCGGTCGTCAGGGCCGACTGGCCGCCCGCGGTGATCAGTACCTCGGCGGCCGTGACGGCGCCGCCCGGCCCGCCGATGCCGCGCGCGAACCACTCCCGCAGCTCCGGCAGTCCCTCCATGGGCGGTCTCCCCCACGCCCCGGGACGCCGGCCGGCCCGTGACAGGGCGGCGGCCATCGCCCGCTCCGGCTGCAACGACTGGTGCAGATAGCCGCCGTTGAACTCGATCACGCCGGGCGGCGGAGCCGTGAGGGAGGCCAGCACACCGGAGGCGTCCACCGAGCGCGGTACGAGTTCCGCGGCTGCGTCCGCGCTGAGCGCCACCTCCTGCCAGGAGGTGTCCCCCACGGAAGCGGACCGCGCGTGCGGCTCGGCACGGAAGGCCCCGGCGCCGGGCCGGGTGACCACCAGCCCCTCGGCGGCCAGCTGCGCGAGGGCGCGGGAGACGGTCACCGGGCTCCGCCGGAACCGCTCGACGAGGGCGCGACTCGACGGGAGCTTTCCACCCGGAGAGTAGCGGTCCAGCTCCCTCCGCAGCCGATTGGCCAGTTCGTCGACGCTGCTACGCTCTTGCATGGGAACAGAGAATAGCGCTACCGCTCCGAACTCGATAGCAGTCACCACCCCGGCCACGCCAAGCGCCACGCCCGCCCCGCCGGCCGCCCCAGCCGCTGCGACCGCCACGGCCACAGCAGCCGGGACGACCCTTCGCGGCACGCTCCAGGCCGCCCTGGGTGTCGCGGCCTTCTCGCTCACCTTCCCCGCCACCGCCTGGGGCCTGGAGGGCTTCGGCCCCTGGTCCCTGGTCGCCGTGCGCAGCGTGCTGGCCGCAGTGATCGCGGGCGGCTGTCTGCTCGCCCTGCGCGTGCCGCTCCCCGCCCGCCGGCACTGGGCGGGCCTCGCGGTGGTCGCCGCCGGAGTGGTCATCGGTTTCCCGCTGTTCACCACTCTCGCGCTCCAGACGTCCACCACCGCGCACGCCGCCGTCGTGGTGGGCCTGCTCCCGCTGTCCACGGCCCTGTTCTCCGCCCTGCGCGTCGGCACCCGCCCCTCCCGCACCTTCTGGACGGCGGCGCTCGCGGGCGCGGCCGCGGTGGTCGCCTTCACCGTGCAGCAGAGCGGCGGCGCCCTGACCACGGCCGACCTGTATCTCTTCGCGGCGCTGCTGGTGTGCGCGGCCGGCTACACCGAGGGCGGCCGGCTGGCCCGCGTCATGCCGGGCTGGCAGGTGATCGGCTGGGCGCTGGTGCTGTGTCTGCCGCTGAGCGTGCCGGCCGCCGTGGTGGCGCTGTCGTACGAACCCGTGCACCTGACCTGGCACGGCGTGACCGGACTGCTGTGGGTCGCGGCCGGCTCGCAGTTCCTCGGCCTGGTCGTCTGGTACCGGGGCATGGCGGCCATCGGCATCCCGAAGGCCAGCCAGTTGCAGTTGGCGCAGCCCCTGCTCACACTGGTGTGGTCGGTGCTGCTGCTGGGCGAGCACCTGACAGTGGCCGCCCCGCTGACGGCCGCGGCGGTGCTCGTGTGCATCGCCGTGACCCAGCGCGCGCGTGGCTGAGCGGGCCCGGACGACCTACTTCCCACCACCGCTCCACGCCGTAGACTCAAGGCCACGGACCGCTGCTCCCGCTCCTGGTGAGGAGGACCGACAGATGCGTGCAACCGTGGGCGACCAGCTTGTCCAGCACGGCAGGGTGGTCGGGCAACACGACAAGGTCGGCGAGATCGTCGAAGTCCTGGGCCAGGAGGGCAACCCTCCGTACCGCGTCCGTTTCGAGGACGGGCACGAGGGGCTGTGCTCCCCCGGCCCCGACACCGAGATCCGTCACAGGGACACCATGAAGTAGCTCTTCGAAGCAGCCAAGTGGCTCTTCGAGCAGATCAGCGCGGCGGAATCGCCGGCCGCCCGTAGTGGTCGGCGACCACCCGCGCCATCGCCCCGATCCGGTCCGCCGCCACGTCCTTCGCGGCGAAGTAGACGTGCCCGCGCGCCTCCGGGTGTTCCTTGGCCAGGGTGAGGTGCCGGGACAGCTCGGCCGGGTCCTGCCAGGCCGCGGGCTGTGCGGGATCGCCGGCCTTGTAGAGCGCCTCGCCGAGGTACAGCTTCGTCCGGCTGCCCCGCGCCACCTCGGCCCACCAGGGCACGAGCTTGGCGTAGTCGGCGGCGGCGAGGTCGATGTTCCAGTAGAGCTGCGGGCAGATGTAGTCGATCCAGCCCTCACGGACCCACTTGCGGGTGTCCGCGTACAGGTCGTCGTACGTCTGCACGCCCGCCCGCGAGTCGGAGCCGAGGGGGTCGGTGGCGGCGTTGCGCCACACGCCGAACGGGCTGATGCCGAACTCCGTGGCGGGCCGGATCTTCCTGATGCCGGCCGCCATCTCCTGGACCAGCCGGTCGATGTTGTCCCGCCGCCATTCGGCCCGGGTCGCGAAACCGCCGCCGTAGCGGTCGTAGGCGGCGTTGTCGTCGAAGGTCTGGCCCGCCACCGGGTACGGGTAGAAGTAGTCGTCGAAGTGGACCGCGTCGACCGGGTACTTCTTCACCGCGTCGAGCATCGCCTTCCGCACGAACTCACGGACCTCGGGCAGCCCGGGGTTGTAGTAGAGCTTGCCGCCGTACGTCACCACCCAGTCCGGGTGCCGGCGAGCGGGGTGGGAATCGGCCAGCTTGGTCGGGTCGGTGTGGTTGGCGATGCGGTACGGGTTGAACCAGGCGTGCAGCTGCAGACCGCGGGCGTGGGCCTCCTCGACGGCCGTGCCGAGCGGGTCCCAGTCGGGGTCCTCGCCCTGGGTGCCGGTGAGGACCTGGGACCACGGCTCGTACGGCGAGGGCCACAGGGCGTCGGCGGTGGGCCGTACCTGGAGGATGACCGTGTTCAGGCGGCGTTCCACCGCCGTGTCCAGGTGGGCGATCAGCTCGGCGCACTGTTCGTCGGCGGTCAGCCCCTGCTTGGAGGGCCAGTCCCGGTTCGCCACGGTCGCCACCCACACACCGCGCATCTCGCGGGTCGCCCGTGGCCGGGCCGGCTTCGTCGTTCCGCCCGCCATGGCGGAACCGGCCGCCACAGCGCCGCCTCCCGCCACGAGCGCCGACAGGGCGGCCACCGAGAACGCCCGCCGCGACATCCGCGACTTCCGGTGCAGCATCTTCTTCGTACCTCCGTGTGCCGTGGTCAGGGGCCGCCCCGTGACGGATCCGTGCTTTCCGGATCGCGCCCCGGTAAAGCCTTTCATGAGGCACCCGAACGATCGATCATGCTTCGCCGAAGGTAACGTGCAGGTTTGGAGCAGGCGTCGAACAACGGCGGACCTGCCGCAGTCGTGGACCAGCGAAGGGGTCGATGTGACCGGCATCTCCGGAGATATTGCACGTGTCGGTGTGGTGGGCTGCGGCCAGATGGGAGCCGGCATCGCCGAGGTGTGCGCCCGCTCCGGCCTGGACGTGATGGTCGCCGAGACCACCGGCGAAGCCCTGGAGATCGGCCGTACCCGGCTGTTCACTTCGCTGGCCAAGGCGGCCGAGCGCGGCAAGATCAGCGAGGAGGAGCGGGACGCCACGCAGGCCCGGCTTTCCTTCACCACGGACCTGGGCGAGTTCGCCGACCGTGACCTGGTGATCGAGGCCGTCGTCGAGAACGAGCAGGTGAAGACCGAGATCTTCCAGGTGCTCGACCAGGTGGTGACCCGCCCGGACGCGATTCTGGCCTCCAACACCTCCTCGATCCCGCTGGTGAAGCTGGCGGTCGCCACCTCGCGTCCCGACCAGGTCGTCGGCATCCACTTCTTCAACCCGGCCCCGGTGCAGAAGCTCGTCGAGCTGATCCCGGCGCTCACCACCTCCGAGGGCACGCTCGCCCGTGCCCAGCAGTTCGCCGAGAAGCTGCTCGGCAAGCACGCCATCCGCGCCCAGGACCGCTCCGGCTTCGTGGTGAACGCGCTGCTGATCCCCTACCTCCTCTCCGCGATCCGGATGTTCGAGTCGGGCATCGCCAGCCGCGAGGACATCGACAACGGCATGGAACTCGGCTGCGCCCACCCGATGGGCCCGCTGAAGCTGTCCGACCTGATCGGCCTGGACACCGTCGCCTCCGTGGCGCAGAGCATGTACGACGAGTTCAAGGAGCCGCTGTACGCCGCTCCCCCGCTGCTGCAGCGCATGGTCGACGCGGGCCGGCTCGGCCGTAAGACCGGCTCGGGCTTCTACACCTACGGCTGATTACAGACCGTCAGATTCCGGCCAAGTACACGGGCCCGGCACCGAGAAGGTGCCGGGCCCGCGCCATTCACACACCGTGTGCGCTCCGGGCTCGCATATGCCCCTCGCACACTCTCCCCACGGGCCCACCAGGCGAGTTCACTTTCCCTGCGCATGCAAGGGATGACAGATGACTACGGAAAGGAGCGGCCACGTGACCGCCGATCCCGAGCATCCGGTCGTAACTGGAGAACTCGCAGAGTTACGACGTCGCCTCGACGTCGCCTACGCCCGCGTGGAGGGCGGGCTGGCTCTGCTCACGCACCGCACCGAGGAGACCGCCAAGGAGATCGACGAGCTGAACACCCGGATCCACACACTTGAACACGCGCGCTGGCCGCTGCCCGCGGTCGCCGCCCTCACCGCCGTGGGTGCTCTCGTCGTGGCGATCTGGCAGGCCGTCGGGCATTAGATCCGCAGGCCCGGGACGTCAGTTCAGGGCAGGACGTCCTGCCCGAGCCTGAGATGGTGCAGCAGCAGTAACGCGGCCGCCATGTTGGCGGCCGGGACCTCCCCACGGGCGACCATGTCGGGGACGAGCTTGAGCGGGACCCATTCCCGGCGGTCGGATTCGAAGTCGTCCACGGGATGCCCGACGTACTCGCCCTCGTCGGCCCAGTAGATGTGGTGCCGGGCGTCGGTGAGCCCGTTGGAGGGCTCCACGCTCATGAGGTGGTGCAGGGGTCCCGGCCGCCAGCCGGTCTCCTCCTCGAGTTCCCTGGCGGCCGCGCGGACGATGTCCTCGCCGTCCTCGACTACACCCGCCGCGAGTTCCCACCCCCAGCTGTCGGTGATGAAACGGTGTCGCCACAGGAGGAGGACCTCGTTGGCCTCGTTGACGACCGTGGCCACGGCGACCGGCCGCAGCCGTATGAGGAAGTGGTCCAGGTGCCGCCCGTCCGGCAGCTCCACGTCTGCCAGGTTGACGGTGAACCAGCGGTTTTCATACACAGTTTGTTCGTTCTGTTTCGTCCACTGCACGGTTCTGCCACCTTCCGTCGAGTAAGTGGCAATATCGCAGCAGGGACTATGAAGGTGTCTGTGTACGAGTACCAGCCTGCACCGGCCTAAAGCGGTACGCGCAGCGCCCCGTCGATGAGTTCGGCGGCCTCGGCCGTGCCCGCACAGCCGCTGCGCACCAGGTGTTCGCGTACCGCCCGGAGTCTGTCGCGCAGGCGCTGGGACTCCATTCCGCGGGCCTGCTCGGCCATCTGCACCGCGGTGGCCACCGCCTTGTCGGCATGGCCCTGGCGCAGTTCGATCGTGCTGAGCATGGCGAGCCGGTGCACCCGGCCGCGGTCGTGGGCGGGATTGTCGACGGCGGCCGCGGCGTGCTCCCCCGCTGCGGCCAGCTCCCCGAGGCTGAGCAGCGCCTCCGCCACCTGGACGTTGACGAGTCCGGGCTGGACATAGCCCGTCTCGTCGGGTTCGTATCCGCGGCGGATGCGTTCGGCGGCCTGCTCGGCACGCCGGATGCAGGACAGGGCGCTCGTGCCGTCGCCGAGGTGGGCGTACGCCTTCGCCTGCATCGCGTACAGGTCGGAGGCGAGCGCCGGGGTGATGTGCTTGCCGGCGGCCCGCAGCGCGGCCTCCGCGAAGGCGACGGCCTGCCGGAACTCCCGCATGAACAGCGCCTGGTTGACGAGGAGGGCGATCACATAGGCGCCCAGCCCCCGGTCCCCACTGGCCTTCGCGAGCCGCAGCGCCTGATGGAAGTAGCGCTGGGCGAGCCCGTGCGCGTCGGAGTCGTACGCGCAGATCCCGGCGACCGCCACCAACCCGCCGGTGGCCCGGTGCAGTTGACGCCCCGTGGCATCGGTGTAGCTGCCGCGCAGCAGCGGCGCCGCCTCGGCGTTGAGGAAACCGACGATCCGGGTACGGGTCGCTATCCCCCCGGCCTTCCGGTACATCTGCTCGTAGTGGGCGCGCGCGGCACGCAGCATCTCGATGTCGCCCGCGGTGACCCGGTGCCGGCCACCGCGCGACACGTCCACGTCCTCGGGCGGGTTCTCCCACTCCCACACCGGCATGACGGCGGGCGTGCCCGTGACCGCGGGCGCGCCCAGGATGTGGGGCCGCTGCTGCTCGTCGGAGCGCCACAGCGCGGTGGCCCGCTCCACGAAGCCGGACAGCGAGGTGGTGTGCGCGACCGACGGGTCGCCGGGCACGCCGAGGCCGATGTCGTCGAGCGTGACCGTACGGTGCAGACGAGCGGCGAGCACCTCGCAGATCAGGTCGGGCACCTGACCGCGCGGCCGCTGCCCCTTCAACCACCGTGCGACGGCGGTGTGTTCGTATCTGAGCGCGAGCCCGCGCGCCCTCCCCGCCTGGTTCACGTGTGCGGCCAGCCCCGCGTGCGAGACCCCGGCCTCGTCCAGGATCGCGTCGAGCAGAGTGTTGGGCTGCATGTAGGCCCCCCGGGTGGCTCGGTGCCGACAGAGTAGTGCGAACCGCTTCACACGGGGTGTGAACGGAGTACGCGAATCCGCAGCGTGCGCGCGCTGTTGCGGAGAGTTTCCAGCGGGTTGACTGAAATGCCTCGCAAGAGGCCGGCCGGGCCGCCGGCTCCCCCTCGTACAATGCGGCGGCCCGCACCCGCGCCGTCCGCCCAGCTGCCTGCCCGACACTCCGTGGCTGGGCGGATGGCCGCCGCCGGCTTGGCCGTGCGACTGATCGCCGTTGCACTAGAGGTGGTTGGTCGGCTGCGGGTTCGTCGTGGCTGGTCGCGCAGTTCCCCGCGCCCCTAGGGGGTCGCACTGAAACCTCGTTCGATCGTTCCGTAGGACCAGTAGGGCTATGTCGTCTGCCTGCCTTCCCCTTGTGTGGCGAATGAGTGCCGTGAAGAGGGTGCGCAGGATTGTCTGCGGAGTGATCGGGTGGTTTCGTACGGCGCCGATGAGCGCCGCCTGCAGAGAAAAGAACCGGCCTCTTGCGTCCCTCGCGTCCTCGACACCGTCTGTGTACAGAACGAGGGAATCGCCAGGCAGCAGGGAACCGCAACGCAACGGGGTCAGATCGGCCGGCAGCGGGAAGGGGCCGAGGGGTGGGAGGGGATCGGCGCGGGCGAGGGGTGCGACGCTGGTGCCGCTCAGCAAGTACGGCCAGGGGTGGCCGCAGTTGAGGGCGCTGATCTCGCCGTCCCGGCCGATCTCCAGCAGCAGGACGGTGACGAACTCCTCGGCGACCGGGGTGTCGGGCTCCAAGCCGGACGCGGGGTGCTCGTCGCGTGCCCGCTCCCGCAGGTGCCGGGCCAGGGCCCGGTCCAGTCTGCGCAGCACCCCGTCCAGGTCGGGCTCGTCGTGGACGGCCTCGCGGAAGCTGCCGAGGAGCGCGGCCACCGTGCCCATGGCCGCGATGCCGTGGCCACGTACGTCGCCCATCACCGCCCGTACGCCGTGCTCGGTGGCGATGACCTCGTACAGATCACCGCCGACACATGCGCTGCGATCCGCGGAGAGCTGGGCGGCGGCGACGTTCAGGCCGTCGATGCGCGCGGGCAGCGGCCGCAGCAGCGCGTTCTGCGCGGCACCGGCGACCTTGCGGACCTGCCGCAGCTCACGCAGCAGCGCCTGCCGGACGTGCACGATCAGCCCCGTGCCCACGGCGAAGAAGACGGCGCTGGTGACGATCCGGGCGCCGAGGCCGGCCTCTTGGGCGAGCGGGCAGGTCAGCTTGTACGTGATCGCCGTCGCGCCCCAGGCGGTGGGCAGCCCCCACGCGAGCGCCTTGCGGGGAATCCGACCCTTGATGCGGAACATGCCGATGGCCCCCCAATAGGCCCTGACAACGCAGAACGGACCGGCCCCGAAAGGCCGGTCCGATTCTGTCGAGAGATGCCCCGGAAGTACCAGATCACCCGGAGAAGTCACCCTATTGAGTGAGGTAACTGCAACGCACCCCTTCAGGGGCGTGGGGCTGTGTCGATGTGCGGCTCCGCCGCGTGGGCGCGACCAGCCACGAATCAGCCGCAGCCGCCGAACAACCGCAGCCCCCCTGGGGCGAACTAACCGCGCAGCACCGCTCCCGTACGCTCGCCCGCCAGGGCAACCGCGGCATCCCGAGCCGCCGAAGCCTCATCGACGGTCAGCGTCCGGTCCGCCGCACGGAACCGCAACGCATACGCGAGCGACTTCTTGCCATCACCCAGCTGCTCGTCGTTGACGTACACGTCGAACAGCCGGATCGCCTCAAGGAGTTCACCCGCCCCGTCACGCAGCGCGGCCTCGACCTCCGCGGCCGGCACCGGCTTGTCCACCACGAGGGCGACATCCTGGGTGGCCACCGGGAACGTCGAGATGCTCGGCGCCTGAGGCGTACCGTCCCCGACCTGCTCCAGGGCGTCCAGGTCCAGCTCCATCGCACAGGTACGCGCAGGCAGACCGAGCGCCTTGAGCACCCTCGGGTGCAGCTCACCGGCGTGCCCGATGACCCGCTCGGCGCCCTCCACGGTGATGGCCAGCGCAGCGCACCGGCCCGGGTGCCACGGCCCGTACTGGCCGCTCCGCACGATCAGCTCGGCACCGGCCTCACGGGCCACGAGCCGCGCCGCCTCGATCGCGTCGGCGTAGTCGGCCGGACGGCCCTTGCCCCACCAGCCGGCCTGCTCACGGGCACCGGCGAGAACGGCGGCCACGTGCCGCGGCTGCTCGGGCAGCACGGCGTTCAGCGCGGCGATCTCCTCGTCGGTCGGGCGGCGGTCGACCGGCAGATGCCCGGCGACGCGCCGCTCCTCCCGCGGCTGGAAGACCAGGCCCGTCTCGAACAGCGCCAGATCGTGCGAGCCCCGCCCGTCGTTGCGCCGCAGCGCACCGAGCAGACCCGGCAGCAGCGACGTACGCAGCGCGGGCTCCTCGTCGTTGAGCGGGTTGACCAGCTTGACGACGCGGCGGGCCGGGTCGTCGGCGGCCAGGCCGAGCTGGTCGAAGACCTGCTCGCTGACGAAGGGGTAGTTCGGCGCCTCGACGTAGCCCGCTCCGGCCAGCGCGCGGCCGACCCGGCGGTGCAGTCGCTGGCGGTGGGTCAGGCCACGGCCGGACGGCGGCTTGGGCAGGGTGGAGGGCAGGTTCTCGTAGCCCTCCAGGCGGATGACCTCTTCGGCCAGGTCGTTCGGCTCCAGCAGGTCGGGCCGCCAGGACGGCACGGTGACGATCAGCTCGTCCTGCCCGTACACGTCGCAGCCGATCTCCTGCAGTCGCCGTACGACGGTCTCGCGGCCGTACACGACGCCGGCCACCTTGTCCGGGTGGTCGGCCGGGGCGGTGATGGTGTGCGGCCCGGACGGCGTGACGACCTCGGTGACACCGGCCTCGGCGGTACCGCCCGCCAGCAGCACCAGCAGATCCACCGTGCGCTGGGCGGCCGCCGCGGCGGCCGCCGGGTCGACGCCGCGCTCGAAGCGGCGGGACGCCTCCGACGACAGCTTGTGGCGGCGCGCCGTACGGGCGATGGCGACCTGGTCGAAGTGGGCGGCCTCGATCACGACGTCGGTGGTCGCGTTCTCCACGTCCTCGTGGTCGGCGATCTCCGTGTTGGCGCCGCCCATGACGCCCGCGAGGCCGATGGGGCCGCGCTCGTCGGTGATCACCAGGTCCTCGGCGTGCAGCTTGCGCTCGACGCCGTCGAGGGTGACGAGCTTCTCGCCCTCGGCCGCCCGGCGGACGCCGATGGTGCCCTGGACCAGATTGCGGTCGTAGGCGTGCAGCGGCTGGCCGAGCTCCATCATCACGTAGTTCGTGACGTCGACGGCGAGCGAGATCGGGCGCATGCCGACCTTCTGCAGGCGGCGCTGCAGCCAGATCGGGGAGCGGGCCTCAGGGCTCAGGCCGGTCACCGTGCGGGCGGTGAAGCGGTCGCAGCCGAGTGGGTCGGAGACCTGGACCGGGTAGCCGAAGGCGTTCGGGCCGGGCACGTCGAGCAGGGCCGGGTCGCGCAGCGGGATGCCGTAGGCGATGGCGGTCTCGCGGGCGACGCCGCGGATGGACAGGCAGTCGCCGCGGTTGGCGGTGACGGCGATGTCCAGGACCTCGTCGACCAGCTCCAGGAGCTCGATGGCGTCCTTGCCGACCTCGGTCTCCGGCGGCAGCACGATGATGCCGTGGGTGCCGTCGTCGCCCATGCCCAGCTCGCCGGTGGAGCAGATCATGCCGTGCGAGACGCGGCCGTAGGTCTTGCGCGCGGCGATCGCGAAGCCGCCGGGCAGCACGGCGCCGGGGAGGACGACGACGACCTTGTCGCCGACCTGGAAGTTGCGGGCGCCGCAGATCAGTTCCTGGGGCTCGCCGGTGCCGTTGGCCTGGCCGACGTCGACGGTGCAGAAGCGGATCGGCTTCTTGAACTCCGTCAGCTCCTCGATGGTCAGCACCTGGCCGACGACGAGCGGGCCCTTGAGGTCGGCGCCGAGGTGCTCGACGCTCTCGACCTCGAGACCGGCCGAAATGAGCTTGGCCTGGACGTCACGGCCGGTTTCGGTCGCCGGCAGGTCGACGTACTCCCGCAGCCAAGAAAGCGGGACCCGCATCAGATCTCCATCCCGAACGGCCGGGTGAACCGGACGTCACCCTCGACCATGTCTCGCATGTCTTCGACGTTGTGGCGGAACATCAGCATCCGCTCGATGCCGAACCCGAAGGCGAAGCCGCTGTACTTCTCCGGGTCGACGCCGCAGGCGGTGAGCACCCGCGGGTTGACCATGCCGCAGCCGCCGAGCTCGATCCAGCCCTCGGAGGAGCAGGTACGGCAGGGCCGGTCGGGGTTGCCGACGGACTCGCCGCGGCAGACGTAGCACACCATGTCCATCTCGGCGGACGGCTCGGTGAACGGGAAGAAGTTCGGGCGCAGCCGGGTCTTCATGCCCTCGCCGAACAGGGACTGGACCATGTGGTCCAGGGTGCCCTTGAGGTCCGCCATGGTCAGGCCCTCGTCGACCGCGAGCAGCTCGACCTGGTGGAAGACCGGGGTGTGCGTGGCGTCCAGCTCGTCGGTGCGGTACACGCGGCCGGGGCAGATCACGTAGACCGGCAGCTCACGGTCGAGCAGGGAGCGGATCTGCACGGGGGAGGTGTGGGTGCGCAGCACGACACCGGACTCGGTGCCGCCGTCGGGGCCCTCGATGAAGAAGGTGTCGGCCTCGCCGCGGGCCGGGTGGTCCGGGCCGATGTTCAGCGCGTCGAAGTTGAACCACTCGGCCTCGACCTGCGGGCCCTCGGCGACCTCGTAGCCCATGGCCACGAAGATGTCCTCGATCCGCTCGGAGAGCGTGGTGAGCGGGTGGCGGGCGCCGGCCGGTACGCGGTCGTACGGCAGCGTGACGTCCACGGCCTCCTCGACCAGCACGCGCTGGTCGCGCTCGGCCTCCAGCTCGGCCTGGCGGGCGGCGAGGCCCTTGTTGACGGCGCCGCGGGCCTGGCCGACGCGCTTGCCGGCCTCGGCCTTGGCGTGCGGGGGCAGGGCGCCGATCTCGCGGTTGGCGAGGGCCAGCGGGGAGGTGCCGCCGGTGTGGGCGGTCTTGGCCTCCTGGAGCGCGTCGAGGGAGTCCGCGGCGGCGAAGGCGGCGAGCGCCTCGTCCCGCATGCGCTCGATCTCTTCCGGTTTCAAGGCCTCGACCTCTACAGGGTCGTACGACTTATTCGGTGCCGACATCTCTTCCCGTGCTTCCGATTGGCTGGCTGAAGGTCCCCGTACCGACTCGTGGACAGATCGTCACGGTTTTTGGGACACAAAGGTGCCAAAGGCCGAGTCTAACGGGGTTGAGGAATGCGAACGCGCCCGTGGGGCTCGGTCCGGATCTCAGGTGAGATACGCGGGTGCCGCCACGGGCAACGTAAATCGGAACTGCGCGCCGCCGCCGGGGGCGCGGCCGACCTCGATGGCGCCGCCGTGTGCCTCGACGATGCCCTTGACGATGTAGAGCCCGAGGCCCGTGCCACCGCGCTTGCTGCCCCGCCAGAAGCGGGTGAAGACGCGGTTCATGGACTCCTCCGGGATGCCGGGCCCCTCGTCGCTCACGGTGACCGACGTGCCGGTGTCCTCGCCTTCGCGGGGGGACGCCGTGGCCGTGATGTCAATGGTGACCGTTCCGTCGCCGTGCCGCACGGCATTTTCGATGAGGTTGCTGAGCACCTGGTCGATCTTGTCGGGGTCGGCCCACAGGTCGGGCAGCGGCTGTTCGACGCGCAGCAGGAACCGGTCGGCGGGCTGGCCGGCGGCGACGTACGCCTGGATGTGCCGCCCGACGGCCGCGCCGATGTCGACGGGCTGGCGGCGCACCTCCAGCCGCCCGCTGTCGATCCGCGAGATGTCGAGCAGCTCGGCGATGAGCCGGGTGACCCGGTCGGCGTCGGCGTCGACGGTCTCCAGCATGAGCCGCTTCTGGTCGTCGGTGAACCGTTCCCACTTGGCGAGGAGGGTGGCGGTGAAGCCCTTGACGGAGGTGAGCGGGGAGCGCAGCTCGTGGGCGACGGTGGCGATCAGCTCGGCGTGGCTGCGTTCGGTGCGGCGACGGGCCTCGGTGTCGCGCAGGGAGACGACGACGCGGCGTACGGGGCCGGTGGGCTCGCTACGGACGTACCGCACCGAGACGAGCACCTCGCGCCCGCCGGGAAGGAGGAGGTTGCGCTCGGGCTGCAGTCGGCGAATGGCGAGGCCGCCGTACGGATCGGTCAGCTGCCACCAGCGCCGCCCCTCCAGGTCCTCTAACGGCAGGGCCTTCTCCAGCCGCTGCCCGAGGGCGTCGGCGGCGGGGACGGCGGTGATGCGCTCGGCGGCGGCGTTGAAGCAGATGACGTGCCCGTGTTCGTCGGCGACGACGAGGCCGTCGGGCAGATCGTCGGGATCGAAACCGAGCTCGGCGGCCTCACCGGGCCGGGACGCGGACGGCCGCCGCACCTCCCGTGCCCCCGGCGCGCTGCTCGTGCCGACACTCATCCCCGTACCCCACCTCTCACGACGGCTTTGGGGCCCCGAGCTGGTCACCCTACTAGCTCTCGGTGACGGTGCGGCACCCTCCGGAGGCGCGCTGTGCACGGGCCGACGCGTAGAGACATACGGCGGCGGCGGTGGCGAGGTTCAGGCTCTCGGCCTTTCCGTGAATGGGGACGCGCACGACGGCGTCGGCCAGCGCACGGGTCTCCTCCGGAAGCCCCCAGGCCTCGTTGCCGAAGACCCAGGCGGTCGGCCCGCCCATGCTGCCCTTGTCCAGCTCGTCGTCGAGGTCGTCCGTCCCCGCCCCGTCGGCGGCGAGGATCCGCACCCCGGCCCCCTTGAGCCCCTCGACGGCCCGCTCGACGGGAACCCCCACGGCGACGGGCAGATGGAACAGCGACCCGACGGAGGCCCGTACGGCCTTGGGGTTGTAGAGATCGACGGACGCGTCGGTCAGTACGACGGCCTCCGCCCCGGCGGCGTCGGCGCACCGCAGCACGGTCCCGGCGTTCCCGGGGTCCCGCACGTGCGCCAGTACGGCGACGAGCCTGGGCCGGGCGGCGAGGATCTCCTCGAACGGGGTGTCGATGAACCGGCAGACGCCGACGAGCCCCTGGGGAGTGACGGTCGTCGAGACGTCGGCGATGACCTGCTCGGAGGCGAGGTGGACGCGGGCACCGACGGCACGGGCCTCGCCGATGATGTCGGCGTACCGCTCCGCGGCCTCCACCGTGGCGAACAGCTCGACCAGCGTGTCTCCGTAGGCCGCCGCCTCCCGCACGGCCTGCGGCCCCTCCGCGAGGAACAGCCGCTCCTTGCCCCGGAAGTTCCGCTTGGCGAGCCGCCGGGCGGCGGAGACACGCGGGGAACGGGGAGAGATCAGCTCAGGGCTGGCCGAGGGCATGCTCTTCACTTTCGGTAACCACTTTCCACTACCTCAACACAACGGACCCGCAGGCAAAACCCACGGGTCCGTTCAGTCACGTCGGCTCAGCCGAGCGCAGCGGTCACGCAGCCTTCGGCGCGTTGACGTCGCTCGGCAGCGCCTTCTGGGCGACCTCGACGAGCGCGGCGAACGCGTTGGCGTCGTTGACGGCCAGCTCGGCCAGGATCTTGCGGTCGACCTCGATGTTCGCGGCCTTCAGACCCTGGATGAAGCGGTTGTACGTGATGCCGTTGGCGCGGGCAGCGGCGTTGATGCGCTGGATCCACAGCTGGCGGAAGTCACCCTTGCGCTTCTTGCGGTCGTTGTAGTTGTAGACCAGCGAGTGGGTGACCTGCTCCTTGGCCTTGCGGTACAGACGCGAACGCTGACCGCGGTAGCCGGAAGCCTGCTCGAGGATCGCCCGGCGCTTCTTGTGGGCGTTGACTGCCCGCTTGACGCGTGCCACTTTTTAACTCCTTGTAGCGGGGCCGCGGTTGAACTCACACGGCCCGGAAACGATTGGGTCCCGGTCCAGACGTACGGCGCTCAGTGCGGGCGCCGCTCACGTCACTTGCCGAGAAGCTTCTTGATCTTCGCGGCGTCGCCCGGGGCCATCTCGGCGTTGCCGGTCAGGCGACGCGTCACGCGGGACGACTTGTGCTCGAGCAGGTGGCGCTTGCCGGCGCGCTCACGGAGCACCTTGCCGGAGCCGGTGACCTTGAAGCGCTTGCTGGCACCGCTGTGCGACTTGTTCTTCGGCATAGCGCCGTTCTCTCCTCGTAGATGGCGCTCCGATGCCCGGTCGTGAAACCGGGCACTGTGGAGCGTCGCTCTTGTATCGGTTACGTCCTGGGGACTCGCGTCCCCCGGGATCACGCCTCGGCGGATGCCTCGGCAGGGGCCTCGGCGTCCTCGGTGTCCGCAGCGTTCTGCGACTTGCCGGGGTTGGCCTTCGCTTCTGCCTTGCGGGCTTCCTGCGCCTGGCGGGCCTCGGCCATCGCCTCGGTCTTCTTCTTGTGCGGACCGAGAACCATGATCATGTTTCGGCCGTCCTGCTTCGGGTTCGACTCGACGAAACCGAGGTCCTGGACGTCCTCCGCGAGGCGCTGCAGCAGTCGGTAGCCCAGTTCGGGACGGGACTGCTCGCGACCACGGAACATGATCGTGATCTTGACCTTGTCGCCCTGCTTGAGGAACCGGACGACGTGACCCTTCTTGGTGTCATAGTCGTGCGGGTCGATCTTCGGCCGGAGCTTCATCTCCTTGATGACCGTGTGCGCCTGGTTCTTGCGCGCCTCACGGGCCTTCATGGCCGACTCGTACTTGAACTTCCCGTAGTCCATGAGCTTGCACACGGGCGGACGGGCGTTCGCCGCGACCTCGACCAGGTCCAGGTCGTACTCCTGCGCAAGCTCCAGTGCCTTGGCCAGGGGGACGATGCCCACCTGCTCGCCACTGGGACCGACAAGTCGCACCTCGGGAACGCGAATCCGGTCGTTGATGCGGGGCTCGGCGCTGATGGATCCTCCTCGGTTAGCACCACACGGCGGTCTGGCGGACAGCCGCGTATGTCTTCTTTCGTAAGACCAACCGCGCCGAGGCACAAAAAATGCCCCGGACGATCACAGGCGGGGCTCCAAAACGCTACCGGAGCACCGCGCGATGATCGCGGGGCGCGATTCGGGCGACTCCATCGTCCGTACGGAACGATGGTGGCCGCCTGACCGGATGACCCGCCGTCCCGGAGGACGGTCAGGTGGGAAGTCGGAGCCTCCACTTGTGGGGCTGGGCAGTGGCTGTCCAGCCGGTCATTACACAAGGTTAGCAGCTACCCGGGGGTGGTGCTAATCCGCGTACACCGGGGCCTATCGTGTGGGACATGAGTGACACCCCTGCTGAGCCCGCCGAGGGCCCCGACTTCGACGAGATGACCCGCGACATCGCCGAGGTCCCGGCCGTCGAGGTGATCGTGACGGTCGCCGTCAACCTGATGAGCGCCGCCGCGGTGAAGCTCGGTCTGACCGAGGAGGGCGAGAAGCACAAGGACCTGGACGAGGCCCGCAAGCTGGTGCACGCCCTCGCCGGTCTGCTCGACGCGAGCACCACCGAGATCAGCTCCTTCCACGCGGCTCCGCTGCGTGACGGCCTGAAGTCCCTCCAGTTGGCGTTCCGCGAGGCGTCGATCGTCCCGGACGAGCCGGGCCAGGGGCCGGGCGAGAAGTACACCGGGCCGGTCTACGGCTGACTCATTCCCGTACGTACAGGGGCTCGCCCGGTGGCGTCGCCTCGGCCGGCAGCAGTGCCAGGTCGAGGCCGCGCACCAGGCGAGCCCTCAGTGTTTCGTCGGCGGCGAGGCGCTCCGCCACCGCCCGGGCGGCCCGGGCCGGGGGCGCGGCCGAGTCCAGGACGAGGGCGAGGGTGCCGTCTGCCTGACCGGGCCCGAGGTGGGCGCGCAGGACCGAGGGCTCGGCGGCGACGGCCGCGCGTACGGCCGCCACGACCGCCGGGTCGGCGAGCGGGTCGGTCGTCGTACGGCCCTCGGCGAGCGCGAGCAGCGCCGGCCCCGTCAGCTCGTACGGCACCGGACCGGCCAGGTCCAGCACGATCGTGTCCGCCTTCTCGTGCGCCGCGGCCTGCAGTGCCTGGTGCAGGGGTACGGCGACGGGGCGGGCCGCCGGATCCCAGCGGGCGAGCGCGTCGGTGGACGTGAAGGCGGGCAGGGCGGTGCGGGCGCCGGCCTTCAGGGTCGGTACGGCCATGTCGCTGGTCTTCTCGTGGCGCAGCCCGTTCTCGTCCTCCTCGACCTCGCCGAGCACGGCCACCACGGGGACGAGCAGCCGGGCGCCCTTGAGCGCCTCGAGCACGGGCCCCTCGGCGGTGCGGTCCTCGGCCCAGGCGGCGAGCGCGGCGCTCAGCCCCGGGTCGGCGGTGCCGTCGTCGTCGGAGAAGAGGGAGTCGGGAATGTTCTTGTTCGCCACGGTCACCGACCCTATCGGGGGGATGCTGCTGCGCTTGTGCGGGCCCGGAAACCCCGCTGTGACGCCTTTCACCGGAATCTCAGATTTCCCTGACACACATCTAACGTCCGTCTAACGGGCCGCACAGTCGCCACCCCGACGATCGCGGACATGGAGTCTTCCAGAGCCCGCCGACGTCGCCGGCCCCTGCCGTACACCGCGCTCGCCTTCGCCGTCATCCTCGGCGGCGCGGCCGCGGGAACGGTGTACCTGCAGACTCAGGCGCACTCGGGCGGGGGCGCCGTATCGTCAGCGGTGGCGCCGTCGGCGTCGGTATGGGCCCGGGCGGGCGGGGAGGCTTCTGTGGAACCCGTGGCACAGCCGACGGTGGACCATGACGTACTGCTGGCCGAGGCCATGGAGCAGGTGGCCGTCGAGGACGGCGCCGAGGTGTCGGTGGCGGTGCTGGACCTGGAGTCCGGTGCGAGCGCCCTGTACGGGGACGGCGGCTTCGACACCGCGAGCATCGTCAAGGTCGACATCCTGGCCGCGCTGCTGCTCCAGGCGCAGGACGCGGGGCGTGAGCTCACCGCGACGGAGAAGTCGTACGCCGTCGACATGATCGAGAACAGCGACAACACCGCCGCTTCGGCCCTGTGGCGGGCGATCGGGAAGGCGGAGGGGCTCGACGCGGCGAACGAGCGGCTCGGGCTCACGGACACCGAGGGCGGTGACGGCATGTACTGGGGGCTGACGCAGACCACTGCCGCCGATCAACTCACGCTCCTGCGGCAGGTGTTCGGGGAGGACTCGGAGCTGAGCGGGCGGTCGCGGGCGTATTTGCTGGAGTTGATGGGCGAGATAGCGGTCGACCAGCGGTGGGGGGTGTCGGCCGCGGCCGACGGTTCGGCGTGGGCGTTGAAGAACGGCTGGCTGCCGCGCACCGCCACCGGGCTGTGGGACATCAACAGCATCGGGCGGGTGACGGTGGACGGCCACGACTGTCTGGTGGCCGTGCTGTCCGACGGCAACTCGACGAAGGCGAAGGGGATTTCGCTGGTCGAGGCGGCGGCGGTCGCGGCGGTGTCGGTCTTCGCCGGGGAGGGCCTAGCCTGACCCGATGCCACCGCCGAACCTCCTGCACCGGGCCCTGCATGACCCCGTCGACCCACCCCTGCGGCCACTCCCGGCACCGGTGGTGGACCTTCTCCGCTCCCTCGACGCTCCGCCGCGGTTGGCCGCCCATCTGCGTGCCGTCCACGATGTCGCGGTTCGGCTGGTCGACTGGGTGGAGCCTCGGTATCCCGGCCTTGGCGTCGACCGCGAGGCCGTCCTGTTCGGAGCGGCGACGCATGACATCGGCAAGACGGTGCACGTCGCCGAGCTGTCCGGTCCCGGCTCCTCGCACGAGGAGGCGGGGCGGGAGCTGCTGTTGGACCACGGTTTCGGTCCGCGGCTGGCGCGCTTCGCCGGCACCCACGGCACCTGGGCGGATCCGGCGGCGACACTCGACGATCTGCTGGTGAGCACGGCTGACAAGGTCTGGAAGAACAAGCGCGTCCCGGAACTCGAAGACCTCGTCGTCTCACGGCTGGCCCGGGCGACAGGGAGAGAACGCTGGGAGGAGTACCTCGCCCTGGACGAGTTCATCGGCTCCGTCGGCAGCGGTGCCGACCATCGTCTGGCCTTCCAGGCGTCCTTCCCCGTGCACGCCTAGGCCGTGCCTCTCAGCAGGCCGAGGAACGCCAAGTGCCCTGCGGGCACTGGTACTTCCGGGGGAAGTCGATCCCGGTGGGCCTCAGAAGTCGTGGCGCCCGCGGCGCCCGCGCAGCACCACGACCGCCGAGACCAGCAGGACTCCGCCCGTGCCGCCCGCGAGCCAGGCGGTCCAAGTCGTCGCGTCGTCCTCCGACTTGGCGGCGTCGGGACCCGAGCCGAAGTACTCCTCGCCGTACGCCACAGGCGTCAGGCGCTTCGGCTTGATGCGGGAGGCCTCCTTGATGGCGGCCGCCGGGTCGATGAAGCCGTAGCCGCGGGAGTCGTCGCGGCCGCCCTCGGGGGCGTTGCGGGCCGTGTCCTGAAGGAGCTTCTTGATCTGGGCCGGGGTCAGGCCGGGGTGGGCGGCCTTCACCAGGGCCACCGCTCCGGAGACGAACGCGGCCGCGGCGCTGGTGCCCCAGCCCTCGTAGTACTTGTGGTCGGGGTCGACGATGATGACGTCGTCGCCGGGGGCGCTGACCGTGGCGTACCAGCGGCGGGTGGAGAACACGGCACGGGTGCCGTAGCGGTCGACGGCGGCCACGGCGATGACGCCCGGGTAGGCGGCCGGGTAGGAGATGTGGTCGCCCTTCTCGCCGCCGTTGCCGGCCGAGGCGACGACGACGGCGCCCTTCTTCAGGGCGTACTGGACGGCCTCGTCCTCACCCGCTTCGGGGTGGGCGGACTTGGAGTCGTCGCCGAGGGAGAGGTTGATGACGTCGGCGCCGTGGTCGGCGGCCCAGCGGATGCCGTCGGCGAGGGCGTTGCCGCGGGTGCTGCGGGCCTTGGCGCGGGCCGGGTCGCCGTCCTCGAGGATGACGCGGACGGGGAGGATCTTGGCCTCGGGGGCGATGCCCATGACGCCGTCGCCGCCTCCGGCGCCGTGTCCGTGGCCGGCGATGATGCCGGCCATCGCGGTACCGTGCCGGGCCCAGGCGCGGTCGCCGGGCTCGGCTCCGAAGCCGACCATGTCCTTGCCGTCGAGGACGTTGCCCGACAGGTCGGGGTGGTCGGCCTCGACGCCGGTGTCGAGGACGGCGACGGTGACGCCCTTGCCCTTGGTGGTCTGCCAGGCCTCCTCGGTGTGCATGGCGTCCAGGGCCCACTGCCGGGCCCGTATGGAGTCGGCGTGCGCGGCGGTGGGCGGCAGGAGGGCGAGACAGGCGCCGAGCAGGACGGCGAGGGGGCCGGTACGCCGGATCAGGGCGGTCTTCACGGCACTGGCCGCGGCGGGGGTGACGGCGGGGGACGCCGCGCTGTTCGGGCCGGGGTTCATGACGGCTGCTCCGTGGACGGGCTGACGTGCTTGCGCAGGGCGCGTTCGATGCGGTCGGCGAGGCCCTGCGCCTCGTGGCCGAGGCCCGCCTGGGCGACGTCCGTGGTGGCGCCGGACTGCATGGCCTCCTCGGCGGGCGCGGGCTCGTCGACCGTGCGGTCGTCGGCCCAGCCGGAGACGGCGTAGACGACGACCGGGGCGTCGGTGAGGACGGAGACGGTCCAGGAGGCGCGCTGTTCGTCGCCGAACCCGGCGGCGAGGGTGCCCTTGGCGGCGTAGGGGCGGGGCATGAGGTCGCTGCGGCGGTCGAGGCCCTCTTTGGCGAACTGGGTGTCGAGCGCGCGCATGGCGGCCGCGTCGGCCTTGGTGAAGAGCAGGCCGACGGTGGTGACGTAGCTCTGGGTGGCGTCGATGTAGGTGGCGCGCAGGAGGCGCTGGCAGCCGACGGGGGCGAGGGCCTTGCGCAGCAGCGGGTCGAAGGCGTTCGCACAGCCGGTGTCCGGGGCCACGGCGACCCGCGTCCAGGTCCGGTCGGCGCCGCCGGGTCCGGCGCCCTGCCCGATCACCGTGGGCGGGAACAGCTTGTCGACGGGGACGCTGTGCCACAGGCTCCCGGCCGCCGCGAAGGTGTCCTGAGCGCCGGCTCCGCCCGAGTCGCCGATCAGCCAACTCCCGGTCAGGGCCCCGCCGATGAGCCCGAGCCCGAGCACGACGCAGGCTGCCGCCCCGGCGACCCGGGGCCGGATCCGCACGCCCAGGGGCCGTGGTCGCGCCTGCGCGTCGTACCCCTCGGGCTCCCCGAACGACACGACGGGCCGCTGAGCGCCCGGTGCGCCGCCGGGCGCCATGGGGGCGCTCCAGGAGAGGGACGGGTCCGGAGAGAAGGGGGCCTGCGAGGCGTGGGTGGGCCCGGCGGAGGCCGAGGCCGCGTATCCCCGCCCCGCCGACCCGTCTCCGGCCGGGGGCTCCGGCGTGGGACGCAGTGGGGGCAGGGGGACGGAAGCGGAGGGGCGAGCGGACTCGGCGGGCACGGCGCCGGGGCGGGGGCCGACGACCGGCTTGGGGGGCATCCCGGCGGAGCCCTGCGCGGGCACGGCACCCGGCCGGGAAGATCCACCGGCAGAACCCTGCCCAG
>NZ_JBIWIY010000007.1:133655-411106 GCF_044764885.1 Streptomyces sp. NPDC093591
GGACCGGTGCCCGGCTTCGGCGGCACCCCGACGGAACCCTGCGCGGGCACGGCACCCGGCCGCGAAGACGCACCACCAGGACCCTGCCCCGGCATGGCGCCCGACCGGGAAGACCCACCGGCAGAACCCTGCCCAGGACCGGTGCCCGGCTTCGGCGGCACCCCGACGGAACCCTGCGCGGGCACGGCACCCGGCCGCGAAGACGCACCACCAGGACCCTGCCCCGGCATCGCGCCCGACCGGGAAGACCCACCGGCAGGAGCCTGCCCGGGACCGGCACCCGGCTTCGGCGGCACCCCGGTGGCGCCCTGCGTGGCTCGGGTGCCCGGTTGGGGGCGGGCGTCGGTGGAGCCCCGTGCGGGGGACGGGTGGTTGTCGGCCTCGGGGGACGGCTCCGCGGAGATCGGGCGGAGGCGGAAGGTGGTTTCCGCGGCGGTCTCGGCGGGGGCGCCCGTGCGGCGTGGCGTCGGGGGACGGTCGGCCGGGCGAGGCGGGGCGGCATCGGGCGCGGCCTGTCCGGCGCCCTCGTGGCGCAACGATCCGCCACTGTCCCGACGCCCTGCCATCGGCGGCGTGTCCGGGAAGCGCGCCGAGGCGCGGGGCGGCGGCGGGGACGTGGGGGCGTTCGGGTCGGTCCGGTCGCCGCGCGAGGGCGACGGAGAGACACCGGAGTTGTTTCCGGCCACCGACCGGGCGCCTACACCGCTGCTCCGAGGCGACGGCACGGCACCTGAGCCGTCCACGCCCTGCGATCCGGCCCAGGCCTGCGGGTCCGGGGACCCGGCGCCACCGTCGGCTCGCCGAGGCACGGCGGCTTCACCGCGTACGGGCCCTTCAGGCCCCGAGACCGGCCCACCGCCGACACCGCCAGGCACCGATCCCTCCGTTCGCGACCCGTCGCCGGTCGCCCGTGTGGCCTGCGTTCCCGGGACCGGCTGATCGCCCTGCGGACCGCCGGGCACCGGCGGCCGCGTGGGTCTCGGCGGGGTGGTCGGGCGGGGCGGGGCGGCGGGCGGCGGAGGTGCCGTGGGGCGTGGGGGGACGGGGGCGCGGCGCGCTTCCGTGCTCATGCACCCCCCGTTCCCTCGTGCCCGGGCTCGTCCTCGTACGCGGGCCGTCGTCGCGTTGTCCGTCTGCCCGGCGCGGACTCGTCCGACCAGGCACGCATACCCGCACGGGCGGGGTGTCATCCCGGCGCGGTCGTGCGACCGGGGCGTTCCCACACATGCGTGCGCGTCACTCTACGGGTTGATCCTGGGCGAACGGGAACCAGTCCGGGACCCCGTGTGCATCTGCCCGGAACATCCCCCTACCCTGCGGTAATCCTGCATGGCAGGCTTCGTTCATGACTGCGCGCGCCGCCGACCGGGCCCGTTACGACCGGGCCACCGCCCATCTCGACGCCCCTCTCGCGCTCGTGGACCTGGACGCCTTCGACGCCAACGCGGACGATCTCGTCCGCCGGGCCGGCGGGAAGCCGATCCGCGTCGCCAGCAAGTCCGTACGCTGCCGTGCCCTGCTGGAGCGGGTGCTCGCGAAGGACGGGTTCGCGGGGATCATGTCCTTCACGCTCGCCGAGTCCCTGTGGTTGGCGCGGTCCGGGTTCGACGACGTCCTGCTCGCCTATCCGTCCGCCGACCGGGCAGGTTTCGCCGAGTTGGCCGCCGATCCCAAGCTCGCCTCCGCCGTCACCGTGATGGTCGACGATCCGGCACAGCTCCGGCTCATCGACGAGTCCCGGGACGGGGGGCGTGAAGTCGTCCGGGTCTGCCTGGAGTTGGACACCTCGCTGAAGCTGCTCGGCGGGCGCGTGCGCGTCGGCGCCCGGCGTTCGCCGCTGCACTCCCCCGCCCAGGTCGCGGACATGGCTCGGTTCGTCGCCCGGCGGCCGGGGTTCGAGGTGGTCGGGATCATGGCGTACGAGGGGCATGTCGCCGGGGTCGGGGACGCCGTGGCGGGGCGGCCGTTGCGGTCGCGTGCCGTGCGGCTGATGCAGGCCGCCGCGCGCCGGGAGCTCGCCGAGCGGCGGGCCGAGGTGGTGCGGGCGGTGCGGGCCGTGGTGCCGGGACTGCGGTTCGTCAACGGCGGCGGGACCGGCAGTGTGCAGCACACCGCCGCCGAGGAGTCCGTCACCGAGATCGGGGCCGGGTCGGGGCTGTACGTGCCGCGGCTGTTCGACAACTACACGTCCTTCAGCGGGCGTCCGGCCGCGCTGTTCGCCCAGCCGGTCGTGCGCCGGCCGGGGGTCGGGGTGGTGACCGTCCTCGGCGGTGGATACCCGGCCTCGGGTGCGGCCGGGCCCGACCGGCTGCCGGTGCCGTATCTGCCCGAGGGGCTGCGCTACGACCCCCAGGAGGGGCCCGGCGAGGTGCAGACCCCGCTGCTCGGCTCCCCCGCCGACGATCTGCTGATCGGCGACAAGGTGTGGTTCCGGCACGCGAAGGCGGGTGAGCTGTGCGAGCGGTTCGGGGAGCTCCACCTCATCGAGGGAGACTCGGTGACGGCCACCGTGCCGACGTACCGGGGTGAAGGGCACACCTTCCTGTAGCCCGGCCTTCGGTGGCTCAGTCCGTCGCGGACCGGATGCCTCGCGTGAAGCGGTCCATGTCGGCCAGGGGCGGCCCGTCCTCGCCCGCGTCGAAGACGTAACGGACGATGACCGGTGCCTCGGTGCCGGCTGGGGACGCGAAGGCGAGGGACTGGACGTATCCGCCCGGTCCCTCGGCGGTCCTGACCCGCCAGCGCACGAAGTAGCCGGTGCGGCCCGCCACTTCGACCGGGCCGGACTTGACGACCTGGTGGGACTCGATGCCGCCGAAGGGCCGCCGGCCGACGCGGTCACGGTCGTAGGCCTCGTCGGCCGCCTCCTTGATGTCCGCCTTGGCGAGGGCCTCGGGGGCCGTCTCGCCGTCACGGTTCGTCGCCGTGCGCGAGATGACCTTGCCGTGCCGGCAGAAGCCGAGCTCGTCGCCGGGACATTCGTAGGTACCGTCCGTGGCCATGAGCACGTCGGGCTCGGTGAAGGTCTGTGGCCTGACCCAGCCGTCGAGCAACGGCAGGGTGATGCCGTTGAGTTGGTCCACCACGACGGCCGGGTCGTCGGCGGAGGGCTCGGAGGTGGACTCCGACGGGGTGGGGGTGGGGGTCTCGGTGGCCGGCTCACGGGGTGCGGGCTCCGTCGTCGCCAGTGTCGGGGCGGTGTTCACCTCCGCGCCCCCGTCGTCCTCGCCGAGCACGATCGCGCCCGTGACGATCGCGGTGACCAGTACGGCTCCGGCGGCGGTGAGGGCGATGGCCCTCGACCGCAGCGCGGAGGCGTCACCGGCGGACGGCGGACGGGGCGGCACCGGCGACTGCGGGCCGGGGTCCGGCGGGCCGTACGCCTGCGGGTGGCCGGGCACGGGGGGCGCCGGCACCGGCGGTCCCGGGACGTCGGGAGCGCGCCGGTGCTCGGTCCAGGCCGTTCCGTCCCACCAGCGCTCCAGATGCGGGGCCTTGGGGTCGCGGTACCAGCCGGGCGAGGGTGTCATGCTCACCCCGGCCACTGTAGGGCGGCCTACAGCGGCGTGACGTACGCCCCGGAGATTCCGCCGTCGACCAGGAAGTCGGTGGCGTTCACGAACGAGGAGTCGTCGCTGGCCAGGAAGGCGACCGCGGCGGCGATCTCCTCGGCTTCGGCGAAACGGCCGACCGGGATGTGGACGAGGCGGCGCGCGGCGCGCTCCGGGTCCTTGGCGAACAGCTCCTGCAGGAGCGGGGTGTTGACCGGCCCGGGGCACAGGGCGTTGACCCGGATGCCGTCGCGGGCGAACTGCACGCCCAGCTCGCGGGACATGGCCAGGACGCCGCCCTTGGAGGCGGTGTACGAGATCTGGGACGTGGCGGCACCCATCCGCGCCACGAAGGACGCCGTGTTGATGATGGAGCCCTTGCCCTGCTGCCGCATGTAGGGGATGGCGGCCTTGCAGCACAGGTAGACGGAGGTGAGGTTGACCTCCTGGACGCGCTTCCAGGCCTCCAGGCCGGTCTCCAGGATGGAGTCGTCGTCGGGCGGCGAGATACCGGCGTTGTTGAAGGCGATGTCGACGCTGCCGTAGGTGTCGTACGCCGTCCTGAACAGCGCCTCGACCTGCTCGGGGTCGGTGACGTCGACCTTCACGAAGAGCCCGCCGACCTCCTCGGCGACGGCCTTGCCGCGCTGCTCGTCGACGTCGCCGCAGACGACGTGGGCGCCCTCGGAGGCGAGGCGGCGGGCGGTGGCGAGGCCGATGCCGCTGCCGGCTCCGGTGATGACGGCCGTACGGCCGACGAGGCGACGGCAGATGCTTTCCTCGGTGGGAGAGGTCACTGTGCGGGGCCTTCCGTGCTGATGAAGACGTTCTTGGTTTCGGTGAAGGCGGTCAGGGCGTCCGGGCCCAGCTCGCGGCCGATGCCGGACTGCTTGAAGCCGCCGAAGGGGGTCCAGTAGCGGACGCTGGAGTGGGAGTTGACGGACAGGTTGCCGGCCCGGACCGCCTGGGAAACGCGCAGGGCGCGGCCGACGTCACGGGTCCAGATGGAGCCGGAGAGGCCGTAGTCGGTGGCGTTGGCGAGGGCGACGGCCTCCGCCTCGTCCTCGAAGGGGAGGACGACGGCCACGGGTCCGAAGACCTCCTCCACGGCCACGCGCGCGTGCGGGTCGACGCCGGTGAGGACGGTGGGCGGGAACCAGAAGCCGGGGCCTTCGGGGGCCTTGCCGCGGATGCCGCCCAGGTCGTCGGTGACGTACGAACGGACACGGTCCAGCTGGGACTTGGAGATCAGCGGGCCCATCTGCGTCTGCTCGTCGGACGGGTCGCCGACCAGGACCGACTCGATCGCGGGGGCGAGGAGGTCGAGGAAACGGTCGTGGACCGAGCGCTGGACGAGGATGCGGGTGCGGGCGCAGCAGTCCTGGCCGGAGTTGTCGAGGAAGGACATGGGGGTGGCGGCCGCGGCGGCTTCGAGGTCGGCGTCGGCGAAGACGATGTTGGGGCTCTTGCCGCCGAGTTCGAGGGTGACGCGCTTGAGGAGCGCCGAGCCCTTCGCCAACACCTGTTTGCCCACGGTCGTGGACCCCGTGAAGACGATCTTCGCGACACCCGGGTGCTCGACGAGGGCGTTGCCCGCGACGGGGCCGTGGCCGGGAAGGACCTGGAACAGTCCCTCCGGGAGTCCTGCCTCCAGGGCGAGTTCGGCCAGCCGCATCGCGGTCAGCGGGGTCGTCTCGGCGGGCTTGAGGAGGACCGCGTTGCCGGCCGCGAGCGCCGGGGCGGTGCCCCAGGCCGCGATGGGCATCGGGAAGTTCCAGGGGGCGATCACGCCCACGACGCCCAGCGGTTCGAGGATCGTCACGTTCAGGCCGCCGGGGACCGGGATCTGGCGCCCGGTGAGCCGTTCCACTCCCCCGGCCGCGTAGTCGAGCAGATCGCGGACGTTGCCCGCCTCCCAGCGGGCGTTGCCGACGGTGTGTCCGGCCTCGCGGACCTCCAACTGGGCAAGTTCTTCGAGGTGTTCGTCGACGACGACGGCGAACCGGCGCAGCAGCCGGGCGCGTTCACCGGGTGCGAGGGCGGCCCATCCGGACTGCGCCTTCGTGGCCCGTACGACAGCGGCGTCGACGTCGGCCGCGGTGGCGGCGGGGACGGTGGCGACGACCTCTTCGGTGGCCGGATCGAGTACCTGGAGCTGGTCGGACAAGGAGGGCCTCACATGCGTTCGAAGGAGCGGCGCAGCTCCCAGTCGGTCACCGCGGCGTCGAAGGCGTCCAGCTCGACGCGCGCCATGTTGCGGTAGTGCGCGACGACCTCGTCGCCGAAGGCGGCCTTGGCGATCGGGCTGTTCTCCCAGAGCTCGGCGGCCTCGCGCAGGGTCGTCGGGACGTGCTCGAAGTCGGCGGCGTAGGCGTTGCCGGGGCAGGGCTCCGGCAGCTCCAGCTTCTGCTCGATGCCGTACAGACCGGCGGCCACCAGCCCCGCCACCGCGAGGTGCGGGTTGACGTCGCCGCCGGGGAGCCGGTTCTCGAAGCGCATCGAGCGGCCGTGGCCGACGACGCGCAGGGCACAGGTGCGGTTGTCGTAACCCCAGGCGACGGCGGTCGGGGCGAAGGAGCCCGGCTGGAACCGCTTGTAGGAGTTGATGTTGGGGGCGTAGAGCAGCGAGAAGTCACGCAGGGCGGCCAGCTGCCCGGCGAGGAAGTGCCGCATGACGTCCGACATGCCGCCCTCGCCGTCCCCTGCCATGGCGTTGTTGCCGGCGGCGTCCGCGAGGGAGAGGTGGATGTGGCAGGAGTTGCCCTCGCGCTCGTTGTACTTGGCCATGAAGGTGATCGACACGCCCTCCTGGGCGGCGATCTCCTTGGCGCCGGTCTTGTAGACGGCGTGCTGGTCGCAGGTGACCAGGGCGTCGTCGTACTTGAAGGCGATCTCGTGCTGGCCGGGGTTGCATTCGCCCTTGGCGGACTCGACGGTGAGGCCGGCGCCGGTCATCTCGTTGCGGATACGGCGCAGCAGGGGCTCGATCCGTCCCGTCCCCAGCACCGAGTAGTCGATGTTGTACTGGTTGGCCGGCGTGAGCCCGCGGTAGTTCGCGTCCCAGGCCTGCTCGTAGGTGTCCTTGAAGACGATGAACTCCAGCTCGGTGCCGACCTTGGCGGTGTACCCGAGCTCGGCGAGGCGCTCCAGCTGGCGGCGCAGGATCTGGCGAGGGGCGGCGACCACGGGCGAGCCGTCGTTCCAGGCGAGGTCGGCGACGAGCATGGCCGTACCGGCGTTCCAGGGCAGGCGGCGGAGCGTGGCCAGGTCGGGGTGCATGGCGAAGTCGCCGTAGCCGCGGTCCCAGGAGGACATGGCGTAGCCGTCGACGGTGTTCATCTCGGTGTCGACGGCGAGGAGGTAGTTGCAGCCCTCGGTGCCGTGGTGCAGGACCTCGTCGAGGAAGAAGCGGGCGGCGAACCGCTTGCCCTGGAGCCGCCCTTGCATATCGGGGAAGGCCAGGACGACAGTGTCGATCTCACCGCTCGCGACGAGGGCGCGCAGCTCCTCGACGCTCAGCGGGGGTGTGCGGTCTGCCACGGGAGAGCCTCCATTCGGCTACTTCGGTCAGCCGGAAGCCATAAGGTATTGCCGGGGACCATTGATTGGGAAGGGGGTCCGGCCACATGTCGCAGTCCGACCGCATGCCGCAGGCGGGCACGGAGCACGGGGCGCCCGGGGCCGACGACCGGCTGACGTCGGTGCTGCGGCCGGTGCGGGCAGGCAACGGCTTCGAGGAGGCCCTGGAGCAGATCCTCCAGGTGGTCCGGCTCGGGCTGGTGCCGGGCGGCGAACGGCTGCCCGCGGAGCGCGAGCTGGCCGACCGGCTCGGGATCAGCCGGGTGACGCTGCGCGAGGTGCTGAAGGTGCTCCAGGACCAGGGCCTGGTGGAGTCGCGGCGCGGGCGTTACGGCGGCACGTTCGTGCTGCCGCGCCCGCAGACCCCTGGCGAGGAGGAGCTGCGCCGCCGCCTGAAGGGCGTCGACGTCGAGGACACGTTGCGCTTCCGCGAGGTCCTGGAGGTGGGCGCGGCCGGGCTGTGCGCGGCGCACGGCCTGGACGACGACCAGGCCGACCGGCTGCGCGAGGCCTTGGCGCGCACGCACGACGCCCCGCTCGCCGAGTACCGCCGCCTGGACACGCTGCTGCACCTGACCCTCGCCGAGCTGTCCGGCTCCCCCACGCTCACCGCCCAGTACGCGGCCGTCCGCGCCACGGTCAACGACCTGCTCGACTGCATCCCGCTCCTGGTACGCAACCTGGAGCACTCCCAACGGCAGCACACCGCCCTGGTGGAGGCCGTGATCGAGGGCAACGCGGAGTGCGCGCGGGAAATCATGCGGGAGCACTGCGGGGGTACGGCGGCGCTGCTGCGGGGCTTCCTCGGCTGAGCCGCGCCACCGGCCGGCGACCCAAGGATTTACGGGCGATTAACGCACGGGTATTGCCTTCCCATGGCCGACCCCGCAAAGGTGTGGATCCATTCCATTGAGCCGGAGCTCGGTCGACCCCACCGTGCCCGGAAATGCCCGGTGTCCGCCACCCGTGGGGAGTCCACCCATGTCCCAGGAATCCACCAGCACAACCGCCCCCGAGGCGGACGACTATCTGGAACGCAGAGCCCTGCGCCGAGGCAGCGCCGGCTGGGTGCTGCTGACCGGTCTCGGCGTCGCCTACGTCGTCTCCGGCGACTACTCGGGCTGGAACTTCGGCCTCGCCGAGGGCGGCTTCGGGGGCCTCGCGATCGCCATGGTGCTCATGGGCGCGATGTACGCCTGCATGGTCTTCGCCCTCGCCGAGCTGTCCTCGATCCTGCCCACGGCGGGCGGCGGCTACGGCTTCGCCCGCCGGGCGCTGGGCCCGTGGGGCGGCTTTCTGACCGGTACGGCGATCCTCATCGAGTACGTCCTCGCGCCCGCCGCCATCGTCATCTTCATCGGCGACTACGTCGAGTCGCTGGGCCTGTTCGGCCTGGAGTCGGGCTGGCCGATGTACCTGGTCTGCTTCGCGATCTTCCTCGGCATCCATCTGTGGGGCGTGGGCGAGGCACTGCGCTTCAGCTTCGTCGTCACCGGCATCGCGGTGGTGGCCCTGGTCGTGTTCGCGCTGGCGGCGCTGCCGGACTTCAGCTTCGCGTCCCTGGACGACATCCCGGTCGACTCCTCGGCCGCTGGATCGAGCTCCTGGCTGCCGTTCGGCCTGCTCGGCATCTGGGCGGCGTTCCCCTTCGGCATGTGGTTCTTCCTCGGTGTCGAGGGCGTGCCGCTGGCGGCCGAGGAGACCAAGGAGCCGGCCCGCACGCTGCCGAAGGCGATCCGCTGGTCGATGGCCATCCTGGTGGTGCTGGCCGTGGTGACCTTCTTCGCGGCGGCCGGCGCACGTGGCTCGGCGGCGATCCAGGAGGCGGGCAACCCGCTGGTGGAGGCGCTCCAGCCGGACGGCAGGGCGACGGCTCTGAGCCGGATCGTGAACTACGCGGGCCTGGCGGGGTTGGTGGCGTCGTTCTTCTCTTTGATCTACGCGGGGTCGCGGCAGCTGTTCGCCCTGTCGCGGGCAGGCTATCTGCCTCGTTTCCTGTCCCTCACCAGCCGCCGCAAGGCGCCGTACCTGGGCCTGGTGGTGCCCGGCACGATCGGCTTCCTGCTGGCGGCGGTGTCGGGTGACGGCGCCCGGATGCTGAACATCGCGGTCTTCGGCGCGACCATCTCCTACGCGCTGATGTCCCTGTCGCACATCGTGCTGCGCCGCCGGGAGCCCGAGCTGGCGCGGCCGTACCGCACGCCCGGCGGGGTGCTGACGTCGTCGGTCGCCCTGGTGCTGGCCTGCGCGGCACTGGTGGCCACATTCCTCGTGGACGTGACGGCGGCGCTGATCGCGCTGGCGGTGTACGTCGTGGCCGTCGGGTACTTCGGTCTGTACAGCCGTAAGCGGCTGGTGGCGCAGGCGCCGGAGGAGGAATTCGCGGCGCTGGCGGCGGCCGAGGCAGAGTTGGCACGGGACTGAGGCGTTCGACTGTGAGGGAGTTGCGGTGGCCAGGCCGTTGATCGGTGTCAGCACCTATCTGGAGTCCGGTGCGCGCTGGGGTGTGTGGGAGCTGGACGCGGCGCTGCTGCCGGTCGGCTATCCCCGGCTGGTGCAGCGGGCCGGCGGCCTGGCCGCGATGCTGCCGCCGGACGACCCGGCGCACGCGGCCGCGGCCGTGGCGCGGCTGGACGGGCTGGTCATCGCGGGCGGTCCCGACGTGGAGCCCGTACGGTACGGCGCCGAACCGCATCCCCGCACCGGGCCGCCGGCGCGTGCGCGGGACGCCTGGGAGCTGGCCCTGATCGACGCGGGGCTGGCCGCGGGGATTCCTGTGCTGGGGATCTGCCGGGGGATGCAGCTGCTGAACGTCGCCCTCGGCGGCACGCTTGTGCAGCACATCGACGGGCACGCGGAGGTGGTGGGCGTCTTCGGCAGCCACAGCGTGAAGCCGGTGCCGGGGAGTCTGTACGCCGGGGTGGTGGCGGAGGAGGCGTCGGTGCCGACGTATCACCATCAGGCGGTGGATCGGCTGGGTGCGGGGCTGGTGGCCTCGGCGTACGCGGAGGACGGGACGGTGGAGGCGATCGAACTTCCCTCCGCGTCCTGGGTGCTGGGGGTGCAGTGGCATCCGGAGATGGGTGACGATCTGCGGGTGATGCAGGCCCTGGTACGTGCGGCCGGTGGCTGACAGGGGGATTTTCGCCCCCGCCGCCCCTACCCGTCCCATCCCCAGGGGCTCTGCCCCTTCGACCCCGCTCCCAGGGGGCTCTGCCCCCTGGACCCCCGCTCCTCAAACGCCGGAGGGGCTGAGTAGTTCAGCCCGTCCGGCGTTTGAGGACGAGGCCCGGAGGGCCGACAGCGGGGGTCCGGGGGCGGGACGGGTAGGGGCGGCGGGGGCGAGGAACTACCCCCGCGTCAGCGACAGCAGGTCGCGCGCCGGCCCCACCGGACGATGCCCCGTCGGCCACACCGCCCGCAGGTCCCGCGCCAGCGACACATCCGCCACCGGCACACTCACCAGCCGCCGCATCGCCAGCTCCTCCCCCACCGCGAGCTCGCTCAGCACCGCCGGCCCCGCCCCACTCACCGCCGCCGCCTTGACCGCGGTCGTCGAGGACAGCTCGATCAGCGGCCGGGCCAGCCCGCCCAGCGCCGCGTCCAGGACCTGCCGCGTACCCGAACCCTTCTCCCGCAGGATCAACGGAGTCACCGCGAGCTCAGAAGCCTCCAGTGGACGTCGGCGGCGGGACCAGGCGTGCCCCGGCGCGGTCACCACGATCAGGTTGTCGTGGGCGATGACCACGGAGTCCAGCCCCGTCGGCGCGGTGAGCCCCTCCACGAACCCCAGGTCCGCCTCGTCCGCCAGCAGCCGCTCCGCCACCGCCGCCGAGTTCCCGGCGAGCAGCGACACCGCCGTGTCCGGACGCTGGGCGCGCAGCGCGAGGAGCCAGCCCGGCAGCAGGTACTCCGCGATCGTCATGCTCGCCGCCACCCGCAGCCGCGAGTCCCGCCGGTCCCGCAACGCCTGCGCACCTGCGTCGAAGGCCTCCGCGGCCTCCACGACGCGCCGCGCCCAGTCCGTCACCAGCGCCCCCGCGTCCGTGAGCCGCGATCCCCTCGGTGACCGGTCCACCAACGCCACGCCCAGCTGCCGTTCCATCGACCGGATCCGGCTGCTCGCCGCCGGCTGGGTGATCCCCAGCTCACGCGCCGCCCCGCCCAGACTGCCGAGCCGCGCCACCGCCAGCAACAGCTCCAGCGCGCCGAGATCCGGGACACGATGTGCCAGGGTTCCCGCGCGAAACTGCCCCTCCGCCGCTTGAGTCATAAAGCCAGTTTATGTCGCCATAGAGGCAAACTCCCTGGTGGCAAGCAATTCACCCGGCGACCCTGAGCGCATGGTCTCCGCCGTCCGTCATCTCGGACCCAACTGGTACGCGTCCGTCATGGGCACCGCCGCCGTCGCCACCGCCGGAGCCGGACTGCCGCTGCACCTGCCCGGCCTGCGTACCGCCTGCACGGCCGTCTGGGCCCTGTCCCTGGCCCTGCTCGTCACCTTGCTCGGCGCCCGTGCCCTGCACTGGACCCACCACCGCGACCAGGCCCGCGCCCACCTCCTCGACCCGGCCACGGCGCCCTTCTACGGCTGCCTGGCCATGGCCCTGTCGGCCGTCGGCGGCGGTGCCGTCACCGTGGGCCGGGACTGGATCGGGGTCGGAGCGGCGGTCGCCCTCGATGCCGTCCTCTTCACCGCCGGTACGGTCGTCGGGCTGGCGGCGGCGGTCGCCGTCCCGTACCTCATGGCCGTACGCCATCGCATCGAGCCGTCGCAGGCCACGCCCGTGTGGCTGTTGCCGCTCGTCGCGCCCATGGTGTCCGCCGCGCTCGGGCCGCTGCTGGTGCCGCATCTGCCGCCCGGGCAGGCCCAGGAGACCCTGCTGCTCGCCTGCTTCGCGATGTTCGGGCTGAGTCTGCTCGCCACCCTGCTGATGCTGCCGCTGGTCTTCGCCCGGCTGGTCGCCGGCGGACCCCTGCCCCTCGCCCTCACCCCGACCCTGTTCCTGGTGCTGGGCCCGCTCGGGCAGTCCACCACCGCCGTCGGCATGTTCGCCGAGGTCGCACCGGGAGTGGTCGCCGCGCCGTACGGCCAGGCCTTCGGCATTCTCGCCGTGCTCTACGGCGTGCCCGTGCTGGGCTTCGCGCTGCTCTGGTTCGGGCTCGCCACCGCCCATGTGCTGCGGGCTCGGCGGCACGGCATGGGGTTCGCGATGACGTGGTGGGCGTTCACCTTCCCGGTCGGCACCTGTGTCACCGGCGCCGCGGCAATGGCCCGGCACACCGGGCTCGTGGTCTACGACGGTCTCGCGGTCGGGCTGTACCTGGTGCTCGTCGCCGCCTGGGCCGTCGCCACCGTGTGCACTGCCCGCGGTCTGCTCAACGGTGCGCTGCTCGCAGGCCCCCGGACAGCACCCGCGGCGCCTCGGCCAGTGACGGGCCGTACCACGTCAGGTGCCGCCCACTGACCAGCGCACAGGGCAGACCGGGGAACGCCTCCGGACCGTCCTCGGCCGTGAAGCGGTACGGCTCGTCGGGGAGGACGACGACACCGGGGGCCGCCGCCCGCAGGTCGTCCAGGGGGATGCGGGGGTAGCGGTCCTCGTGCGTCGCGTACAGGTGGTCCACGCCGAGGCGGGTCAGTACGTCGCCCGCGAAGGTGTCGCGGCCCAGCACCATCCAGGGGCGCCGCCAGATCGGGACCACGGCTGTCGTACGGCGTTCGGGGAGCGGCAGCGAGGACCAGGTCCGCTCCGCCTCGTCCAGCCAGCGCGGGCGGGCCGTTACCCCGCAGGCGTCCAGCACGCGCGCCAGTTCCCGGAAGGCCGCCGGGACGTCCCGCACCTCGGTCACCAGGACCTCGATACCGGCCGCGCGGAGAGCGGCGAGGTCGGGCTCGCGGTTCTCCTCCTCGTTGGCGATCACCAGGTCGGGGGCGAGGGCGACGATCCGGTCGACCTTGGGGTTCTTGGTGCCGCCGACGCGGGTGACGTCCAGTTCGGCCGGATGGGTGCACCAGTCCGTGGCGCCGACCAGGGCGCCGGGGGCCGAGACGGCCACGGCCTCGGTGAGGGACGGCACCAGGGAGACGACGCGCATCATCGCCCCGGCCGGTCCCGGACCGCCTCGATGTGCTCGGCCACCGCGACGACGACCACGCGCGTGTCCGGCACGGTCGCCCGCCAGCGGTGGCGCACCCCGCCGGTGAGGTACAGGGTGTCGCCGCGGCCGAGGCGGTACGCGCGCCCCTCCGCCTCGATCTCCACGGCGCCGTCGGCGACGTACATCAACTGGTCGTTGCGGTACTGGAATTCACGGCCCGCGTCATGGTCGCCGGTGAACTCCGAGGCGTGCATCTGATGGTGACCGCGCACCAGGGAACGCACCCGCGGTTCCGGCTCCAGCTCGGTGGACTCGGCCCGCACCACGTCGACGCTGCACGCCGGGTCGGCGGCGGCGAGGAGCTCCACGGCGGTCGTGCGCAGCGCGTCGGCGACCTTCTCCAGGGAGCTGCGGCTGGGGCGTGCCCGGTCGTTCTCGACCTGGCTCAGGAAGGGCACCGACAGGCCGCTGCGCTCGGCGACGACGGCGAGGGTGAGGTCCAGGGCGCGACGACGACGCCGCACGGCCGCGCCCACTCGAAGGGACTGTTCTTTGTGGTCGCCCATCGCTCCGGCTCCCTCCTTCGCTCGTCGGCCCGATGTCCTCGCGTCCGCCTCCCGGCGCACACCTTCTGTTGAGTTCTCTGCACCCTACGCATGTTCGGCAAACCGTTTCATGCGCCCGTCGCATCGACGACACCTCAGGGGGAGTACGACCCATCGGTTCGCGCCAGCGGGATCGGCGCCCCGGACGGGACGGCCGCCCGCGCGGCACCGCTGACTCCCGATCAGCACGAGTACCCCGTGTTCATTTCAATGCTGCGGCAGCCTCCCCTGTTCCCTCGCGGCCGCCGGTGGAGTGCCTGGCGGAGCGGCCAGGGGCTCGGGTGGTGGCGTAGCGCTCTGTGGTTGGCCGGATCCTTCTCGTAGGCGTGGGCACAGGTCTCGGTCCGGCCCAGGGTGGTGGTGACGCGAACAGAAACCGGGTGCGGGATTCACGTACGCGTGAATCCCGCACCCGGTGCATTTTTCTACGTCGGGGCCGGCGGAGCTACCCCGTCACAGGCGCCAGCTCGTCCTCGATCCCCGGATGGGCGTCCATCCAACGGCGTGCGGATTCCTTCTCGTTTCCGGCGCCGCCCTTCTGGATCTCCACCTCCAGTGAGGCGAGTTGCTCCTCGGTCAGCTTGAAGTCCTTCAGCCAGCCGCTCAGTTCGGGGAATTCCCGGCCGAAGTCCTTCTTGGCCACGGTGTGGATCTGCTCGCCCTCGCCCCAGGCGCCCTTCGGGTCCTTGAGCTTCTTCAGGTCGTACTTGCCGTACGCCCAGTGCGGCGTCCACAGCGTCACGACCACGGGCTCACGCTTCTTGATCGACCGGTCCAGCTCCGCCAGCATCGACGACGTACTGGACGACACGACCTTGTACTCACCGTCCAGACCGTACGCCTTCAGCACCGACTTGTTCAGCGTGCCCATCATCCCGGCACTCGCCTCGATACCGATGATCTTCCCACCGAACTTCTTCCCCTGCCCCTTCAGGTCGGCGAGCGAATCGACGCCCTTCACATAGGAGGGAACCGTCAACTCCAATGACGTCGGCCCGTACCACGGCCCGAGGTCGTCCAACTTCCCCTTGAAGCGGTCCACGTATTCCTTGTGCGTGGTCGGCAGCCAGCCGTCCAGCTGTACGTCCATCTGCCCCTGCGCGAGCGAGGTGTAGAGCGGGCCGGGGTCGAGCTGCTTGACGTTCGGCTTGTAGCCGCGGTCCTCCAGGATGTTCTGCCAGAGGTAGGTGGCGGCGATGGCCTCGTCCCACGGGAAGTAGCCCATGTTGACGGTCTTGCCCGCGTCCTTGCCCTGCGCCTTCGCGCCGCCGGGAACCGGGGCGAGCTTGTCGACCACGCCGGGGTTCTTCTTCAGCCAGGTGCGCACGCCGTCCTGCTCCTGGCCCTCGCCGGCCGCGCGGATGTCGTTCTCCAGGCCGGTCAGTTGCGTCTCGGTGAGCTTGAAGTCCTTCAGCCACTTCGCGACGGTCGGGTCCTTCTTGCCGAAGCCCTTGTGCGCGACGGTGTGGATCTGCTCGCCCTTGCCCCAGGCGCCCTCGGGGTCCTTGAGCTTCTTCAGGTCGTACTTGCCGTACGCCCAGTGCGGCGACCACAGCGTCACCACGACCGGCTCACGCTTCTTGATCGACCGGTCCAGCTCCGCCAGCATCGACGACGTACTGGACGACACGACCTTGTACTCGCCGTCCAGACCGTACGCCTTCAGCACCGACTTGTTCAGCGTGCCCATCATCCCGGCACTCGCCTCGATACCGATGATCTTCCCGCCGAACTTCTTCCCCTGACCCTTCAGATCGGCGAGCGAATCGACGCCCTTCACATACGACGGAACGGTCAGCTCCAGCGACGTCGGCCCGTACCAGGCACCCAGATCGTCGAGCTGCGAGCTGTACTTGTCCCAGTACGCCTTGTGCGTGGTCGGCAGCCAGGCGTCGGTCTGGAAGTCGATGTCGCCGCGGGCCACGCCCGAGTAGAGCGGGCCGGGGTCGAGCTGCTTGACGTCGGTCTCGTAGCCACGCCGCTCCAGGAGCTCCTTCCACAGGTATGTGGTGGCGGTGCCCTCGTCCCAGGGGATGTAGCCGATGTTGATCTTCTTGCCCTGGCCCACGTTCGTGCTGTTCCCGCCGGCGGTCTGCTCGCTGCCGCCGGAGCCGGTGAGGTTCATGCCGCCGGCGACGAGGGCGAGGACGACGACGCCGATGACCGCCACCGCGCCGCCCGGCTTGTAGTGGGCGAGCCTGAAGCGGCCGGCGGCGGCGACCGCGGCCTTGGCCGCGGCGCGGCGGCCGAGCGGCGAGACCCGCTGGCCCAGCGCGCCGGTCATCCGGTCCAGGTACATCGCGAGGATGACCACGGCGACACCGCTCTCGGCGGCCAGGCCGACCTTGAGCTGGGTGATGGCGGAGTAGACCTGCTCACCGAGGCCACCGGCACCGGCCATGCCGCCGATGACCACCATCGACAGGGCCAGCATGATCACCTGGTTGACGCCGGCCATGATCGTCGGCAGCGCGAGCGGCAGCTGGACGCGGGCCAGCGTGGTGCGCGGGCTGGTGCCGAACGCCTCGGCCGCCTCGATCAGTTCGCCGTCCACCTGCCGGATGCCCAGCTCGGTCATCCGCACGCCCGGCGGCATGGCGAAGATGATCGTCGCGAGGAGGCCGGGGGTGGTGCCGACGCCGAAGAACATGACGCCGGGGATGAGGTAGATGAAGGCCGGCATCGTCTGCATGACGTCGAGCACCGGCCGCAGCTGGGCGCTGACCCGGTTGCTGCGGGCGGCCCAGATGCCCAGCGGCACCGCGAACACGATGGTGATGACCGCGGCGACGAGGACGAGCGAGAGCGTGTCCATCGCGTCGTCCCACAGGCCGAGCGAGTCGATCAGGGCGAGGCCGACGAAGGCCAGGGCACCGGGCAGCAGACCGCGCAGCCAGCACGCGATCACGGCGAGGATGCCGGCCATCAGCAGCGGCTCGCCGCCGCCGAGGACGGCGTCGACCGCGTCGTACATGCCGCCGAGGACGGCGTTGATGATGTCGAACACCCAGTTCAGGTGGGACTGGAGCCAGCCCACCAGGTCTTCGATCCAGTCTCCGAAGTGGATCCTAGGCATTGGCGATCACCTTCCCGTCGCGGGTGCCGCGCGGGTTGTCGCAGGGCTCGGGCTCGCCCTGCTGGTCGCCGAGGAGGCCGACGAGGCGCTGCCGGGGGACGCGGCCGACGAGTTTCCCCTTGACGTCGAGCACTGCCACGGGGTGCGTCAGGCGGGCGCTGATCGCGCAGAGTTCGGTGAACGGTGTGTCCGGCGTCGCGGTCTCGCAGCCGCAGCCGATCTCGTCGCCGCGGACGTCCTCGTCCATGACGGCCGCCGCGGTCAGGACCCGGGAGCGGTCGACGTCCTGGATGAAGGAGGCGACGTAGTCGTTGGCGGGACGGATCAGGATGTCCTCGGCGCTGCCGGTCTGGACGATGCGGCCGTCACGCATGACCGCGATGCGGTCGCCGAGCCGCATGGCCTCGTTGAGGTCGTGGGTGATGAAGACGATCGTCTTCTTCAGGGTCTGCTGGAGCTGGAGCAGCTGGTCCTGCATGTCACGGCGGATCAGGGGGTCGAGCGCGCTGAACGACTCGTCCATGAGGAGCAGGTCGGCGTCGGTGGCGAGCGCGCGGGCCAGGCCCACGCGCTGCTGCATGCCGCCGGACAGCTCGTCGGGCCAGGACTTCTCCCAGCCGGCCAGACCGCACAGTTCCAGTGCCTCGGCGGCGCGCTTCTCGCGCTCGGCGCGGGGCACGCCCTGGACGCCGAGGCCGTAGGCGGCGTTCTCCAGGACGCTGCGGTGCGGGAAGAGCGCGAAGTGCTGGAACACCATGCTGATCTTCTGCGCGCGGACCGCACGCAGCTCGCGGTCGCCGAGCGCGGTCAGGTCCTGGCCGTCGAAGCGGACGTGACCCGCGGTCGGCTCCAGGAGCCCGTTGAGCATGCGCAGCAAGGTGGACTTGCCGGACCCGGACAGGCCCATGACGACGAAGATCTGGCCGGCTTCCACGGTGAAGGAGGCGTCGATCACGGCGGCGGTGGTGCCGTCGGCGCGCAGCTCCTCCCGGTCGGCTCCCTGGCGGAGCCGCTCGACGGCCTCGTCCGGTCGTCTGCCGAACACCTTGTAGAGATGCTCGGCCTCTAGTCTGGATGACACGGGTACCTCTTGTTTCGACGGCGAATTCGACGGCAAAGGAAAGGGAGCGACGCGCGCAACAGTTGAATGCGCAAGCGCGTCACTCCGGGCGGGCGCCTGCCCTCGTTCCCCCAGCACAAACGCACAAGTGCGCCAGCTCACAGGGCATGCGCACACCGCAACACGTTGCACAGGGAGGGCGGCGGGTGCGCGGGGAGGACGGCGACGTGCGCACCAGCGGGCCGGTGTCAGTGCCGTACGGCATGATGCGTGGCGTGACCGGACGACTGATGCTCCTCGACACCGCCTCGCTCTACTTCCGCGCCTACTTCGGCGTCCCGGACTCCGTGAAGGCGCCGGACGGCACGCCGGTGAACGCCGTGCGCGGGCTCCTCGACTTCATCGACCGCCTGGTCAAGGACCACCGCCCGGACGCGCTGGTGGCCTGCATGGACGCCGACTGGCGGCCGCAGTGGCGGGTCGAGCTGATCCCCTCCTACAAGGCGCACCGTGTCGCCGAGGAGCACGAGGTCGGGCCCGACGAGGAGGAGATGCCCGACACGCTGTCGCCGCAGGTGCCGGTCATCGAGGCCGTCCTCGACGCGCTCGGCATCGCGCGCGTGGGGGTCGAGGGGTACGAGGCGGACGACGTGATCGGCACGTTCACGGCTCGGGCGAAGGGCCCGGTCGACATCGTCACCGGCGACCGGGACCTGTACCAGCTGGTGGACGACGCGCGTGGCGTGCGGGTGCTGTATCCGCTCAAGGGCGTGGGCACCCTCCAGCTCACCGACGAGGCGTGGCTGCGCACGAAGTACGGCGTGGACGGGCGTGGGTACGCGGATCTGGCGCTGCTGCGCGGCGACCCGAGCGACGGCCTCCCGGGCGTGCCCGGCATCGGTGAGAAGACGGCCTCGAAGCTGCTGGCCGAGTTCGGTGACCTGGCCGGGATCATGGCGGCGGTCGACGACCCGAAGGCGAGGCTCACGCCGTCGCAGCGCAAGCGGCTGGACGAGGCGCGGCCGTACCTCGCCGTCGCGCCGACCGTCGTGCGGGTCGCCGCCGACGTCCCGCTGCCCGACGTCGACACGACGCTGCCGCGTGCACCCCGGGACCCGGCGGGGCTGGACGAGTTGGCGGTGCGGTGGGGGCTCGGCGGGTCGCTGCAGCGGCTGCTGGTGACGTTGGGGGCGTGAGGACGTCCGGGAGTGTGCCGACGTGGGGGGCGTGAAAGGGGGCCCGAGGCAGTGCATGGGGTTCCTGGCGCGGGGAATTCGTTCCGTGTGTGCGTGTATATGCACCCTTTCGTGAACGAGCAGTGGCGAGTCATCTCGGCATTCATCGAAGGGAGGTGCTAACTTAGGTAAACCTAAGCTTGGAACGAGGGAGGCCAGTGATGGCTCTACGCCCTGCCCGCAAGCCGCGGAAGCCCCACTCCGCGCAGGTCGTCCGTACCGAACGGCTGACCCCGCACATGCAGCGGGTAGTGCTGGGCGGCGAGGGGCTCGCCGACTTCGCGGCGGACACCTGCACGGACCACTACGTGAAGATGCTGTTCTCCCCCGAGGGCGTGAGCTATCCCGAGCCCTTCGACTTGGAGCGCATTCGCGAGGAACTGCCGCGCGAGCACTGGCCGGTGACGCGGACGTACACCGTGCGCGCCTGGGACCCCGAGCACCGTGAACTGACGCTTGACTTCGTGCTCCACGGCGACGAGGGCCTGGCCGGCCCGTGGGCGATGCGCGCCCAGCCGGGCGAGACCGTGCGCTTCATGGGCCCCGGCGGTGCCTACGCGCCCGACCCGGACGCCGACTGGCATCTGCTCGTCGGTGACGAGAGCGCCCTGCCCGCCATCGCCCGCTCCCTGGAGTCGCTGCCCGACGGCGCCACGGCGTACGCCTTCGTGGAGATCTCCGGCCCCGCGGAGGAGCAGAAGATCGACTCCGATGTGGACGTCATCTGGCTGCACCGCGGCTCCCGCCCCGTCGGCGAGGCGCTCGTCGAGGCCGTGCGCGCGCTGGAGTTCCCCGAGGGCCGGGTGCACGCGTTCGTGCACGGTGAGGCGCACTTCGTGAAGGAGCTGCGCCAGCTGCTGCGGGTCGAGCGCGGCGTGCCCCGCGAGGATTTGTCGATCTCCGGGTACTGGCGGCTCGGCCACGACGAGGACGGCTGGCAAGCCTCCAAGCGGGACTGGAACGCGCGGATCGAGGCGGAGCAGGAAGGGGCGGCGCCGGCGGCGTAGCCCTGCGTGAACTCAAAGGGGCGGCACCTTCACGGGTGCCGCCCCTTCGCTGTGCCCAGGGAGTCCGTCGGCTACCGCACTCTGCCCAGGGAGGCCGCCCAGCTGCCGCAAGAGGCCTGCGCCGCCGATCCGTGAGCACTTAGGATCGGCTCGGACATGAGCACGTCATGCGTTCGAAACAGCCCCTCCCTAATTTCTGTCGCCCGACAGGAACTCTCGCGCCGCTGTGCGAAAGCAGGTTGCCGCCATGACGAGCACCGCCCCCGCCACACCTCGCCCCGACCCGCCGCACGACCCTGACGCGCGCTCCCTCGCCGCCTTCGGATACCGCCAGGAACTGCACCGCAGCCTCGGCCGGTACGCGTCGTTCGCGGCGGGTTTCTCCTTCATCTCCGTCCTGACGACCGTCTTCCAGTTCTTCGCCTTCGGGTACGCGTTCGGCGGCCCCGTCTTCTTCTGGGCCTGGCCGGCGGTGCTCGTCGGGCAGTTGCTGGTGGCGGCGTGCTTCGCGGAGCTGGCCGCGCGCTATCCGATCTCGGGCGCGATCTACCAGTGGTCGTCGCGGCTGTCGAACGTCACCTTCGGCTGGTTCGCCGGCTGGATCATGGTGATCGGGCAGATCGTGGTGGTCGCGGCGGCGGCGCTGGCCCTGCAGATGGTGCTGCCGGCCCTGTGGTCCGGCTTCCAGCTGATCGGCACCGACCCCGCGCCGACCTCGGCGGACGGCGCGGCCAACGCGGCCGTGCTCGGCGTCGTCCTGCTGATCCTCACCACGCTCGTCAACCTCGTGGACAACCGCGTGCTGTCGCTGATCAACCGCGTCGGGGTGACCGCCGAGATCATCGGCGCGGTGCTGATCATCGCGCTGCTGCTGACCCACTCCGAACGCTCCCCCGGCATCACCTTCCACACCGAAGGCGCCGCCGAGTCCAGCCTGTTGGGCGCGCTGCTGGTCGGCTCCTTCACGGCGGCGTACGTGATGATCGGCTTCGACAGCGCGGGCGAGATGAGCGAGGAGACGCGCCATCCGCGCCGCACCGCGCCCCGCACGATCCTCACCGCGCTGGGCGCCGCGGGCCTGCTCGGCGGCCTGCTCGTCCTGGGCGGGCTGCTCGCCGCACCGAGCCTCACGGACGGCAGGCTGGCGGTCGACGGCCTGAGCTACGTCCTGACGAGCAGCCTGGGCGACGGCGTGGGCCGCGCGCTGCTGGCCGACGTGGTGGTGGCGATCACGGTGGCGACCCTCGCGATCCAGACGGCGGCCTGCCGGATGCTGTTCTCGATGGCCCGCGACGGCCAACTCCCGTTCTCCCGCCGCCTCGCGAAGGTCAACGCGCGCACCGGCATGCCCCACGCACCCGCCATGGTGGTGGGTGTCCTCGCGGCGGCCCTGCTGCTGCTCAACTTCGCCTCACCGGAGGCGTTCCTGGCCATCGGTACGACCTGCATCGTGATGCTGTACCTGGCGTACGCGATGGTCACCGGTCCGCTACTGATCGCCCGCCTGCGCGGCCGCTTCGCTGCCGACGGCACCGACGAGACGGGCGCCCGCCTCTTCTCCCTCGGCCGCTGGGGTGTCCCGGTCAACGCCCTCGCGCTGCTGTACGGCCTGGTCATGACCGTGAACCTCGCCTGGCCGCGGGCGGCGGTGTACGACCCGGCGGGTGGGCACTGGTACTTCCAGTGGTTCACGGTGCTGTTCCTGGGCGCCACGCTCGTCGTCGGCGCGGCGTTCCGGGCGTACCGCGGCCTCAGGGCGGCCTCGGCGACCGCGCCCGAGACGACCGGCTAGGCGGTCTGCCTGTCCCGGTCTGCCTGTCCCGCTCTGCCTGTCCTGTTCTGGCGGTCTCGGTCTGCCTGTCCCGTCAGTCGCCCTGGACGCGCGCGTGCAGGTGCATGTCGTGCCACCCGTCCGCATGGAGGACGGCGCTGCGTTTGGTGCCCTCCAGCGCGAAGCCCGTCTTGGTCGCCACGCGGCAGGACGCCTCGTTGTGGACGGCGTGCATGAGTTCGAGGCGATGGAAGCCGATGTCGTCCAGGGCCCAGCGGGCCAGGGTGGTGGTCGCGCGGGCGGCGACGCCCCGGCCGCGGGCCTCGACGGCGGTCCAGTACGCGACCTCGGCAGAGCCCTCGTCGAGCCGTATCTCACGCAGTGCCACCCGGCCCAGCAGGCGGCCGGTGTCCGCGTCCACGACGGCCCATTGCGCGGTGCGCTCCTCCTCCCAGTCCTTGAGCCAGCCCTCGATCCAGCCACCGACCTCCTCCGCGGAATCGGCGTACCTGGCGTGCCACTGCTGGAGGACGGGGTCCTGGAAAGCAGCGTGCACGGCGGGCGCGTCCGAGGCCGTCCAGGGGCGCAGGACCAGGCCGTCGCCGGTGGGAATGGTGGGCTGGGGGGTGCCGGAGAGGACGCCTGGGGTGAGGACGGGGGCGGTGAGGAAGGGCATGCCCGGCATCCTGCCAACGGGTCCGGGCGCGGCCAACGCAATTTCCGGCGCCGTTCGCTTGATCGTGATGAGACGCCGCACCGCGCGGCCGCCCTCTCCCCGGCCACAGCACGACGGCGGCAGCGGCGTCGGCCTGCGGCTCGGCCAGGATCCGCTGCTACAGCACCCCGCTGATCACCTTGCGGTGGATCGGCCCCCTGCCCGCCGAGCCTGCCGTTGCCAGGCACCAAGGGCTCGATCCTCCGCCCGCTGAACCAGCGGTCAGTTCATGCCGCCGCGCCATAAGGCGCGCTCGCCCGACCCCAACTCTGATCCACCCACCCAACAAGCCGACAGAAGGAGCCTATTCAGGCACACGCTCCAGACACTCCACTCGAACCTGGAGCTTGTGAGGATTCAGGGTCACACGGGGTTCGATGTGCGGCCGTTGAAGGTCGGCGTGCGAGAGTCGCCACCGGGCCACGATCGTGGACAAGGCCATTGTCGCCAAGATCAGCGCATAGTTGTCGCCGATGCACTTGCGCGCCCCTCCGCCGAACGGAATGAAAGCGCCGCGCACGTGTTGATGCTCCGGAAGCCACCGGTCGGGATCGAAGGAGCTGGGGCGCGGATTGAATCGTGCATCGTGGTGGATGAGATACGGGCTATAGATGAGGGTGGTGTCGGGGGGGATCACTGCGTCCGCCAACCGCGCCTCGGTCGTGGTCGTTCGAGTCAAGATCCATCCGGGAGGATAGATGCGCAGCGTCTCGGTGATGACCCGGCGTGCCAGGTCGAGCCGGGGGAGATCTTCCCAAGTGGCCGTTCGGGTGCCGAGAACATCGACCGTCTCGGTGCGCAACCGCTCTTGGAGATCGGGATACTGGCACAGGAGATGCACAGCCCAGGTAAGGGCCACCGCGGTGGATTCGATGCCGGCGACGAGCAGGGTCATGATCTGAGCGTGGATCTCGGCGTCACCGAGGTCTCCGCCCGCGTCGTCCTGCGTCTTGAGGAGCATCGACAGCACATCGCCGTGGGTCTCACCGTCCTGCCGGTACAAGCTGATGGTCTTGCTGACAGCGGCCCATGCGCGGTTGCGAGCCCGCTCGTAGCGCAAGTTCGAGGGGAGCGGCAGACGGCGCAGCAAAGGCGGGAAGACAGCCTGCTGGTAGATGCCTCGGAAGATGTCCGGCAGACATTCCTTAACGGTGTCCACAGCGGGTCCCGCGGCTTCAGCCGTGAACAATGTCCGAGCAATGGTGTCACTCGCGAGCGTGTACATCTGCGCGTCCACGCCGATGGTCCGTCCACCGCTCCAACTGCTTGTGAGCGTGTCGATTTCCTCGGCCATGATGGCGGCGTATTCACGCAGGCAGGTGCGGGAGAAAGCCGGCTGCACGCTGCGTCGCTGCCGCCGGTGGGCACTGTGGGGGCACGACGCAAGGCCGTCCCCGAGCGCATTTCCGATCCGCTCGATGATGGGCCCGCCCTTGTCGTACATGCGGTCGTTCAGGAGAACTTGCTGCACGAGTTCGGGTCGGCAGACCACGACGGCCCTTTGTGGACCTAACCGTATCTGCACCAGATCACCGTACGAGGGGAGGGTGTTCAGGAAACGCAGCGGGTCACGGAGCAGGGGAATCAGATGCCCGACGATCGGCAGTGCCCCTGGAGCGTGTGTGATGCCTGCACGGTCTGTTGCCATGGTGTGTTTGGCCCTTCTTGTCGATCCAGAAAGCCGGGGGATTGCTCACTGGTCAACCGCCCTATGCCGAAGCACGCTCCTGGCTCGGAAGCAGCATCTCCAGGTGAGCATGCTGTTGATCCGACTCACCAGAGGTGGTGGGGATCCTGTAACGGGTGGTGTTCCCGTACCACTCCAGGCATCCGTTCGTCCACTGCCGCATTCCGGCGGTGACCTTCAGGATCTCTTCACGGGTGCGGAGTGGTACACCGCGACTCGCCAGGAAGGGCAAGAGCCGCTCCTCGGCGGCCAGGAAGTCGGCCACACGCCTTTGAACCATGACAACAGCCGATTCGATGGCTTCCTGCAGCGAGATTCCGGCGGCGTGTTGCATCACGATGACGACGTTGTGGAAATCGCCACGCTTGTTGTCCAGGTGAACTGAATGCAAGTCGTTCTGCCAGGCGACCACATCGCTCGCAGCTTCGATGATCTGCCGGAACAGCCTTGTCTCGTATATACCCTCGGGCACCTCCGTATCCAGGCTGAGTTCAACCAGATCGAAGCCGAACTCCATACCCACGGACAGTCGCCTGGTCTGAGTGAAGCTCGCCATCCCCGGAGGAGTTCCGCGGAACCGGTTCTCGGATTCCTCGGCGAATCCTTGGAAGAACAGGTCCAAGTGCCGGTTCAGCCGTCCGCGAAGTGCCGGCGAGAGCCTTTCGCCAGTGCGGATGGAGAGATCCGTGAGCGCCTTGGTGAAAGGAGTCCACTCTCGCGCGGGGGCAGGGTCTTCTCCGGTGTTGATGATGTCCATCAGGCGTCGGTGGACCGGAGCCCAGGCTCCCGGGGCATCGTAGACCTTTAACGTGTGCAGGTCGTCCAGGATGAAGGTGACGAAAAGCCATTCCGCACAAAGGCAGAGATCACGAAAAGAGGCTTCTGGATAGGTCCAGGCAACAAAATGCCCGTAGCCTGCCTCCAGCCGCTCCCGGCCGCCCTGCGTCTCTGTCAGCCCGAGGCGCTCTCCGAGCGAGCGGACGTACTCCTCGATCTTCTGGGTGTACGGGCTCACAGTCGGGGGGGTGGGCTCCGGATAGGTCGGGATCATGGCGAGCAACAGGTCCTCCAGGTCTATGGCGCCGGAGTTGCTGACGCGGATGAGGTTCGGTCAGGTTGCCTGCTCTCAGAGTGAGAAGCATGCGCCCCGGTCGGCGAGGGCAGGACGAGCGGAGGCACGGCTTCCCCTTCCGTGATGGCGCGAACACTACGCGCCGCCTTCGGCGGTACGCCCTTCAATCACATCGCAGTTGAGTCCGCACCGGAAGTGGGCACCACCGATCGAGTCGTGAACACTTTTGAACGCTCGGCTGGACGGTAGCCGGATCAGGACGCGATCATTCGACCACCTTGGCGATGGTGACGTGCATCGTGCGACACTCCTGTCACCCCTGCCACCCACGGCGTGCCGGCCAAAACCGCAGATCGTCGGGCGGACTGACAGCTGAGCGGTGACCATGGCGGCTCCCACGAGGTCCACGTCATCAGAGCAACGGTGTTTGCAAGGCCATGGAGTTGCGCGGACCGCTCCCAGTAGACGCAGGCCCGCCGGACGGGACAAGTGATCGCGTGGGGGCGCGTGGGGGCGCAAAGGCGATCGCGCAAGCACAATGAACGGTCGGTTTACCGCACGCACCGCTCAACGTGCACGTGCGCCGGAGCCTGTGGCATTGAGTTGGCGCGCAGAGGTGATGAACTGCGTCCGGCGTGGAATTCCGAGAACTCCGGATCACCCGCCTCGGGTGGATCACTTTCACCGCTGCGCCCGTACATACGGCAGCCTGCGGAGATGTGTCTCTCGTACGCTTGATCGTGATGAGACGTCGCACTCCACCCCCGCCCTCTCCCCTGCCACAGCGCGAGGGGGTGGACCCCGTGCGTGTGCGGTTGCCTGCCGGGGGCGCGTGGGCGACCGTACGGGATCATCTCGTGGCGCGGCTCGCGGCCGAGGCCGGAGTGATCGACGAGATGCTCGATGCGGGCCTGGTCGTCGACGCCGCCGGGCGTCCGGTGCCCAGGGACATGGCGTACGTACCGGGGATGTTCGTGTGGTTCCATCGGGAGCTGCCCGACGAGGAGCGGGTGCCGTTCGAGGTCGACGTCCTGTACCGGGACGAGCACCTGGTGGTGGCCGACAAGCCGCACTTTCTGGCCACCACCCCGCGCGGCAGCCATGTCGCCGAGACTGCACTGGCACGGTTGCGGCGGCAGCTGGGCGTCCCGACGCTGAGCGCGGCGCACCGGCTGGATCGGCTGACAGCCGGGCTGGTGCTGTTCACCGTGCGCCCCGAGGAGCGCGGGGCGTACCAGTCGCTGTTCCGCGACAAGCGAGTCGCGAAGGAGTACGAGGCCGTGGCCCCGTACGACCCTGTACTGACCCTGCCGCGCACCGTGCGCAGCCGGATCGTCAAGGAGCGCGGGGTGTTGGCGGCCCATGAGGTCGAGGGCGAGCCCAACGCCGTCAGCCGGGTCGAGTTGCTGGAGCACCGTAACGGGCTTGCCCGGTACCGGTTGACACCGCGTACCGGGCAGACGCACCAACTGCGCGTGCACATGAGTGCGTTGGGGGTGCCGATCCTCGGCGATCCCCTCTATCCGGTGGTGACCGACCCCGTGGCGGCCGGTGACTTCCGGCGTCCGCTTCAACTGCTGGCGCGGGCGCTGGAGTTCACCGATCCGGTCACGGGGTGCGAGCACCGGTTCGTCAGCCCGCGTGTGCTACGGGCCTGGTCGTCATACGACGAGTGGGCCGAGTAGACCCGGTGACCGTTGGGCTCAGTCGCCGCGCCACCAGCGCAGGAGGCGCCGGAACACGCCCGGCCGACGGACCGGTTCGGGCGTCGCCACCGGCATCGGAGCGGCGGGCTCCGCGCCTGTGGGCCGTGGTTGCGGCGAGCTGACCTGCCAGTTGTTCGGGCGTGGTTGTGGCATCGGGTTGATGGAGGGCCCCTGCATGACGTCCTGCTGGGGCTTCGGCGCGAACTTCACCGGCAGCTCCACCAGGTGCCGGTTCATGATGGACGACCGCCAGCGCAGCTCGTGCTCCTCGCAGGCGAGTTGGGCATCCGGGAGGCGGGTCAGCAGCGCGTCCACGCCGACGTCGGCGATGGCGCGGCCGATGTCCTGGCCCGGGCACTCGTGAGGCCCCCCGCCGAAGGCGAGGTGCGAGCGGTTGCCCTGCATGTTGGCCTTGAGGTCGGGACGGACGCGCGGGTCCACATTGCCCGGCGCGATACCGAAGAGCAGGCCGTCGCCCTTGCGGATGCGCTGGCCGCCCAGTTCGGTCTCCTGCTTGGCGACGTAGGGAAAGATGGAGCTGAACGGCGGCTCGTCCCACAGGGACTGTTCGACCGCCTCGGGCACCGTCATCTCGCCGCCCTTGAGCTGGGCGCGGAACCGCGGGTCGGTGAGTACCACTCGCAGTACGTTGGCGAGCAGGTTGGCGGTGGCCTCGTACGAGACGATCAGGACTACGCGCAGGTGCTGGCCGACCTCCTCGTCGGTGAGTCGCGCCGGGTGGTTGATCAGGTGGCTGGTGAAGTCGTCCTTGGGTTCGACCCGGCGGCTGACGGTGAGCCGCATCAGGACATCCATGATGTACGCGTTGCTGGCGATGGCGGTCTCGGTGCCCTTGAGCATGTCGCGGGCGGCCTGCACGATCCGGTCGTTGTATTCGTCCGGCATGCCGAGGATCTCGCACATCACCGCCATCGGCAGGTGCTCGGCGAACTGGCTGACCAGATCGGCCCTGCCCTCCGCACAGAACCTGTTGACGAGGTCTTGGGTCGCCCGATTGATGTAGCGGCGGATGCCCCGGTGGTCGATGGTCGACATGGCGCCGGTGACCGCGCCGCGCAGCCGCAAGTGCTCGTCGCCCTCGGCATGGCAGCAGATGGGCTGCCAGGCGAAGATCGGCATGAGCGGGTGATCGGGCTTGATCGAGCCGTCCTGCAGCGCGGTCCACAACCGGGTGTCACGGGAGAACTGCGAGGGGGTTCGTACCGTGTGCATGTTCTCGGCGTGGCCGAGCACCACCCAGATGGGCACGTCCTCATGCAGCAGCGCGGGAGCCACGGCGCCGTGCTCGGCACGGAGCTTCTCGTACACGGCTCCCAGGTCCTCCGCCTCGGGGCCGTACAGCCGGCGCAGCCCGCCGGGGCCGATGCCGTGCGCGGGGCAGCCGGGGGGCGGGGAGGCCATGGGCTCGTCCGTACCGGTCGGGAAGAGAGATTCAGGCGTCACGATGGTCGCTCCGAAGCTGAAGTGGTTCGGTGTGCAGAGGTGAAGGGCTCCCCCGGTCCGGGCGGTGCGGCGAAGCCGGGACCGGGGGAAGAGATGTGCGCGGGGTGGTACGTGCCTTACGCCGGTGCCTTCGCCGTGGCCAGCGCATGCAGGAAGTGCATCAGGGTCATCAGGACGTCGCGGCTGGAGGCACGGCGGCGGACGTCGCACTCGACGATGGGGATCTCCTCGGGCAGGTCGAGTGCCGTACGGAGTTCGGAGTCGGGGTAACGGGGCGCGTCCGGGAAGGTGTTGACGGCCACCACGAAGGGCACTCCGCACTCCTCCAGTCGCCCTATGACGTCGAAGCTGACCTCGAGGCGGCGGGTGTCGACCAGCACGACCGCGCCCAGCGCGCCCTCGAACAACCCGTTCCACAGGAACCAGAAGCGTTCCTGGCCGGGGGTGCCGAAGAGGTACAGCACCAGCTGTTCGGTGATGCTGATGCGGCCGAAGTCCATCGCGACGGTGGTGGCCGTCTTGGTGTCCGAGCCGTAGTTGTCGTCGACGCCGATGCCGGCCTGCGTCATGGTCTCTTCGGTGGTCAGTGGCTTGATCTCGCTGACCGATCCGACCATGGTCGTCTTGCCGACGCCGAAGCCGCCCACGATCACGATCTTGACCGCGGCCTCGGCCGAGTGCGGCAGTTGGTCCTCGGCCCGTGGACCGGGGAGCATGTCAGAGCCTTTGAAGTCCATGCATCACCGCTTCGAGAAGTGAACGGTCGGCGACGGCCTGGCGCACGATCGGGGCGCGCGCCGTCACCAGTCCGGCCGTCAGCATGTCGGTGAGCACGACCGTCATCATGCTGAACGGCAGGTTGAGATAGGCCGAGAGCTCGGCCACGGACAGAGGGGCGGTACAGAGCCGGAGCAGCGCCGATTGTTCCGGCGTGGCGGAGGGCGGCGGGTCGGCGCGCGCCACGATTAAGGTGACGAGGTCGAGGTCCCCGTCGCGCTCGCCGCCGTCCGGGCCGGCCACCACGAAGAGCCGTTCCGGGTGCTTCTGCTTCCCGGTCCGGGCGGATGGCAGTGGTGGAGGCGGTTGTTCCTTGGGGGATCGCCGCTGTCGTTGCGGAGGAGTCATACGGTCTGCCCGTTGCGCCGGGGCGGACTGGTGAGATGAGCGCCGATGCGGGCGACCAGGTCGGTCATGCGGTTGCTCATCCGGCCCGGTTCGGCGAACGTGTCGGAGAGCACCGCGAGATAGGCGTTGGCGCCGGCGGCCATCAGGTAGAAGTAGCCGCCGTTGATCTCGATCAGGACCATCTTCATCTTGCCGTCGCTCTTCGGGATCTCCGAGGCGACGGCGCTCGCCAGGCTCTGCAGGCCGGCGCAGGCCGCGGCCACGCGGTCGGCGGTGTCCGGGTCGCCGCCGTAACGGGCGATGCGCAGTCCGTCGGCGGAGAGCACCACGATCATCTGGATGCCCGGTACGCCGTCGTGGAGCTCCTTGAGCATCCAGTCGAAGTTCGCGCGCTGCTGAATCACTTGAGGTCCCCCTCCTCGTCGGCCTCGGGGCGGGCCGGCTGGGTTCGCGGTTTGAGTGTGAGCGGGTCCGGACCGTCCTTGAGTCCGTTCCAGAACGCCTCGACCCAGGCACCCGGGGCGGGCTCGTCCGCCGCCGGCTCGGGGTCGGGCTCGGGCTTGCGGGTCGACCAGATGGTCGGCCGGCCCTCCCGTTCGGCCTGCTCGATGGCCGCCTGCTCGGCGATCCGCTTGCTGAGCGGGGTCTTGACCCGGCTGCGGCGCTGGGGCAGCCCGCCCGCGGTCCACTCGGTGACGACGGGGACGTCGTCCGACAGGGAGACCCCGGCGGGGATCTTCGGGCTGGTGGGGCGCCGCTTCTTGGGGGCGCGCTTGGGACCCTCGATCACATCGGGGCCCTCGGCCTTGGGCGCCGACCCGGCGCCGATGCCGTGGGCGAGTCCGGGCGCGGGGTCGGTGGTCATCATCTCGCGCGGCACCACGAGGACGGCGCGGACGCCGCCGTAGGCGGAGGAGCGGAGCGAGACCTGCATGTTGAAGGCCGTGCAGAGGCGGCCGACGACAGCCAGGCCCAGGCGCGGGGATTCGCCGAGGTCCTGGAGGTCGGTGCCCTGCTTGGCGCGCTCGAGCATGCCCTCGACCCTGGCGCGGGCCTCCTCGCTGAGGCTGACGCCGGCGTCCTCGATCTCGATCGCGACACCGGTCTGTACCTCGGTGGCGGTGACGTGGACCTTGGTCTGCGGCGGCGAGTAGCGCGTGGCGTTGTCGAGGAGCTCGGCCGCGGCGTGGATGATCGGCTCGACGGAGATGCCGGCGATGTTGACCTTGACGATGGAGTCCAGGCTGATGCGGCGGTACTCCAGGATGCGGGACATGGCGCCGCGCAGCACGCTGTACAGCGGTACGGGTTCGGGCCACTGGCGTCCGGGGCGGCCGCCGCCGAGCACGGAGATGGAGTCGGCGAGGCGGCCGATCAGCATGGTGCCGTGGTCGATGCGCAGCAGGTCGTCGAAGACCTCGGGGTTGCGGCCGTGGTCTTCCTCCATCTCCCTGAGTTCCACGGCCTGTTGGTGGACGATCGCCTGGACGCGGCGGGCGATGTTGACGAAGGAGCGCTGGGCCGAGTCGCGGATGGCTTCCTCGTGGTCGACGATGTCGACCATCGACCGCACGAACTCGACCTGCACCGGAGGGAGTTGCGCATAGGACGGGTCGATCTCGGCGAGGTCGCGCATCACCTCATAGGGTGAAGCGCCACAGCGCAGCCGGTGGATCGCGGCGGGCGTGATCTCCGTGGCGAGACGGACCATCTCCGCGTCGTGGGCGGCGACGCGCCGTTCCAGATACGCGGTGTGACGGGTGTGCTCGGCCCGCGCCTCCCGCAGAGCGCGGCCGCGGCGCACCGCTTCGGCCGCGGACACCATCACCAGCAACAAGGCCACGGCACCGCACACGCCGACGGCCGTCCGGGCCGGTTCCGCCACCAGGGCGACGGCGGCTCCGGTCGCCGCGGCCATCACTATGGCCGGCAGCAAAAGCACGCGCATGTACGGGAGTTCACGCCGACTGGGCGGGGATTGAACGCTCACCATGTGGGCCCTCTGAAATGAATCGGGTGGGTGTAGGGGGAGCTTGCAAGGGGGAATGTCATGGGTATGTCGGAATCTTCTGCATGATTGGGAACAAGCGCACGATTACACCTCAACTCGGTGCGCTGCGGGCGAGCTTAGTCCGACAGGATCATCGCCGTGTCATATTCAGCAAGCGCCTGAAATGACCCGTGTGACAGGAGTACGCTCGGCTCTTTTATACGCTAAGCTCACATTCGAACACGTTCCGTAACTGCGTTCGAGCACGCGAAGAGTACTCACCGTGACGAGTGAGGCACCGGGATTCGGCGTCAGATCCCCGCGATGCGCAGCGCCGCGTCGGCCGTGGCCTCGGCGAACACCGACACCGGGCGCTCCGGGTCGGAGCGGTGGACGAGGATGACGCCCTCGATCAGGCCGAAGACCAGATCCGTACGCAGATCCAGCTCGCTCTTGGCGAGTGCGCCGCCCGCCGCCGTGGCGGCGAGCAACTGGCGGTACGCGTCCTTGAGTTCGGCGCGCACGGCATGGAAGCCGGCGAAGCGTTCGGCGCGCACCTCGGGCAGCAGATACAGCCCGCCGAGGTTGTGCGGACCACCGCAGAGCAGTTCCACGTCCGCCCGGCACAGCTCCCACAGCCGATCCTCGGCCGCGGCCGAGTCGTCGGCGAGGAGTTCACGGGCGTACGCGAGCGAGGGCGTGACCGTGGACTCCAGGAGCTCGGCGAGGAGTTCCTCCTTGCCGGAGACGTAGTGGTACATGGACGCCTGCCGCATACCCGCGCGCTCGGCGACGGCGCGGGTGGTGGTGGCCGCGTAGCCCCGGGTGGTGAACAACTCGGCGGCGGCCGCGAGGAGTTCGGCACGCGGCTCCAGCCCGCTGTCCGGCCGCTGAGCGGCCCGCGGCCTGCCGACCCGGCGACTGCCCGGCTCATCCGACGTACCCATGGGTTCGATCCTCGCACACGGGGGCGCACGACGATCTCCACGAGGCCCCCTCCCGCGAACCCGTGGTAACCGCTCGGCAACACTCCGATAATCCTCCCGACCCACCCCGCCCCTAATTTCTGTCGGGCGACAGAAATGATCCAGGAGGCCGACACCGAAGCGGAGGTCCCGCGCATGGCGACAGAGACCACGTACGGAGCCCGTGACCATGCCCGAGCCCAGGAAGGGAGCCGGGCCGAGGCCATGCCCGTCGTTCCGGCCCGGGACTGGCCGGCGCCGCCCGGTGAGGCCGACCGGCTGGTGTGGGCCGAGACGGTGGCGGGCGGCAACTACACGCACAAGGTGCTCGCCCGCGGCACGGAGCTGAGGCTGACCGATCTGCGCGGCGACGCCTGCGCGCATCTGCTGCTGTACGTGGCCGACCGCCCCTGGGAGCGGCTGAACGTCGCCGACACGGTCAAGGTCCAGTGGAACGCCTACCTCGGCGAGAACCGGCTCCTGCTCTCCGACCAGGGCCGCGTCCTCGCCTCCGTGGTCGCCGACACCTCCGGCCGGCACGACGCCCTGTGCGGCACCTCCACCCTCGTACGCAACACCGAGCGCTACGGCGACGGCAGCCCGCAGTCCGCCTCCCCCGCCGGCCGCGAACTGTTCAAGCTGGCGGCCGCGAAGAACGGGCTCGAGCCGAGGGATCTGCCGCCGTCCCTGTCCTTCTTCCAGGGCGTCGAGGTACGCGAGGACGGCACCCTCGACTTCACCGGCTCGACCGGACCGGGCGGCAGCGTGACCCTGCGCGCCGAGCAGGACGTGACCGTACTGATCGCCAACGTGCCGCATCCTGCCGACCCCCGCACCGAGTACGTCAGCACCCCGCTGGAGGTGCTCGCCTGGCGCGCGGCCCCGACCGGCCCCGACGCCCCCCTGTGGGACGCCACGCCCGAGGGCCGCCGCGCCTTCCTCAACACCGCCGAATTCCTTGCCGCGAGGGGGCTCGCATGACCACGAAGACGACCCGGAACACGACCACGAACACGACCGTTGTTCCGGCCCGCGCCCCCTGGTCGTCCGTCGTCCGCGAGGGCGAGACGCTCACCATCACCGACCTGCACGGCAACCAGGCCGTCGACTTCCTCGTGTACGACGCCCACGACACGTCCGTCCGCTACAGCGCGCCCGACACGATCCAGGCGCAGGGCGGCATCTTCCTCACCACGTCAAGCGTGCTCATGTCGAACGAGCACACCCCGCTGATGACCGTCGTAGCCGACGAGGTCGGCCGGCACGACACCGTCGGCGGCGCCTGCTCCAAGGAGTCCAACACCCTCCGCTACGGCCACCACACCTGGTCGCAGCACGCGTGCGTGGACAACTTCCTCGCCGAGGGCGCCAAGTACGGGCTCGGCAAGCGCGACCTCGTCTCCAACATCAACTGGTACATGAACGTGCCGGTCGAGAAGGACGGCACCCTCGGCATCGTCGACGGCATCTCGGCACCGGGGCTGTCCCTGACCCTGCGCGCCGAGCGCGACGTCCTCGTCCTCGTCTCCAACTGCCCCCAGATCAACAACCCCTGCAACGGCTTCGACCCGACGGCCGTGGAGATGACGATCAGTCAGGCGGACGGCGGAGCCGAGGCGGGCGGCGCATGAGCTTCGACACGCTGTTCGTCGCCAACCGGGGCGAGATCGCCGTCCGCATCATCCGTACGGCCCGCGAGCTGGGCCTGCGCACGGTGGCCGGATACTCCGACGCGGACCGCTCGGCGCCCCACGTCCGGCTCGCCGACACGGCCGTACGGCTCGGCCCCGCGCCCGCCAAGGAGTCGTACCTCGACGCCGACCTGGTGCTGAAGGCGGCCAAGGACAGCGGGGCCGGGGCGATCCACCCCGGCTATGGCTTCCTGTCCGAGGACGCGGTGTTCGCCCGGCGGTGCGAGGAGGCCGGGATCGTGTTCGTGGGGCCGACGCCCGAGCAGCTGGAGCTGTTCGGCGCCAAGCACACGGCGCGGGCGGCGGCCGAGGCGGCGGGCGTGCCACTGGCGCCGGGGACGGGACTGCTGGGCTCACTTGCCGAGGCACTCGAAGAAGCCCAGGTCATCGGCTATCCCGTCATGCTCAAGGCGACCGGCGGCGGGGGCGGCATCGGCATGTCGGCATGTCGCTCCGCCGATGAACTGACCGAGGCCTGGGAGCGGGTGCAGCGGGTCGCCGCCGCCTCCTTCTCCTCCGCCGGCGTCTTCCTGGAGCGGCTCGTCGAGCGGGCCCGCCATGTCGAGGTGCAGGTCTTCGGCGACGGCGAGGGCGGGGTGGTCACCTTCGGCGACCGCGACTGCACCCTGCAACGGCGCCACCAGAAGGTGGTGGAGGAGGCCCCTGCACCCGGTCTCCCCGCTCACCTGCGCGAGCAACTGACCGCCTCCGCCCGCGACTTGTGCGCCTCCGTCGGCTACCGCTCTGCCGGAACCGTCGAGTTCGTGTACGACCCGGCCCGCGAGGAGGCCTACTTCCTGGAGGTCAACACCCGCCTCCAGGTGGAGCACCCGGTCACCGAGGAGATCTACGGCGTCGACCTGGTCGCCTGGATGCTGCGCCTGGCGCGCGGCGAGCGGAACGTTGTCCGCGACCCGGGCGCACCGCGCGGCCACGCGGTCGAGGCCCGCCTCTACGCCGAGGACCCCACACGCGAACACCGGCCCAGCTCCGGCCTGTTGACGAGGGTCGAGTACCCGCCCGGGGTGCGAGTGGACGGCTGGGTCGAGACGGGCACCGAGGTGACGACGGCGTACGACCCACTGCTCGCGAAGATCATCGCGTACGGCCCCGACCGCGCACACGCGCTGCAACGGCTGGACGAGGCGCTGGCCCGCACCCGCGTCGACGGCATCGAGACGAACCTCGGCCTGGTCCGGGCGGCGCTGGCGCACCAGGACTTCCTGGCCGTCGCCCACTCGACGGCGACCCTCGCGACCGTGCCCGACCCGACGCCCCGCGTCGAGGTCCTCGCCGGCGGCACCCTCACCACCGTGCAGGACTGGCCGGGCCGCACCGGCTACTGGCAGGTCGGCGTGCCGCCCTGCGGTCCGATGGACGACCTGTCCTTCCGGCTCGGCAACCGCGCCCTCGGCAACCCCGAGGGCGCTCCGGGTCTCGAATGCACCCTCCAGGGCCCGCAGTTGCGGTTCTCGCACCCCACCACCGTGTGTGTGACGGGGGCCCCGGCCTCGGTCACGGTCGACGGCAGGGCGGTGGCGCAGTGGGAGCCGGTGACGGTGCCGGCGGGGGCCGTACTGGAGGTCGGAGCGCCGGCCGAGCAGGGATTGCGGACGTACGTCCTCGTCGCGGGCGGCCTCGCCGTCCCCGCTTTCCTGGGCAGCGCGAGCACCTTCACGCTCGGCCGGTTCGGCGGGCACGGCGGACGCGCGCTGCGGACGGGGGACGTACTGCACGGCGGCACGGTCGCCGAGGGGACGCCGGTCCCCCTGTCCGACCGCCCCTGCTTCGGTGCGGTATGGCACATCAAGGCCGTCGAAGGACCGCACGCCGCCCCGGAGTTCTTCACCGAGGACGACATCCGCGACTTCTACGCCGCCGACTGGAAGGTCCACTTCAACTCCGCGCGGACCGGCATACGGCTCATGGGACCCCGGCCGCGCTGGGCGCGCGCCGACGGCGGTGAGGCGGGCCTGCACCCGTCCAACATCCACGACACGCCGTACTCCGTGGGTGCCGTCGACTACACCGGCGACATGCCGGTGCTGCTCGGCCCGGACGGCCCGTCACTGGGCGGGTTCGTGTGCCCGGCGACGGTGATCAGCGGCGATCGCTGGAAGCTGGGACAGTTGCGGCCGGGCGACACCGTGCGGTTCCGGCCCGTGCGGGCCGACGGCTCGGCGCGCCCGGAGATCGCCGACGGCGGGGTGCTGGCCCGGGACGGCGATGTGACGTACCGCCGCAGCGGTGACGACAGTCTGCTGGTCGAGTTCGGGCCCATGCGGCTGGATCTGGCCCTGCGCATGCGCGTCCACGCGCTGATGGAGGCGGTGGCCGAGGCGGGCCGGGACGGGATCACCGACCTGACCCCGGGCATCCGCTCCCTCCAGATCCAGACGGACCCGACCCGTCTGCCGCAGCACGAACTCCTCGCCGAGGTAAGGGAGATGATCGCCTCCCTGCCGCCCACCGACGAGCTCGTCGTCCCGTCCCGCACCGTCCACCTCCCCCTCTCCTGGGACGACCCGGCCACCCGCGAGGCCATCTCCCGCTACATGGCGGGCGTACGCGACGACGCGCCCTGGTGCCCGTGGAACATCGAGTTCATCCGCCGCGTCAACGGTCTGGAGTCGGTCGAGGACGTGTACCGGACGGTCTTCGACGCGGAGTATCTGGTCCTGGGGCTGGGCGATGTGTACCTGGGCGCCCCCGTCGCGACCCCGCTGGATCCCCGGCACCGCCTGGTGACCACCAAGTACAACCCGGCGCGCACCTGGACCGCGGAGAACTCGGTCGGCATCGGCGGGGCCTATCTGTGCGTCTACGGCATGGAGGGGCCCGGCGGCTACCAGTTCGTGGGCCGTACGACCCAGGTGTGGTCGGGGTGGCAGCAGCGCGGGGCGTTCGAGCCGGGCTCGCCCTGGCTGCTGCGGTTCTTCGACCGGATCAGGTGGTATCCGGTGAGCGCCGAGGAGTTGCTGGAGCTGCGGGCGGACCTCACCTCCGGCCGGTTCGTGCCGCGCATCGAGGAGGGCACCTTCTCGCTCGCCGACCACCGGGCGTTCCTGGCCGAGAACGCCGGGTCGATCGCGGAGTTCCGGGCCCGGCAGCAGGCCGCGTTCGCCGCGGAACGGGACGCCTGGGAGGCGGCCGGCGAGTTCGCGCGGGCGGAGCAGGCGACGGCGCCGGCCGTACCTGCGGCCGAGGTGACCGTCCCGGCGGGCGGGCGGCTCGTCGAGGCCGAGTTCGCGGCGTCGGTGTGGCAGTTGAACGTCCGGCCGGGTGACGAGGTGACGGCCGGAGAGCCGCTGCTCGCCCTGGAGGCGATGAAGATGGAGTCCAGGGTGCACGCGCCGATCGCCGGCGTGGTCGTGGAGGTCCTGGTCAGCCCCGGGGATCAGGTGGAGGCGGGGACGGCGCTGGTCGTACTCGCGCCCACCACGCCCTGAACGGCAAGGAGAACACAGACATGTCGAGCGCTCTGTCCCGAGTCCGCGCCGCCTACGCCCGCATCGAAGCCGTGGACCGCCCCGAGATCTGGATCGATCTGCGCCCGCGGACGGCGGTCGAGGCCGAGGCCCGCATCATCGACGAACGCGTGGCCACGGGGGAACGGCTCCCCCTCGCGGGCCGCCTGTTCGCCGCCAAGGGCAACATCGACGTCAAGGGGCTCCCCACCACCGCGGGGTGCCCTTCGTACGCCTACGAGCCCGAAGCCGACGCACCCGTGGTCGCCCGTCTCCGTGCCGCCGGCGCGCTCGTCCTCGGCACCACGAACCTCGACCAGTTCGCGACGGGCCTCGTCGGCACCCGCTCCCCTTACGGCGCCGTCCGCAGTGCCCACGACCCGTCGAGGATCAGCGGCGGTTCCAGTTCCGGCTCGGCCACAGCGGTGGCGCTCGGCCTCGTCGACTTCGCGCTCGGCACGGACACGGCCGGCTCGGGCCGGGTTCCCGCCGCCTTCAACGGCATCGTCGGCCTCAAACCCACCCGGGGTCTCGTCCCGACGCAGGGCGTCGTCCCGGCCTGCGCGTCCCTGGACTGCGTGACGGTGTTCGCGCGGACGCTGCCGGAGGCCGAGCAGGCACTGGCGTTCATGGCGTCCCCGCCCGGCCGCGCCCTGTCCCCGCTCCCCCAGCGCACGCCGGGGCCATGGCGCATCGCGGTCCCGCCGACGGACCGGCTCGGCGAGCTGGACGAGGGCTGGGCCGAGGCCTACGAGGCAGCCGTACGGCAGCTCGCCGCCGCGGGCGCCGAGATCCGCACCCTCGACCTCACCCCGTTCACCGAAGCCGCCGCCATGCTCTACGAGGGTGCCTTCGTCGCCGAGCGCTACACGGCCGTGGGGAGCTTTGTCGACAAGGCGGTGGCAGCGGGCGACGACGCCCTCGACCCCACCGTCGCCGGCATCATCACCCGCGCCCGCGACATCCCGGCCCACCGGCTCTTCGCCGACCAGGACCGTCTCGCCGTCCTGCGCGCACGAGCCGAGGCCGAACTCGCGGACGCGGACGCCCTGTTGCTCCCCACCACGCCCGGCCATCCCACCCTCGCCGAGGTGGCCGCCGACCCGCTGGGGGCCAACGCCCGCCTGGGCCGTTTCACCAACTCCACCAACCTCTTCGACCTGGCGGCGATCGCCGTCCCGGCCGGTGAGGTGAACGGCCTGCCCTTCGGCGTGATGCTGATCGGCCCGGCGTTCACGGACGAACGACTCGCGCGGATCGCGGGCCTGCTCCGCCCGGAGGTCCCTCTCGCCGTGGTCGGCGCCCACCTCGCCGGCCAGCCCCTCAACCCCCAACTCCTGTCCCTGGGCGCCCGATTCGACCGTACGACCGCCACGGCCCCCGTGTACCGCCTGCACGCCCTGTCCACGTCCCCGCCCAAGCCGGGCCTGGTCCACGTCGGCGAGGGCGGCGAGGGAGGCGCCTCGATCGAGGCCGAGGTGTGGCGGCTCCCGGCGGAGGGGCTCGGCCGGCTCCTCGCTCAGCTGCCCCGCCCGATGGCCCTGGGGTGCGTGGAGCTGGCGGACGGCAGCCACGTCCCGGGGTTCCTGTGCGAGCCTGTGGCCCTCACGGACGCCGAGGACATCACGTCGTACGGAGGCTGGCGGGCGTATCTCGGGGGCGGCCGCTCCTGACGGCTGGGCCCGGGAAACAGCGAAGGCAAGGAGGTCACTCACTCCTTGCCACTCTCAACTTATAGCGCACCGGGGGGCTTGCGGCAAGGCCCCAGTCGTACCGCACAATCGTCGACCTAAGCCCAGGACCTGCAGAAATAAAATGGGGGAGTCGCGAAGTGCGCGTGTTGTTGTCGACGTATGGATCGCGCGGAGACGTCGAGCCGATGGTGGGACTCGCGGTGCAGCTGCGGGCGCTCGGCGCGGAGGTTCGGATGTGTGCGCCGCCGGACTTCGAGGAACTGCTGAACGGTTTCGGCCTGCCGCTGGTACCGATCGGCTGGCCCGTGCGTGCGCTGACGAAGGGCGCGGTCACCGGGACGGCGCCGGTGCCGGCGAAGACTCTGCCGCAGCGCGCGGCCGAGTTGATCGCCTCGACGTACGACACGGTCGCCCCGGTGGCCGAGGACTGTGACGTGCTGGTGGCGACCGGCTCACTGCCGGCCGCGGCCGCCGGGCGGGCGGTGGCCGAGAAGCTGGGCATCCCCTATGTGTTCGTGTCCTACTTCCCGTCCTACCTGCCGTCGCCGCACCACCCGCCGCTCGAGTGGCCGGGCCGGCCGCTCCCACCGGACGTGACCGACAACCGGGTGCTGTGGGACCTGAACACCGAGAGCCTGAACGCGCTGTTCGGTGACGCGGTCAACAACCACCGGGTCTCGATCGGCCTGCCGCCGGTGGACAACGTCCGCGACCACGTCCTGACCGACCGGCCGCTGCTGGCGGCGGACCCGACTCTGGGCCCGTGGCTAGAGCCGGCGGATCTCGACGTGGTGCAGACCGGCGCCTGGATCCGGCCGGACGAACGGCCGCTCCCGGCAGATCTGGAGGCGTTCCTGGACGCGGGCGCACCCCCGGTCTACGTGGGCTTCGGCAGCATCCCCCTGCGCGACGCGGAGGACGTCTCCCGGGCGGCCATCGAGGCGGTGCGCGCGCAGGGCCGCCGCGTACTCGTGGGGCGCGGCTGGGCCGACCTGACCCTGATCGACGACCAGGACGACTGCTTCGCCGTCGGCGAGGTGAACCAGCAGAAGCTGTTCGGCCGGGTGGCCGCCGTGGTCCACCACGGCGGGGCGGGCACGACGACGACAGCCGCCCGGGCCGGTGCGCCACAGGTGGTGGTGCCCCAGATGGCCGACCAGCCGTACTGGGCCGGCCGGGTCGCCGAGTTGGGCATCGGAGCGGCACACGACGGTCCCACCCCGACGTTCGAGTCCCTGTCGGCCGCGCTCAAGACGGCCCTGGTCCCGGAGACCCGCGCACGGGCGACGGCTGTGGCCGACAAGGTCCGCACGGACGGGGCGACGGCGGCCGCGAAGCTGCTGATCGACGAGTTCGACCGATAGGGCCGCCAGGTCCCGCGTGAACCGCGCGGGACCGGCCGCCCGCGGAGCCAGAACACAGAACCCAGAACACAGAACTCGAGAACCGGCGCGATTCGCCGCGCCGGTCCGGACGCCTTGCCACGCGCACGGTCGCACACGACCTCATTCGGAGCTGATGACGTGAATCACCCCCTGACCACCAGCGCGTTCGACCTGCCCGACCGCCTCTCCGCCAAGGCCGACCCGGCCCTGATCGCCGACGACGAGCGGCACTTCGCGGCCATCGCCCAGTGCCTGGAGCAGTCGATCGCCGAGCTGACCGACCGTCTCGACGCCGAACGCAGGGCACCAGGCGGCGCGGGCCGGCAGGCGATGGACCGGGACGCGGAGATCCACCGGCTGACCGCCCGCCTGCGCACACTGCGCCGCTTCGGCCTGGACCTGTGTCTCGGACGCATGGTCGGCGCGGACGACTCCGAGCCCCTGTACATCGGACGGCTCGGCCTCACCGACAGCACGGGCCGCCGGCTGCTGATCGACTGGCGCTCCCCCGCGGCGGAACCGTTCTTCGGAGCCACCCACGGAAACCCGATGGGCCTGGCGAGCCGCCGCAGGTATCGCTGGACCGGCGGCCGGATCAGTGACTACTGGGAGGAGGTGTTCACCGCGGACGGGCTGGACGGGCACGCCGCGCTCGACGACCAGTCCGCCTTCGTCGCCAGCCTGGGCAGCAACCGTTCGCCCCGGATGCGAGACGTGCTCGGCACCATCCAGGCCGACCAGGACGCCATCATCCGCGCCGGATCCCGCGGCGCTCTCGTCGTGGACGGCGGTCCGGGCACGGGCAAGACGGTCGTCGCCCTGCACCGCTCCGCCTACCTCCTCCACTCCGACCCGCGCCTCGGTCACCGTCGGGGCGGCGTGCTGTTCGTCGGCCCGCACCGGCCGTACCTGGCTTACGTCGCCGACGTCCTCCCCAGCCTCGGCGAGGAGGGCGTGCAGACCTGCACCCTGCGGGATCTCGTCGCCGAGGGAGCCTCGGCGGCGGTCGAGGCCGACCCGGAGGTGGCCCGTCTGAAGTCGTCGGCGGATCTGGTGAAGGCGATCGAGGCGGCCGTCAGGTTCTACGAGGAGCCGCCCACCAAGGGGATGACGGTCACGACCCACTGGTCCGACATCTGGCTGAGCGCCGACGACTGGGCCGAGGCGTTCGAGGCGGCTGAGTCCGGGATTCCGCACAATGAGGCACGTGCCCTGATCTGGGAGGAGCTGCTGGCGATCCTGACGGACAAGCACGACGGCGACGCCTCACCCGAGTTGCTTCGCAAGTCGCTGCTGCAGAACAGGGAGCTGCTCACGACCTTCGACCGCGCGTGGCCGCTGATCGAAGCGGCCGACCTGGTCGGGGACCTCTGGTCGGTCCCCGCCTACCTGCGGCTGTGCGCTCCCTGGCTGAGCCGGGAGGAGATCCAGCGGCTGCAGCGCGCGGACGCCCACGCCTGGACGGTGTCCGACCTGCCGCTCCTGGATGCGGCACGGCAACGGCTGGGCGACCCGGAGGCGTCACGGCGAAGGCGCCGGCAGCAGGCGGCCCTCGCCGTCCAGCGTGAACGCATGGCTCAGGTCGTCGACAACCTGATCGCGGCCGATGACGACGGTGAAGGCCTCATGACGCAGCTGCGCCGAGCGGACTTCCAGCGCAACCTGGTCGACGAGTCGGAGCTGCAGACCCCCGAACCGGACCTGCTCGCGGGCCCGTTCGCGCACATCGTCGTCGACGAGGCTCAGGAACTGACCGACGCGGAGTGGCAGATGCTGCTGCTGCGCTGCCCGTCGCGCAGCTTCACGATCGTCGGCGACCGCGCCCAGGCACGGCACGGCTTCACGGAGTCGTGGCAGGAGCGGCTGGAGCGGATCGGACTCGACCGCATCAACCTGGCCTCCCTGAGCATCAACTACCGCACGCCGGAAGAGATCATGACGGAGGCCGAGCCGGTCATCCGGGCCGCGCTCCCCGACGCCAACGTGCCGACGTCCATCCGCAGCGGCGGCATCCCCGTCCTCCACGGCTCCGTGTCGGACCGCGACTCGATCCTGGACATGTGGCTCGCCACCCATGCGGAGGGAACCGCTTGCGTCATCGGCGACCCCGAGTTCCAGCCCACGGAACGAGTCCAGTCACTGACCCCGGAGCTGTCGAAGGGGCTGGAGTTCGACTTGGTCGTCCTCGTCGACCCGGAGGAGTTCGGCGAGGGCATCGGGGGAGCCGTAGACCGCTATGTGGCGATGACGCGGGCGACCCAGCGGCTGGTGATCCTGACCCGGACTTCTTGATCGGCGTCGGGCGCACGCCGGGTCAGGGGGCGCGGGGCCGTATCGATGTGCGGCTCCGCCGCGCGGGCGCGACCAGCCACGACGCACCCCGCACCCGCCCACAAAGCCCTCACCCCACCGATGAATAGGCGACAACTCCCCGCAGCAACCCGTCCACAGCCTTCCGCGCACTCTTCGCCACGGTCGAGCCCTCCACAGGAGACGCCGCCGAGATCTGCCCCAGCACGTCGATCACCTGCTTGCACCACCGCACGAAGTCCCCCGCCGGCATCTCCGCCTCACGCAACACCTCATCGAGCCCCTTGCCACTGGCCCACATATAGGCAGCCCAGGCGAAGCCCAGGTCGGGTTCACGCTGCCCGACCCCTTCGCTCTGGGTGATCCGGAAGTCCTCCTCAAGGGCGTCCAGCCGCCCCCAGATCCGGACCATCTCACCCAGCGCGGCCTTGGCCTTGCCCGACGGCAGCTTCGGCGCCATCGCATCGTCCCCGACTCGCGCCTCGTACACCAACGCCGAGACACAGGCGGCCAGTTCGGCAGGGCCGAGGCCCTCCCAGACGCCCTCCCGCAGGCATTCGCTGGCCAGCAGGTCGAGTTCGCCGTACAGCCGCGCGAGCCGCTTGCCGTGCTCGGTGACCTCGTCGCCGCGCAGATAGTCCAGCTCGGTCAGCAGCGCCACGATCCGGTCAAACGTACGGGCGATCGTGTTCGTGCGGCCTTCGATACGGCGCTCCAGCTGCGAGGTGTCCCGCAGCAGCCGGTGGTAGCGCTCGGCCCAGCGGGCGTGGTCCTCACGGTCGTTGCAGCCGTGGCAGGGGTGCGCGCGCAGAGCCTTGCGCAGCCGCTCGATCTCGCGGTCGTCGGCCGCCTGGGAGCGCCGCTTGCGGTGCCGGTCGGGCGGAATGTGCCCGGCCTTGGTGCGCAGCGCGGAGGCGAGGTCCCGACGGGACTGCGGGGAGCGCGGGTTGAAGGACTTCGGGATCCGCATCCGCTCCAGCGCCTCGACGGGCACCGGGAAGTCCATCGACGCCAGCCGCTTGACCTGCCGTTCGGCGGTCAGGACGAGCGGGCGCGGGCCGTCGTGGTGCTCGAAGCCGCGGTGGCCGTTGGACCGCCCGGCGGGCAGCCCGGGGTCCAGCACCAGCGCGAGACCGGCGTACTTGCCCGTCGGCACATGGATGACGTCGCCCGGCTTGAGCTTCTCCAGCGCGACGGCGGCCTCCGCACGCCGCTGTGCCGCGCCCTGCTTGGCCAACTCGTTCTCGCGGTCCTTGAGTTCGCGGCGCAGGCGCGCGTACTCCTCGAAGTCCCCGAGGTGGCAGGTCATGGACTCCTTGTAGCCTTCGAGCCCTTCCTCGTTGCGCTGCACCTGCCGTGAGATCCCGACGACCGACTTGTCGGCCTGGAACTGCGCGAAGGACGTCTCCAGCAGCTCGCGCGAGCGGTGCCGCCCGAACTGCTCGACCAGGTTGACCGCCATGTTGTACGACGGCTTGAAGCTGGACCGCAGCGGATACGTGCGCGTGCCGGCCAGCCCCGCGAGGTGGTCGGGGCTCATGCCGCGCTGCCACAGCACCACCGCGTGGCCCTCGACGTCGATCCCGCGCCGCCCGGCGCGACCGGTCAACTGGGTGTACTCGCCCGGCGTGATGTCGGCATGCTGCTCGCCGTTCCACTTGACGAGCTTCTCCAACACCACCGACCGGGCAGGCATGTTGATGCCCAGCGCCAGCGTCTCGGTGGCGAACACGGCCTTCACCAGGCCGCGCACGAACAACTCCTCGACGACCTCCTTGAACGTCGGCAGCATGCCCGCGTGGTGGGCGGCTATACCGCGCTCCAGGCCTTCCAGCCACTCGTAGTAGCCGAGGACGTGCAGGTCCTCGGTCGGGATGGCGGCGGTGCGCTCCTCGACGAGGGCACGCACCTTTTCCCGCGCCTCCTCGTCGTTCAGCCTCAGCCCCGCGTACAGGCACTGCTGTACGGCGGCCTCGCAGGCGGCCCGGCTGAAGATGAAGGTGATGGCGGGCAGCAGGCCCTCGGCGTCGAGCCGCTCGATGACCTCGGGACGCCCCGGCGTCCACACCCGGGACCGCTGTCTGCGCTCCCGCTCCCGGTCGGCCTCGCGCATCGCACGCCCGCGTCTGCGGTCCTGGTAGGAGGGGCGCTGGGCCTCCATCCGGGCCAGGCGCGTCAGGTCGGGATTGACGGCCTTCTTGTGGCCCTCGCCCTCCTCGAACAGGTCGTACATCCGGCGTCCGGCCAGCACGTGCTGGAACAGCGGCACGGGCCGGTGCTCGGAGACGATCACCTCGGTGTCGCCGCGGACGGTGTCGAGCCAGTCGCCGAACTCCTCGGCGTTGGACACGGTCGCCGAGAGCGACACGAGGGTGACCGACTCGGGGAGGTGAATGATCACTTCTTCCCATACGGCGCCGCGGAAGCGGTCGGAGAGGTAGTGCACCTCGTCCATGACCACATAGCCGAGGCCGAGGAGGGTCTGCGACCCGGCGTACAGCATGTTCCGCAGCACCTCGGTGGTCATCACGACCACGGCGGCGTCGGGATTGATGCTGTTGTCGCCGGTGAGCAGACCGACCATGCCATCGCCGTAACGGCGGCACAGGTCCGCGTACTTCTGGTTCGACAACGCCTTGATGGGCGTCGTGTAGAAGCATTTCTTGCCCTGCATCAGGGCGAGGTGGACGGCGAACTCGCCCACGATCGTCTTGCCGGAGCCGGTGGGCGCGGCCACCAGGACGCCCTTCCCCGCCTCGAGCGCCTGGCAGGCCTCGATCTGGAAGGGGTCGAGGCCGAAGTCGTACATCTCGCGGAAGGAGGCGAGCGCGGTGGCCTGCTCGGCAGCGCGCTTGCGTGCTGCCGCATACCGCTCGGCCGGTGAGAGGTCCTCTGTCATCGTGCTTTCGAGCGTACCGGGCCCCACTGACAACAGGACGATCATTATCCGGATCCACCCGTCGCAAACCCGGGATCCGCGCAGCTCACGGCCGCGAAGCGGAAGCGGCCGGGTGCGCCCCGCAGGCGCCCCGGCCGCACTGTCCCTCGCATCCCTGGGAACCGCCCCTCAGGGATCTTGCGCGTCGCCTCTCAGGTGACGTCGTCGTATCCGTTGACCCGGTCGGTGCTGGCCTGCTCGGGCAGCGCCCGGCTCGCGGTGACGGCCTCGACCTCGCCGATGTCCTCGGGGGTCAGGTCCAGGTCGGAGGCCTCGTCGTCGGCCGGTCCCTCCGCGTCACGACGGGCACGGCGCTTGTCATTGACCAGAGCGATGGCCGTCGCGCCGAAGTACAGGATCCAGATGGGACCCGCGAGCGCCAGCATCGAGATCGGGTCGGTGCTGGGCGTGGCGATCGCAGCGAAGACCGTGATGCCCATGATCATGCCGCGCCACCAGCCGGCCATCTTCTTGCCGGACAGCACGCCGCCGAAGTTCAGCATCACCAGCAGCAGCGGAAGCTCGAAGGAGAGGCCGAAGACGACGATCATCCGCATGATCAGCTGCAGGAGATCGTCGAGGGGCAGCTGGTTGTCACTGCCGATGATCGAGAACTCGAGCATCACCGACGCCATCTTGGGCAGCGACCAGTACGCGAAGTAGGCGCCCATGAGGAACAGCGGGAAACCCGCGCCCACGAAGGCGAGGCTGTACTTCTTCTCGTGCCGGTGCAGGCCCGGGGCGACGAATCCCCAGAGCTGGTAGAGCCACACCGGGGCGGCCAGTACGACTCCCGATGACAGGGAGACCGTGAGCGCGAGCGTGAACGGGCTCAGCAGACCGTTCTGCACGATGCGTGCGCACTTGTTCTCACTCGTGTCGTTGGCCAGCTCGGCGAAGCTGTGGTTGCATCCCACCGCCTGGAGGATGGGATCCGTGAAGAACTGAATGATGTCCTTGTAGAAGAGGGCCGCCACGATCGTCGTGACGAGGATCGCCAACAGGCTCTTGACCAGCCGGTTACGGAGCTCGCGCAGGTGCTCCGCGAGGGGCATCCGCCCCTCGGGATCCTTCTCCTTGTTGCGGGCAGACTTGAGCAACCCACGTCCTCATCTCGTGCTCAGGCCGGAGGCGTCCGGCCCTGCGTCATCGCTTGGTGGTGTCCGTCGGCTCGCTGACCGGGCGCGAGCTGGTCACGTCGCCGGGGGCGGCCTGGATGACGCGCTGAGCAGGGGGCTGCTCGTCGTTGGTGTTGTTGTTCGGCGGGTCGGCCGGGGCGGGGGACTTGCCCTCGTCCTTCATCGCCTTGGCCTCGCTCTTCAGGATCCGGGCGGACTTGCCCAGCGAGCGCGCCATGTCCGGAAGCTTCTTCGCGCCGAACAGCAGGATGATGACGACGAGAATGAGAATGATCTCGGGGGCTCCGAGCTTTCCGAACATAAGTCTTTACCTTCTCACCGAGGCGGCTTGGGGTGGATGCTGTCCGGCCGGTCGGACAAGTGTCCGAACGATCGTGTTGTCAGCGATCGTAACGCTCAGGGGTAAACGTCAGGCAATCCCCGTGCGTACTCCCTGTCCGCGGACCGGGCCTCGTTCTCCGAACCGCGACCAGCAGCGTACCTGTCCGAACCGTCAAGTTGACAGGGCGAAGTGGCCCAAAACGCATGCGACGCAGGACTCACACCCAATACTTTGCCGGACTAAAGCGAGTCCACAGCCCGGGCCGCGCTCACGCTCGCCCGCTCCAGATCCTCGGCCGCCCTGCTGATACGCCGCGCCGAGTCCGTGACCTGCCTGCCGAGGCGCCGCGCCTCCAGGAAGACCCGGACGGCGAGCACGCCGAGTACGGCGAGACCCAGAAAACCCACAGCTACCGCGAACATCGGCCAGAACATGACGCCGAGCCTAGACCGTCCTACAGCGCGGAGTGCAGCCGCAGGGTGCTGACCCCGCCGCCCGTCAGCAGCTCGACGATCCGCTCACCGGCCGGCTTGCGCACGGAGGCGCCGCAGTCGGGGCAGGTGAAGGAGTAGAAGGTCGTACGGCTGCTCGCGCCGATGGCGAGACGCAGGGCGCTCGCGGCGAGCTCGAAGCTGCCCCGGCAGTCCGGGCAGCCCGCTCTGAACACCACCGGAGTCACGCTTCTCATCCCGGCGAACGCGGAAGCCACCGTCATTCCCACCGCACCAGACGTCGCCGACTCGCTCAAAGCCCTGGCTCCCCTTCTCTTTGGTCGCTCGCCTTCGGGGCGCTCCAGCCCTGCGGCTCACTCCTGCCTGTCGTCGCACTGCCGGTCGCGCCGCCCGCCGAACCGCATGTCCTACTGCCCGTCGTGAACCCGGTGCGGCCCGTGAACGCTCTGCACCTCGACCCCGTCGTACGCCGCCAGCGCCTCGCGGGCCGCCTGCCGGGCGCTGTCGGCCAGCTCGGGCGGCGAGACGATACGGCCGTCACGCCCCAGCCGTAGCGCCAGGCGCCGCAGCGACGCCGGGTCGGGGGTGCGCAGGGTGATACGCAGACCGCCGTCCGCAAGCTCATCCGCGCTGTCGTGCGGGTAGTACTCGGCGACCCAGCGTCCGCCCGGACCGACCTCGACGACGACCTCCGGATCCTCCGCGGCGGGCTGCACCAGCCCCTCCGACAGATCACGCAGCTCGATCTCCGGCGGCGCCGACGGCTCGTCCAGGATCTTGATCTCGGCGACCCGGTCGAGGCGGAAGGTGCGCCGCGCCTCGGAACGACGGCACCAGGCCTCGACGTAGGTGTGGCCGACGCTGACCAGGCGGATCGGGTCGATCTCGCGCTCGGTGACCTCGTCGCGGGCCGGCGAGTAGTAGCGGATCCACAGCCGGCGCCGCTCGGAGATCGCACGGTCGACGTCGGCGAAGACACCGCCCTCGGACTCGAAGGTCACCGACAGCCGGGAGCTGGCGCCGGCCGCCTCCCCGGACGCGGCCTCCACCTTGGCGGTCGCCCGCAGCAGCGCCTGCCGGTCGCTCTCGCGCAGCCCCGGCAGCGTGGACACGGCCCGGGCGGCCACCAGCAGCGCGGTCGCCTCGTCGGCGGCGATCCGCAGCGGCTCGGCGACGTCGTCGGGGTTGTGCCACCAGATGCGCTCGCCGTCGGTGTCGATGTCGAGCAGGTCACCGCCGCGGAAGCTGGTGCCGCACATGGGCAGCACATCGAGGTCGGAGACCAGCTCGTCCTCGGAGATGCCGAAGGCGCGCGCGACGTCCTCGACACGGGCGCCGGGGCGCTCCCTCAGATACGTCACCAGGGAGAGCATCCGCCGGGTCTGGTCGATGGCGTTGACGGGCCGTACCGGTTTGCCTGCCACTGTCTTGCTCCGCTCCCCCTCAGCCCTTGGCCACGGCACGCAGCCGGTCCACCACGTCGGCCCGCAGCTCGGCCGGCTCCAGGACCACCACGTCCGGCCCGAACTCCACCAGCCAGGCATCCAGCCCGTGGCCGTACGGAATCTCCAACTCGTCCCAGCCGTCGCCGAGTTCCCGCACCGAGGTGGCCTTCGCCCGAAGGGGGTACCCGGCGCCCGTCCGCAGCCGGATCAACGCGGAGCGGTCGGCGGTCTCCCCCGCCCAGCTCGCCACGGTCTCCCGAACGGTGACGACGTCCGGGACCTCGGCCGTGAAACGGCCACCGCGGCTGCGCACCTTGCCAGTGATCCTGGACAGCCGGAAAACCCGCTCGGCGCCACGGTCGCGGTCCCAGCCCGCGAGATACCAGTGGCCGCGCCAGCACTCCAGCGCCCACGGCTCGACATGCCGGGGCTCGGGGCGGGCGGCGGTGGCCTTGCGGTACTCGAAGACGACCGGGCGGCGATCACGGCACGCCAGCATCAGCGGCTCGAAGGCCGCCTCATGCACCGGAATACGGGGCTCCAGGGCGCCGTGCGCCTCGTACGGGTCGACGTCCTCCGGCATCCCGGCCGCGCGCAGCTTCTGCAGGGCTCCGCTGGCCGCGCCCGCGAGCCGGGCCTGCTGCCACACCTTGGCCGCCAGGCCCAGGGCGGCGGCCTCCTCGGCGTCCAGGGTGATGGGCGGCAGACGGTTGCTGTCGCGGCGGGCGAGATAGCCGACCTCGCCGTCGAGGTTCTCCACGGTCTCGATGACCAGGCCGAGTTCGCGCAGGTCGTCCTTGTCGCGCTCGAACATCCGGTTGAAGGAGTCGTCGGAGCCGGCTTCCAGATAGGCCTCGATGGACTCACGCAGCTCGCGCTTGCTCAGCGGCCGCCGCGTCCCGAGCAGACACAGCGCCAGGTTCATGAGCCGCTCGGCCTTGGCAATGGCCATCGACGCCCTTCGCCTTCCCTATGGTGCTTACGGACGATGACCGTACCGCCCCATGGTGGCGTGGCAAAAGCCGAGGGCCCATGCCCGGACAGGCATGGGCCCCAGGAAGTCGGGTCCGGTCGTATACCGATCAGCCGTACGCCGATCAGAAACGACCGTCACACGCGACGATCAGACACCGAGCAGGTCGACCACGAAGATCAGGGTCTCACCGGGCTTGATCGCCGGGGTGGGGCTCTGGTTGCCGTAGGCGAGGTGGGCCGGAATGGTCAGCTGGCGGCGGCCGCCGACCTTCATGCCCTGCACGCCCTGGTCCCAGCCCTTGATGACACGGCCGCCACCCAGCGGGAAGCGGAACGGCGTGCCACGGTTCCAGCTGGCGTCGAACTCCTCACCCGTGCTGAAAGCGACACCCACGTAGTGGACGGTGACGGTCTGGCCCGCCTGCGCAACCGCGCCGTCGCCCTCCCAGATGTCCTTGATCTCGAGGTCCGCCGGGGGCTCGCCGCCCGGGAAGTCGATCTCGGGCTTGTCGATGCTCACGTCTTACGCTCCATGCTTGTTGTGGAAAGGCAACGGCCCCAGTCTTTCATCACCCCGGGCGACCTCACATCTTCGCCAGGATGTCCACCGTGAACACCAGCGTGGCTCCCTTGGCGATGCCGCTGCCCTGCGGCGGGTTGTCGCCGTAGCCCAGGTCCGGCGGGATCACGATCAGCACCCGGCTGCCCACCTTCTTGCCGGTCAGACCCTGCGACCAGCCCTTGACGACCTGCTGCAGCGAGAACGACACCAGCTGCTTGTTGGCGTACGTCGAGTCGAACTCCTTGCCGGTGTCCCACTGCACGCCCTTGTACTGCACCAGCACCGTGTTGTCCGCGCCGACCTCGTCGCCGTCGCCCTCGATCACGTAGTTGGCGACGAGCTTCTTCGGCGGGTCCGTCTTGGGGATCTCCAGGGACGGCGCCTTGCCATCGGTGTTGGCGCCTGCCTTGGGCAGGTCGATGTTGTCCTGGGCGACCTCGCTGCCCTTGGCGGAGCTCTTGGTGTTGAACGTGTCCTGGATGTCGAGCACGAACACCAGCGTGTCGGTGCCCTTGACCCCGGCCTGCTCGTTGCCCTCCTTGCCATAGCCCCACGTCGGAGGAACGGCCAGCTGAACACGGCTGCCGACCTTCTTACCGGTCAGCCCGTACCGCCAGCCTTCGTAGATCTGGCCCTTGGCGAGCGGGACGAGCGCCGCCGTCTTGGCGTCGTAGGAGTTCGCGAAGACCTTCCCGGTGTTCCAGATCTGACCGAGGTAATGGGCCTGGAGGTAGTCGTTCTCGGCCACCACCTTGCCGCCGCCCGCGATGACCGTCTTCACCGCGAGATCCTTCGACGGCTCGCCGCTGCCCTTGGCGACCGTCGGCTTCTCACCGAACTTCGTGCCCGCGGTGATCGCCGGCAGCGGACCCTCCACGATCTTCGGCGACGGAGCGGCCGACGCCTCAGGAGTCGAGGGCGACGCACTGGCGTTCCCCTCGGCCGAGTCGGCCCCGTCGTCGTCGCCGCATCCGGCGAGCGTGACCAGTCCTGCGGGTACGGCGATGAGAAGTGAGCGTCGGCGCACGGTGGGGGCCTCGTAATCGTCGATCTTGTGGATGGCGTGCGCGCAACTCTACGGCGTGAGAAGGGCGCCGTACGGTAAACGTACGGCGCCCGTGTTGCGTTCCGAAATTGTCCCGGAACCCGATGCTCACCCACCGGCTCACATACCGGCGATCAGTTTCTCCACCCGGTCGTCCACGGAACGGAACGGGTCCTTGCACAACACCGTGCGCTGCGCCTGGTCGTTGAGCTTGAGATGCACCCAGTCCACGGTGAAGTCCCGGCGCTGTTCCTGAGCCCTGCGGATGAAGTCACCGCGCAGCCGGGCCCGAGTGGTCTGCGGCGGAACCGACTTGCCTTCGAAGATCTTCAAGTCGTTGCAGATACGCGCGGCTTGACCCTTCTTCTCCAGCAGGTAGTACAGGCCACGACGGCGGTGGATGTCGTGGTAGGCGAGGTCTATCTGAGCGACCCGCGGATGCGACATGGTCATGTTGTGCTTGGCCCGGTACCGCTCGATGAGCTTGTACTTCATCACCCAGTCGATCTCGGTGCCGATCCGGTCGAGGTCCTCGGCCTCGATCGCGTCCAGCGTGCGGCCCCACAGCTCCAGGACCTGCTCCACGGTGCCGGTGCGGATGCCCCGGCGCTCGCAGAAGTCCACGGCCTTCTCGTAGTACTCGCGCTGCACCTCCAGCGCGGAGGCCTCCCGGCCACTGGCCAGACGCACCTTGCGACGGCCCGTGATGTCATGGCTGACCTCACGGATCGCCCGGATCGGGTTCTCCAGGGTCAGGTCGCGCATCACCGTGCCCGCCTCGATCATGCGCAGCACCAGGTCGGTGGCGCCGACCTTGAGCAGCATGGTCGTCTCGGACATGTTCGAGTCGCCCACGATGACATGCAGACGCCGGTAGCGCTCGGCATCCGCGTGCGGCTCGTCACGCGTGTTGATGATCGGCCGGGAACGGGTCGTCGCCGAGGAGACGCCCTCCCAGATGTGCTCCGCCCGCTGACTGACGCAGTACACCGCGCCACGCGGAGTCTGTAGCACCTTGCCCGCACCGCACAGCAGCTGGCGCGTGACAAGGAACGGGATGAGGATGTCCGCGAGCCGGGAGAACTCCCCGTGCCGGGCCACCAGATAGTTCTCGTGGCAGCCGTAGGAGTTGCCCGCCGAGTCGGTGTTGTTCTTGAAGAGGTAGACGTCGCCCGCGATTCCTTCCTCGTGCAGGCGTCGTTCGGCGTCCACCAGGAGTCCTTCGAGAATGCGCTCGCCTGCTTTGTCGTGGGTGACCAGTTCGGTCACGTTGTCACATTCGGGTGTCGCGTATTCCGGATGTGAACCCACGTCGAGATACAGGCGGGCGCCGTTTCGCAGAAAGACATTGCTGCTGCGGCCCCATGACACGACACGGCGGAAGAGGTACCGCGCCACCTCGTCAGGCGACAGGCGGCGCTGTCCCCTGAACGTGCACGTGACGCCGTACTCGTTCTCCAGCCCGAAAATGCGGCGGTCCATGACTGAACATTACGCCCGATCCCCCGAGCTGAAACGGGGTTCGACGGCACGGTTTGGATCATTTTCCGATGAAGCCGCAACCACCGCACCCCTCACAGGAGCTGCGAGGACCCGCCCCGTGGCCAGCAGGACCAGCAACGACACGGCCCCAGCGGCCCCCGGCACGGCAAACCCCCACAGCGCCCCGCCCGCCTCGACGACCGGCCCCGCCACACCCGTTCCCACCGACGCACCCACCGTGAACGTCGTCACCAGCCAGGAGAACGCCTCAGTGACCGTGCCCCGCGGCGCATGCCGGTCGACCAGCACGAACGCACAGGCGATGCACGGCGCGAGGAACACCCCCGCCAGCACGGCCAGCAGCGTCATCACGACCGCACCCGGCATCAGCATCAGCGGCAGGTAACACACCGCCAGAAGCGCCACCAGCAACCGCAGTCGCCGCGCCGGCTCACCGGCCCACTGCCGCGCCCCGTACACCACGCCACCGATCAGCGCCCCCAGCCCGAGACCTGCCATCAGCCAGCCGTACACCGTGTCACCACCATGGTCGTCCGCATACGAGACGGCCGCGACCGCGATCGAACCGAGCGCCATCCCGATGAACAGGAACGAGGCGAGCAGCGCGAGAAGCCCCCGGGAACGCAACGCCCCCAGCCAGTGCGCCTCACGCGGCTCCGAACGCCACGCACGCGAAGGCGGCGACACCACCACCGAGAGAGCACCCAGCACCCCGACCACGTTCAGCAGCAGCAGCGCCGCCTGCGCCGACCACACCGACGCACCCAGCGTCAGCAACAACGGTCCGACGGTGAACATGACTTCCTGCGCCACCGCGTCCATGGCATACGCCGTGTGCAGCTGATCCTCCCGATGGAGGACCGACGACCACAGCGCCCGCAGACCACCCTCCAAAGGCGGCGTGAACAGCCCGGCGGCCGCCACCGCGGCGTACGCGAGCCGCAGCGGCCCGATCCCCACGAAGGCGAACCCGGCCATCGCCAGGGCCGAGGCGACCGCCGCGGGCAACTGCACCCGCGGCTGCCCGTACAGATCCACCAGCCGGCCCAGCACCGGCTGCCCCACGGCGTTCGCGACCCCGTACACCGCCGCCAGACCCCCGGCCAGGCTGTACGAGCCGCCCTCCTCCCGCACGAACAACACGATCGCGATCGCCGCCACGGCGTTCGGCAGCCGCCCCGTGAGCGTGCCGGCCAGCAGCCGGGCGGCATGCCTCGCCCTGAGGATCTCCACATATGCGCCGGTCATCAGCCGCGCCGCCCTCCACTGGCTCAAGTTTTACGTATAACGTCTCCCGTCATACGTACCATGAGCGCTGTTCACGAGTCCAGAAGGCCAACAGCCGGCCACAGGGCCGAACCGCCCCCGGGCAAACGACCACGAGAAGGGAAGCAGGCGAACGGTGGCACACGGCAGCACCCGCCCCACCAGCCGAGACGTCGCCCAGGCCGCAGGCGTCTCCCAAGCCGCGGTCTCCCTCGTACTCGGCGACAAATGGCGCGGCCGCGTCTCCGAAACCACAGCCGAACGCGTCCGCACAGCCGCCCGCGACCTCGGCTACCGACCCAACCTCGCCGCCCGCAACCTCCGCCTCGGCCACACCCGAACCGTCCTCCTCGTCGTCCCCGCCCTCACCACCGAATTCTTCGCCGGCGTCTACACCGGCGCCGCCCGCATCGCCGCCCAGAACGGCTTCGGCGTCGTCCTCTACCCCTCCCCCGAAGGCATCGGCCCCGCCCGCGACCCCTTCGCCTCCGCCCAAGCCGCCCTCGACGGCGTCATCGCCTCCTCCATGGCCGCCGACGCCCTCACCGCCATCCGCGGCGACCAGCTCCCCCTCGTCATGCTGGACAGCGACCCGGAGGGCAGCCTGGGCGCCGCCACGGTGAACCTCGACATCGTGGACGGCATCCGCCAAGTGGCCGAACACCTGCTCACCCTCGGCCACCGCCGCATCCTGCACCTCGCCGCCGACGTCCCCTCCTGGACCTTCGACATCCGCGCACGGGAACTCGCCACACGAATCGGCGAAGTACCCGGCACATCACTGCTCACGATCCGCGCCCCCATCTCCATCGAAGGCGCCCGCACCGCAGCCGAAACCGCACTCTCCGCCAAAGGCCCCCGCCCCACCGCCATCGTCTGCGACGACGACAAACTCGCCGCCGGCGCCTACAAAGCCGCACGCCGCCTCGACCTGCGCATCCCCGACGACATCTCCGTCACCGGCCTCGACGACCTCGCCCTCGCCACCGCCATCGACCCGGAACTGACCACGGTCCGACTGGATGCCGAACTGTTCGGAGAACGCGGCATGCAAGCCCTCCTGGCAGTCCTGGAAGGCCGCGAGCCCGACGCCGGAGACATCCCGGTCCACCTCGTCGTACGAGGCTCCACAGCGCCGCCCAGCACCCCCTGAACGCCCTGTGCCCCGGCCGAGCGGGCGGCCGGGGCACAGTACGGACAAAACGAGGTCGGCGAGTGAGGCCGACGAATGAGATCGGCGCTACTCCTCGGAACCGCCGGAATCCTCGGAGTCCTCCGCACCATCGGCACTCTCGGCCTCGGTGGACGCTCCACCCACCTCCAGCAGCCGGGCCAGCTGACGACCGACAATGCGCTTGAACTTCCGCGACTGCGGACGCGTACGGTCCAGCACCGCGACCTCCAGCCGCTCCGCCGGAATCTCCCGCTGCGTACCGTTCGACTCACGCGACAGCGCCTGGACCGCCAGCTTCAAAGCCTCGGCGAGGCTCATACCGTCCTGGTGCCGCTGGTCAAGGAAATTGCTGATCAGCTCGGCATTGCCACCGACCGCGACCGAGCCGTGCTCATCCACGATCGAACCGTCATGCGGCAACCGATAGATCTGGTCACCCTCCGGCGTCTCACCGACCTCGGCGACGACCAGCTCCACCTCATACGGCTTCTCGGCCGCGGAAGAGAAGATCGTGCCCAGCGTCTGGGCGTAGACATTGGCGAGGCCACGGGCGGTCACGTCATCACGGTCATAGGTGTAACCACGAAGATCGGCATACCGCACACCACCGATCCGCAGATTCTCGTACTCGTTGTACTTACCAGCCGCCGCGAAGCCGATCCGGTCATAGATCTCGCTGAACTTGTGCAGCGCGCGGGACGGGTTCTCGCCAACGAAGACAATGCCATCGGCATACTGCAGCACGACCAGGCTGCGACCACGGGCAATGCCCTTACGGGCATACTCCGCCCGATCGGCCATGGCCTGCTGGGGTGAGACATAGAACGGCGTCGACACCGGTTATCCGTCCCTTTCTGTCGAAGTCACAGGATCACCTTGATAAGACCGACCCGCCGCCTACAGCAGCGCGGCCCGCGGGCCGTCAGGCTGCTCCAGACGCCGCTCCAGAATGGAACGCGCGATCTCGGACGACTCCTCATCGCCGAGCCGGCGGAAACCGTCCTCGGTGATCACGGTGACGATCGGGTAGATCCGGCGGGCGACATCGGGACCACCGGTCGCCGAGTCGTCGTCAGCCGCGTCATACAGGGCCTGCACCACAAGCGTCGTGGCCTCGGCCTCGCTCAGGTCAGCACGGTAGAGCTTCTTCATGGCACCACGGGCGAAGATCGACCCCGAACCGGTCGCGGCGTAACCCTGCTCCTCGGAACGACCACCGGTCACGTCGTAGGAGAAGATCCGCCCCTTCTCCCGGTCGACGTCATACCCCGCGAAGAGCGGCACGACCGCCAGCCCCTGCATCGCCATCCCCAGGTTCGACCGGATCATCGTCGACAACCGGTTCGCCTTGCCCTCCAGCGACAGCTGCGCACCCTCGACCTTCTCGAAGTGCTCCAGCTCCAACTGGAAGAGCTTCACCATCTCGACGGCCAGACCGGCGGTACCGGCGATACCGACGGCCGAGTACTCGTCCGCCGGGAAGACCTTCTCGATGTCACGCTGGGCGATGAAGTTGCCCATGGTGGCGCGACGGTCACCGGCCAGCACCACGCCGCCGGGGAACGTCACCGCCACGATCGTGGTGCCGTGCGGCGCCTCGATCACGCCCTGCGTGGGCGGGAGTTGACGGTTGCCGGGCAGCATCTCCGGCTGATGCTCGGAGAGAAAGTCCATGAACGAGGACGACCCAGGCGTCAGGAAGGCAGCTGGTAGACGCCCGGTGCTACGAGTGTTGGCTTCCACGCGTTTCCTTCCAGGTAGTCGGCAGCTCGGTTCATCGCTTCGGGATCGTCCCTCAACAGGCCGAGGCCGGAATTGCAGTTGAAGCACAGTACGCCACGGACCCTACCCGTCTTGTGGCAGTGATCCACATGTACGGCCGGAGCCGTCAGACAGATCGCACAGAGCCCCATTTGGGAGTCGATCATCTCGTCGCGCTCGGTTTCGGTGATGCCGTACTTGCGCCGCAGATGTTGCGCCGGCGCTGCGGCCGCTCTGCACGCCTTGCAGCGACTGGCCAAGCCGTCGGCAGCGCTCCTCTTGCGATGCCACTCGCTGCGCGGCTTCACCTCGCTACATCCTCGACAACGCTTGTGCCCCTCGGGCACGTCCTGTTTGAGCGGGACCACAGCTTCCTGCGCACCGCTGTGGTAGTTGGTCCTGCAATCCCGACAGTGGCGCTGCAAGCCACCAAGGTTCGACCGTTTACGAGCGAAGGCCGCGTACGGCTTGTCCTCACCGCACCGCACGCAGCGCTTCACCGCTCCTTCGTTCGCCAAATTCGACGCCCTCGCAACCTTCGATTCGAAGGCTACTCGCCACCTTTCTGAACGAAACTACGGACGAAGTCCTCTGCATTCTCCTCGAGGACATCGTCAATCTCGTCCAGAACCGAGTCGACGTCGTCGCTCAGCTTCTCCTGCCGCTCCTTGAGGTCCTCGGAAGCCTGCGTCTCAGCCGCCTGCTCCTCGACCTCCTCAGTGGAACGTGTGGCCTTCTGCTGTCCGCCGCCGGTGTCCTTGGTTGCCATATCCCTCACCCCGCTCAGTTCGCCCGACATGGTCGACAGGTCGGCTTTCCTGCCGATCGGTGATGATCAGACCCTACAAGCCGGGTCTGACATCGGCCCCGCAGTTTCTCCAACGTACGGGGGCCATCTCGATGATTCCCGGACGGCGGGTTTTCCACCCTGCCCAGCCGACGTCCGGTCCACACCGCCCGGGTACCCTCAGCCGCCTGACAGGACCCTGACCAGGTCTTCCGCGGTGCGGCAGCGGTCCAGGAGCTCCTTGACGTGATTTCGCGTTCCGCGAAGCGGTTCGAGGGTTGGAACGCGCTGGAGGGAGTCCCGGCCGGGCAGGTCGAAGATCACCGAGTCCCAGGAGGCCGCGGCGACGTCGTCGGCGTACTGCTCCAGGCAGCGGCCGCGGAAGTACGCGCGTGTGTCCTCCGGCGGCTTGGCCTTGGCCCTCTCGACGTCTGTCTCGTCCAGCAGGCGCTTCATGCGGCCGCGGGCGGCCAGGCGGTTGTAGAGACCCTTCTCGGGGCGTACGTCGGCGTACTGGAGGTCGAGGAGGTGGAGCTTCGCGGCGTCCCAGTCGAGGTTGTCGCGGCGGCGGTAGCCCTCCATGAGCTCTCGCTTGGCCACCCAGTCCAGTTCGCCGGCCAGGCTCATGGGGTCCCGTTCCAGGCGGTTCAGGGTGTCTTCCCAGCGGGACAGGACGTCCTTGGTCTGTTCGTCGGCGTCCGCGCCGAACCGCTCCTCCACGTACTTGCGCGAGAGCTCGTAGTACTCCATCTGGAGCTGGACCGCCGTCAGGGTGCGGCCACTACGCAGTGTGATCAGGCGCTTGAGAGACGGGTCGTGCGAGACCTGGTGGAGGGTGCGTACGGGCTGGTCGACGGCGAGGTCGACGGCGATGAAGCTGTCCTCGATCATCGACAGGACGAGGGCAGTGGTGCCCAGCTTGAGGTAGGTCGAGATCTCGGAGAGGTTGGCGTCGCCGATGATCACGTGCAGGCGGCGGTATTTCTCGGCGTCGGCGTGCGGTTCGTCGCGGGTGTTGATGATGGGGCGCTTGAGGGTGGTCTCCAGGCCGACCTCGACCTCGAAGTAGTCCGCGCGCTGGCTGAGCTGGAAGCCGTGTTCGTGGCCGTCCTGGCCGATGCCGACGCGGCCTGCTCCGGTGACGACCTGGCGGGAGACGAAGAAGGGCGTGAGGTGGCGCACGATGTCGGAGAAGGGGGTTTCCCGCTTCATCAGGTAGTTCTCGTGCGTGCCGTAGGAGGCGCCCTTGTTGTCGGTGTTGTTCTTGTAGAGGTGGATGGGCTGGGCGCCGGGGAGCTGGGCGGCGCGTTCGGCGGCTTCGGCCATGATGCGTTCGCCGGCCTTGTCCCAGAGGACTGCGTCGCGTGGGTTGGTGACTTCGGGTGCGCTGTATTCGGGGTGGGCGTGGTCGACGTAGAGTCGCGCGCCGTTGGTGAGGATGACGTTGGCGAGGCCGATGTCCTCGTCGGTGAGTTGGCTGGAGTCGGCGGCCTCGCGGGCGAGGTCGAAGCCTCGCGCGTCGCGCAGCGGGTTCTCCTCCTCGAAGTCCCAGCGGGCCCGGCGGGCCCGGTGCATCGCCGCCGCGTAGGCGTTGACGATCTGGGATGAGGTGAGCATGGCATTGGCGTTGGGGTGGCCGGGGACGGAGATCCCGTACTCCGTCTCGATGCCCATTACTCGCCGTACGGTCATGCGGCCCTCCTTGCCCGGCGGCGCCCTCGGTCGTGGGCGTCGCGCAGATACCGCTGGCGCTCGGTTGCGTGTGCGGTGCCCGTCCCCGCACTGCGCGACTCGGCGGTATGGAAGAGCCTAGAGCGCCTCTGCGCTGGTGGGGAGATCATTTGCGTCATTGCCTTGCACGCCTCGTGTTCCGGTCGTGGCCTGGAAAGCAGTGGGCTGCGGGTACCCGGTGAGGGCACCCGCAGCCGCCCTGCCTTTTACAGGTACTGACCGGTGTTTGCCACCGTGTCGATGGAGCGTCCGGTGTCTGCGCCCTGCTTTCCGGTGATGAGGGTGCGGATGTAGACGATCCGTTCGCCCTTCTTTCCGGAGATGCGGGCCCAGTCGTCCGGGTTGGTGGTGTTGGGCAGGTCCTCGTTCTCCTTGAACTCGTCCACGCATGCCTGGAGGAGGTGGGCGACGCGGAGGCCCTTTTGGTTGTGTTCGAGGAAGTCCTTGATCGCCATTTTCTTGGCGCGGCCCACGATGTTTTCGATCATGGCGCCGGAGTTGAAGTCCTTGAAGTAGAGGACTTCCTTGTCGCCGTTGGCGTAGGTGACTTCCAGGAAGCGGTTTTCCTCGGATTCTGCGTACATTTGCTCGACGGCGGTCTGGATCATGCTCTGGACCGTGGTCGACTTGTCACCGCTGTGCTCGCCGACGTCCTCGGGGTGGAGCGGGAGGCGCTCGGTGAGGTACTTGCCGAAGATGTCCTTGGCGGCTTCGGCGTCGGGCCGTTCGATCTTGATTTTCACGTCGAGGCGGCCGGGGCGCAGGATGGCGGGGTCGATCATGTCCTCGCGGTTGGAGGCGCCGATGACGACCACGTTCTGCAGGCCTTCCACGCCGTCGATCTCGGCGAGCAGCTGGGGGACGATGGTGTTTTCCACGTCTGAGCTGACGCCGGATCCGCGGGTGCGGAAGAGGGATTCCATTTCGTCGAAGAAGACGATGACGGGTGTGCCCTCGCTGGCCTTTTCGCGGGCTCGCTGGAAGACGAGGCGGATCTGTCGTTCGGTTTCGCCGACGTATTTGTTGAGGAGCTCGGGGCCCTTGATGTTGAGGAAGAAGCTCTTGCCCTGGGCTTGGCCGGTGACTTCGGCGACCTTTTTGGCCAGGGAGTTGGCGACGGCCTTGGCGATGAGTGTCTTGCCGCATCCGGGGGGCCCGTAAAGGAGGACGCCCTTGGGTGGGCGCAGTTCGTGCTCCTTGAACAGGTCGGGGTAGAGGTACGGGAGCTCGACTGCGTCGCGGATCATTTCGATCTGGTTGCCCAGGCCGCCGATCTGCTCGTAGCCGATGTCGGGTACTTCTTCGAGGACGAGTTCCTCGACCTCGCTCTTCGGTACGACTTCGTAGACGTAGCCGGAGCGGGGTTCGAGCAGGAGGGCGTCGCCGGGGCGGATGGTGACGTCCAGCAGCGGCTCGGCGAGCCGTACCACCCGTTCCTCGTCGGTGTGCCCGACCACGAGGGCGCGCTCGCCGTCCTCGAGGATCTCCTTGAGGGTGACGATGTCGCCGACGCTCTCGTACTCCATGGCCTCGACCACGTTGAGCGCTTCGTTGAGCATCAGCTCCTGGCCGCGCCTGAGGTCGTCGAGTTCGACGCTCGGGCTGACGTTCACGCGGAGTTTGCGGCCTCCGGTGAAGATGTCGGCGGTGCCGTCGTCGTTGGCTTGCAGGAAGACACCGAAGCCGGCCGGTGGCTGTGCGAGCCGGTCGACTTCTTCCTTGAGGGCCACGATCTGGTCGCGGGCCTCACGGAGCGTGTTGGCAAGTCGCTCGTTCTGTGCGGAGACGCCGGCCAGGTTGGTCTGCAGCTCGACGATCCGCTCTTCGAGAATCCTCGTGTGTCGCGGAGAGTCGGCGAGCTTGCGTCGCAGGACGGCGATCTCCTGCTCAAGGTAGGCAATCTGCCCGGCCGGGTCGTCGGACCCGCGTCCCGGGCGGATGCCGCGGTTCATGTCGTCGTCGTGGGCTGCCACGGTCCTCACCTCCTCCAAGGGGAGCTGGACGCTTCCAGACCCTACCTGGGTGGGTGTCGATTGAAACCCCTAGATCACAAAGACTGTCGAGGTGTGTCCGATCTTCACCCTTGCGCTCTCCCTCACGCCAGGGGAATACCCACCGAACATGATTGGAAAGCCGCCGGAGGTAGGGTCGAAGCGTTCAACACCCGTCAGAGCTGGCCGGATTCCCGTGCGGCTCGGCGTAGCAAACGGCAGGAGAGATGAGCGTGGAGCAGGCGGCCGGGGTCGACGGTGAGGCGCTGGAGGTCTGGATCGACCAGGATCTCTGTACCGGTGACGGCATCTGCGCCCAGTACGCGCCCGAGGTGTTCGAGCTGGACATCGATGGTCTGGCTTATGTGAAGAGTGGTGAGGACGAGCTGTTGCAGGCCAAGGGGGCCACAACGCCTGTGCCGTTGCCGCTTCTGACGGATGTGGTGGACTCGGCGAAGGAGTGTCCGGGCGACTGCATCCATGTGCGTCGTGTTTCGGACAAGGTCGAGGTGTACGGTCCGGACGCCGAGTGACCTTGCGTATACGGGGTGTTACGACTGTCTGATTTCTCACACGCGCTGGTGGCGTGGGTCAGACGCTGTGGGCGCCGGCGGGTGTCGAGCGGACGAACGTGCCGTTCTTCCACTGCCACTTCGCGCTCTTCTTCACGTCGGGGCAGCAGCGGGGTACGTCGGTTGACGAGTAGCCGAGCAGGTCGGTGACGACGGCTCCGTCGCGGACGGCGACGTCACTGACGGTGATGCTGTCCTTCGGGTCGATGAGGGTGGCGATGACGCGGGGGGTGGCGGTTTCGGTGGCGTGGGTGAGGACGTAGAGGCCGTCGGGCGGGGTGCCCATGGGTGAGTCGCAGTGGACGACGGCCACGGTTTCGGGGCTGCCGTCGCCGTCCAGGTCTCCGGTTGCCTCTTTGACCACGACGGCTTTCACCGGCCCGCATTCGAGCGGGAAGTCGACGCGTGCGGGGTCGGGGGGTGTGGTGGCCGCGGGGGCGTTCTTCGCTTCCGGTCCGGCTGTCTGGGCCGCCGTCGCCGAGTTGGGTTGCAGGACCGAGGAGAGGGCCACGACGCCGGCGAGGGCTGTGGCGGTGGCGAGCCAGTGGATCGGCCGGGTGTGGGTGTGTGCCAGTTCCGGGACGGCGGATTGCTGCACTAGGAGCGTCTCCTGTGAGGGCTGTGCCGGTGGGGGTGGCCAGAATGGTGCCACACGTCACAGTCGGGGGGAACGGCGGGGTGGGGAGTTCCGGTGCCGGATGGCCGGTGGTTGGGGGTGCGGAGGGGGCGTGCGGGTGTCGTACGACGTTCGGATTGTCGGGTGTTGGTGGTGCGGCAACACAAAGGCGCTGTGGCCGAGTTCCGGGGGTGTTCCGGGAACTCGGCCACAGCGCTTGTGCGTTGAATGCGGCACGGGGCCGCCTCAGCGGCCGGCGCCTCCGTCGGCGTTGGGGCCTTCGTAGTCCTCGCCGTAGGCGCCCTTGGCGGGGCGGCGGCGGCGCATGGGGGGCTCGACGCCGTCGGCGAGGCGGCGGGCGGTGAGCAGGAAGCCGGTGTGGCCGATCATGCGGTGGTCGGGGCGGACGGCGAGGCCCTCGATGTGCCAGTTGCGGATCATCGTCTCCCAGGCGGTCGGCTCGTTGAAGCAGCCGATCTCGCGGATGGACTCGACGGTCCGGGCGAGCTGGGTGGTGGTGGCGACGTAGCAGCAGACGATGCCGCCGGGGACGAGCGCCTTGGAGACCCCTTCGAGGCATTCCCAGGGGGCGAGCATGTCGAGGATGACGCGGTCGACGTCGGTGTCGCTCAGGTTGTCCTGGAGGTCGCCGACGGTGAGCTGCCAGGCGGGGTGGGGGCCGCCGAAGTAGCGCTCGACGTTCTGCCGGGCGATGTCGGCGAAGTCTTCGCGGCGCTCGTAGGAGTGCAGCATGCCCTGGTCGCCGATGGCGCGCAGCAGGAAGCTGCTGAGCGAGCCGGAGCCGACGCCGGCCTCGACGACGCGGGCGCCGGGGAAGATGTCGGCGAAGGCGAGGATCTGTCCCGCGTCCTTCGGGTAGACGACGGCTGCCCCGCGGGGCATGGACAGGACGTAGTCGGGGAGCAGGGGGCGCAGCGCGAGGTAGGCGACGTTCCCGGTGGTGCGGACAACGCTGCCCTCGGGTGCGCCGATCAGTTCGTCGTGCGGGAAGGAACCCTTGTGGGTGTGGAAGTTCTTCCCGTCCTCGAGCGTGAACGTGTAGTGGCGGCCCTTGGGGTCGGTCAGCTGAACCTGGTCCCCGACCTTGAAGGGCCCGCGCCTGCGGGCGGCACCGGTCGGTTCGGACATGTGAACAGCCTACCGGGGTTTGTGGGGGTCGCCGACCACGGGGAAGCCGGAGGACCGCTTTAGGAGAGCCGGGGTCAGCTTGGCCTGGCCATGGCCTTCACGAAGGCGCGCTCCACGTCCGCCGCGGACAGGACGCCGTAGATCTCGCCGGTCTCTTCGACGACGAGGTATTCGGTGGCGGGGGTCGCGCGCAGGGCGTCGAGGAGTTCCTCCCCGGCCAGCTCGGCGGAGATGCGCATGCCGTCGGTCAGGTCCTGGGCGAGGCCGCTGACGGCGACCCAGGGGCGGCGGTGTTCGGGGACGCCGGCGATGGCGGCCTCGCGGACGAGGGAGAGGGGGTGGCCGTCGGCGTCGACGACGACGAGGGCGCGGGCGCCGGCGGCGTTGGCGCGGCGCAGGGCCTCGGAGAGGGGGGTGTCGGTCTCGACGGGGACGGCTCGGCGGGTGAGGGCGCGGGCGCGCAGTTCGGGGAGGTGTTCGCGCAGGCGGGCCATGCGCAGGCTGTTGCCGGCGCCGGTCCAGATGATCGCGGCGAGGATGGCGGCGAGCAGGGCGTCCATGACGGTGTCCATGCCGACGTTGTCGACGGCGTCGGAGCCGAGGGCGCCGGACTGGGTGAGCAGGGGGAGCCCGACGAGGACGGCGACGGCGAGGGCGCGGCCGATCCATGCGGCGGCGATGGTGCCGCTCATCGGTTTGCCGGTGATCTTCCAGACGACGGCGCGGAGCATGCGGCCGCCGTCGAGGGGCAGGCCGGGGAGCAGGTTGAAGGCGGCGACGATGAGGTTGGAGACCATCAGACCGGCGAGCAGGACGCCGGGTACGGTGCCGGGTTCGACGGTCTGCAGGGCGGCGTAGAAGACGCCGGCGAGGGCGAGGGAGAGCAGGGGGCCGACGAAGGCGAGCCAGAATTCCCGTCCCGGTGTCTCGGCTTCCTTCTCGATCTCGGAGACACCGCCGAAGAACTGCAGCTGGATGCGGCGGACGGGGAGTTTGAAGCGGAGGGCGGCGACGGTGTGGGCGAGTTCGTGGACGAGGACGGAGGCGTAGAAGGCGACGGCGAAGAACAGGGAGACGAGGTAGCGGGCGGCGCCGAGTTCGGGCAGTACGCGGTCGAGCTGTCCGCCGAACACCCAGGTGATGAGGGCGGCGACGAGGAACCAGCTGGGGGCGACGTAGACGGGCACGCCGAAGGGCCGTCCCATGAGCAGGCCGCCTCGGGGGTCCTTGGGGCGCTGGGGCGGGGTGGTCTTTCCCGCGTCGGGGGCCGGGGCGGGCGGGCGGGTGGCGCTGGGGCTGTCGGTTTCGTTCGGGCTCGGGTGGGAGGCCTGGTTCGTGGCCCCTGCCGTGGAGGCGTCCTCCGTGGCGGGGCCGCCCGCGTCCTGCCGGGGGGCGGGGTCGGCCGCGAGCTCTTGCGCCTGTGGCCGCCCCTCAAGGGCGTTCCCGCTCTTCTCGCCGTTCTCGCTGTCGCCCTCGCCGCTCGGGGTGTCCGCGTCGTGTGAGCGCCCCGGGGTCTCGTCCTGTGGGCGGTTCTCGGCGTGGCGCGGTGGCTGGGTGGCTTCGTGTTCGGCGTCGTCCCGGTCGGTGTCCAAGGGCTGGGCGCCCGTGGGCTGTTCGGTGTTCGGGGCCGGGTCGGGGCGTGTGGGGTCGGTGGCCGGGGTCATACGGTCTGCTCGGCGCTCGGTCGACTCGCCGGTGCCGGACCGCGGCTGCCCGCTCCCGCCGCTCTCGTCCACGGTGTCCCCTCGTTCGAAGCGTCTTCCGCGCCTGCCGGGCGGATGGGTCTCGGGTCGATGGTATGCGGCCGTGGTGACGCCCTTCGCCCCGGCACCCCTCAGTTTCCCCTGCCGACGCGGGTGTGAGGGCGGCGGCCGGGTCACTGTCAGTGGCGGGCCGTAAGGTCTGTGGGCATGGAGACGAGCACGGAGGGTGCCGCGGCGGACTGCGGCAGTGACGTCGCGCCCGTGACAGGGGCCGTGGCGGACGGGTACCCAGCGGGGGCGGAGGCGTCCCCTTCGGGGGCGGACGGTGTGGTGGCGACGGTCGATGCGGGTGGGGGCGCGGCCCCTGCGGTCGGCGTGGCCGCGCGCCCGGCCATACCGCCGGCCTCGTTGTCGCCGTCCCGTGCCAGTGACTTCATGCAGTGTCCGCTGCTGTACCGGTTCCGGGTGATCGACCGGCTGCCCGAGAAGCCGAGCGCGGCGGCGACCAAGGGCACCCTGGTGCACGCGGTGCTGGAGCGGCTCTTCGACGCTCCGGCCGCCGAGCGGACCGCCCCGCGTGCCAAGTCCCTCGTCCCGGGCCAGTGGGACCGGCTGCGCGAGAGCAGGCCGGAGGTGGTGGAGCTGTTCGAGGACGATCCGGAGGGTGAGCGGCTGGCGAGGTGGCTCGGTGAGGCGGAGCAGCTCGTGGAGCGCTGGTTCAGCCTGGAGGATCCGACGCGGCTGGAGCCCGCCGAGCGTGAGCTGTTCGTCGAGGCCGAGCTGGACTCGGGGCTGCGGTTGCGCGGGATCATCGACCGTGTCGATGTGGCGGCCACGGGCGAGGTGCGGATCGTCGACTACAAGACCGGCAAGGCGCCCCGGCCCGAGTACGCCGAGGGTGCGCTGTTCCAGATGAAGTTCTACGCGCTCGTGGTGTGGCGCCTGAAGAACGTGATCCCCCGCCGGCTTCAGCTCGTGTATCTCGGCAGTGGTGACGTGCTGACGTACGACCCCGTCCTCGCCGACCTGGAGCGGGTCGAGCGCAAGCTGCTGGCGCTGTGGGAGGCGATCCGGCAGGCCACGGAGACGGGCGTCTGGCGTCCCCGGCCGACGAAGCTGTGCGGCTGGTGCGATCACCAGGCCCACTGCCCGGAATTCGGGGGCACTCCCCCGCCATATCCGTTGCCGGTCAGGGTGACTGACCCAGGTTCGGCCGGGGGTCCGGGGGTTGGCCCCCGGGAGATGCAGTCGTTGCCGGTCAGGGCGGGCGCGTCCGGTGACGGCCCGCAGGGCAGAATGGGGCCGGACTAGCGAAGGAGACTTACGTGGCCATCCGCGTCCTACTGGTCGACGACCAGCCGCTGCTGCGTACCGGCTTCCGGATGATCCTGGAAGCGGAGCAGGACCTCGCGGTCGTGGGCGAGGCCGGTGACGGCCTCCAAGCTCTCGACCAGGTGCGGGCCCTGCAGCCCGACGTGGTGCTGATGGACATCCGCATGCCTCGGATGGACGGTGTCGAGGCGACCCGGCAGATCACCGGGCCCGGGCGGGACGGTCCGGCGAAGGTGCTGGTGCTGACGACGTTCGATCTCGACGAGTATGTGGTCGAGGCGTTGAAGGCGGGTGCCAGTGGCTTCCTGCTGAAGGATGCCCCGGCCAATGAGCTGGTGCAGGCGATCCGTGTGGTCGCCGCCGGTGAGGCGATGCTGGCGCCGAGCATCACGCGCCGGCTGCTGGACAAGTACGCCACGCATCTTCCGTCGGGCGACGAGCCGGTGCCGGACACCCTGCACACGCTCACCGACCGCGAGGTGGAGGTGCTGAAGCTGGTGGCGCGTGGCCTGTCCAACGCGGAGATCGCCGCCGATCTGTTCGTCAGCGAGACCACCGTGAAGACGCATGTCGGTCATGTGCTCACCAAGCTGGGTCTGCGTGACCGGGTGCAGGCCGCGGTGTACGCGTACGAGAGCGGGCTGGTGCGTCCCGGCGCGCAGTAGGACTTCGCGTCACGGCACGGAGGGCGCCCCTACTCGGGAACGATCTCGAGTAGGGGCGCCCTCCGTGCGTGTACGGCGGTCAGGGCCGTGTGTCAGCCCTTGCTGAGCTCCCAGAAGCGGAAGACGGTGGAGGCGTCGAGGCAGTACTCCAGGCCGTAGACGTCGTCGTGGACGACGGCGTACTGCTTGGCCTGCCAGACCGGCAGGACGGGGAGTTCCTTGGCCACGATGTCCTGGAGCCGGCCGAACTCGTCGTCGGTCGCGGAGCGGTCGCTCTCGGCGGCGGTGCGCGGGATGAGCGTGCCGGTGATCGAGCGGTTGTCGTAGTTGTTGCCCAGCACGTTGCCCTTGCCGAAGAAGGGGGCCGTGAAGTTGTCGGCGTCCGGGTAGTCCGGGATCCAGCCCTTCACGTAGACGCCGTACTTGCCGGCGGCTATGTCCTTCTCGTACTGGTCGAAGGCGACGGACTGTACGTCGGCGTCGAACAGGCCGCTGTCGTTGAGCTGCCGCGCGATCGCCTTCAACTCCTGGTCGGTGGCGGGGCCGTAGCGCGACGGGGTGGACCACAGGGTCAGCTTGACCTTGCCGGTGATGCCGTCGCTCTGCAGCGCGGCGGCGGCCTTGGCCTTGGAGGGGCGGGCGCCGTAGGTGTCGAAGAAGGCCGTGTTGTGGCCGCCGATACCGGCCGGGATGATCGAGTACAGCGGGCTCGCCGTGCCCTGGTAGACGTCCTTGATGAGGGCGTCGCGGTCGATGAGGTAGGCGATGGCCTTGCGGACGCCGAGCTTCCCGGCGACCGGGTCGTCCATGTTGAAGACCAGGTGCTGGACCTCGGCGCTGCTGCCCTCGACGACCTCGACTCCGGAGTCGCCGCCGGACTTCTCGATGTCGGCGATGTCGCCCGCGGTGAGGCCTCGGTAGGCGATGTCGACCTCGCCGGCGAGGAGGGCCTTCTTCAGGGCGTCCTGGTCGCCGTGGAAGAACTTCAGCGTGACGCCGGAGTTCTGCACCTTGGCGGTGCCCTTGTAGTTCTCGTTGACGGAGAAGACGGCTTCGTCGTCGTCGAACGAGTCCAGCTGGTACGGGCCGGAGCCGACCGCGTCGCCGTCCTTGCGCAGGCCGTCCGCGTCGTACTGCTCCTTGTCGACGATGGAGCCGGCACCGGAGGCGATCTTGCTGGGGAAGGTGGCGTCGGGTGTGTTGAGCCGGAAGACGACGGTCTCGTCGTTCGGTGTCTCGACCTTGTCGAGGGTGGGGAACATGACCGCGGGGCCGTCGGCGTCGTTGATCTTCAGCATGCGGTCGAAGGAGAACTTGACGTCCTCGGAGGTGAGGGCGTCACCGTTGCTGAACTTCAGTCCGTCCCGCAGCGTGCACTTGTAGACCTTGGCCTCGGTGTCGGAGAAGGAGCACTGCTCGGCGGCCTCGGGCTGCGGTTCGGTGGCGCCCTTGGGGAAGCTGAGCAGCGATTGGAAGACGTTGTTGAACAACAGCCAGGATCCGGGGTCGTAGCCGGAGGCGGGGTCGGTGGCGAGGACGTCGTCCGACATCCCCATGACCACCGAGGTTCCGGTCCCCCCGGTGCCCCCCGTTTCGGTTCCGCAGCCGGTCAGCAGGCCGGAGGCCAGCCCTGCCACGACGGGCAGGACCGGCCACTGGTTACGCATGTTCACGTACGAGTGCCTTGTCGTCGGTTGTGAGAAGCCCGGGCCTCGTCCTGGTCCCGGGCCCGGCCCGGCGCGCCCTGGTCCTGGGCGCCGGGGAGGGGGAGACGTCAGCCGCTCACGCCGCGGCCGAGCTCCCACAGCTGAAGGGTCGAGGAGGAGTTGAGCGCATACGCCGTGCCGGTGACGTCGTCGCCCGCGGCGATGTACTGCTTGCCCTGCCACAGCGGGAGGACGGGCACGTCATTGGCGACGATGTCCTGAATGTCCGTCAGGCTGCCCGCGGCGGACAGTCGGTCGGCCGCGCGGCGGGACTCCGGGATGAGGGTGTTGCGGATGGCGCTGTTGGCGTACGGCGAGCCGAGGAAGTTGTCCTTGTCGAGGAACGGCGCGAGGTAGTTGTCGGCGTCGGGGAAGTCCGGGAACCAGCCCATGCCGTAGACCTCGTACTCGCCCTTCTGCTCGGCGGGGCGGAACGTCGCCCAGGGGGCGCCCTGGATGTCGGCGTCGAACAGGCCGCTGTCGTTGAGCTGCTTCTGCAGCAGCTCGAACTCCTTCTTGGTGGCCGAGCCGTAGTGGTCGGTGGTGTAGTGCAGGGTCAGCTTCACCGGGGTGGTGATGCCCGCCTTCTCCAGCAGCGCCTTGGCCTTGCTCACGCTCGGTTCGCCGTACTTGTTGAAGAACGCGTTGGAATGGCCGGTGATGCTGGCGGGGACCAGCGAGTACAGCGGTTCGGCCTGGGAGCCGTAGACCTTGGAGACGAGTTCGCCGCGGTCGATGATCTGGGCCATCGCCTGGCGGACGGCCTTGCTGCGTACGGCCGGGTCGTTGGTGTTGAAGGCCAGGTAGCGGATTTCCAGACCGGACATGTCGACGAGGTCGACGCTTTCGTCGGAGTCGGACGACAGCTTCTGGATCTGCTGGGGCGACATGGTGCGGGTCATCAGGTCGATGTCGCCCTCGGCGAGGGCGGTGCCCATGTCGTCGGCGTTCGCGAAGTTGCGCAGTTCGACCTTGTCGTTGTTCACCTTCAGACTCCCCTTGTAGTCGGGGTTCTTGGTGAACACGGCAGAGACCAGCTCGTCGTTCTTGACCTCGGCCTTGAGGGTGTAGGGGCCGGAGCCGTCGACCTCGAAGCCGTCGCGCAGCTTGTCCTTGGCGTAGATGTCCGGGTCGACGATGCCGGCGACCGGGGTGGACAGCTTGAACGGGAAGGTGGCGTCGGCGGTCTTGAGGTGGAAGATCACCTCGCGGTCGCCCTGGGTCTCGACGGTGTCGATGGTGGACAGCAGCGCGAAGACGCCGCTGTCGGCCTTGAGGGAGCGGGCGCGGTCGATGGAGTACTTCACGTCTTCCGCGGTGACGGCGTCGCCGTTGGCGAACTTCAGGCCCTCGCGCAGTTTGCAGGCGTAGCGTTCGTTGCCGCTGTCGGTGAAGGCGCAGCTCTCGGCGGCCTCCGGCACCGGGGCGCCCTCGCCGCGCGGCTGGATCATCAGGGTCTGCACGGTCTGGCGCAGGATGTTCCAGGTGCCGACGTCGTAGGCGTAGGCGGGGTCGAGCGGGGCGGGAGCCTGCTTCGAGGCAGTGAACGCGTCCGTGGTGCCGACGACGATCGCGTCGCCGTTACTGCCGCTGTCGGTTCCGCCGCAGGCGGCGAGAACCGGCGCGAGCAGGCCGATGACGGCCGGCAGCACCAAAGTTTTGCGGTTCATGCTCGGGTTTCTCCAGCTGTCGACTCCGTGTACCCGGCATGCAGGGGTGGTGCGGCGGATCACGGGGGAAGTGCGATGTTCTCGCGACGAGGTTAGTCCGCGCCCGCAGGGGGGTTCGCCGCCACCGGAGTTGGGGTTCCATCACGCTGTGGAGCCGGTCGCGGACGCACCGAGAACCTTTCACCGGAAGGATTCGTGCACCGATCCATCAATCGGGACACAAGGGTGCGCTCGAAGCCTCCGGCAGAGGGCGTGCGGCGCGCGGTGGGGCACCCGTCGACCCGTTATTGAGTGGCGAACGTCACAAACTGAACAGTCTTGGCATCCACTGGAATTCAGCCATCGGACCGCATTCGAATTCCTCCACGGAATTACCGCGCTATCGATGTTGCACGCTGGGTGAACGTCGCAACTATTTCTGTTGTCAGGCCGCCATCAGCCCGCGCAGAAATGCGAGATCGACCTCTTCGAGGGAGGTCACCACGGTGCGCCGGGCGGCCGGGGTGATCGGCGCCACGGACGGTACGGCGACGACATGGCAGCCCGCGGCCTCGGCCGCCGCGACGCCGGTCGCCGTGTCCTCGACGACCGCGCATCGGGCCGGGTCGACGCCGAGTCCGGCCGCCGCGAACAGGTACGGGTCCGGGTGCGGCTTGGTGCGCGGCACCTCGTCGCCGGCGACGGTCAGCGCGAAGTGCTGGGGGCCGAGCGAGGTGAGCACGCGGTCGATGATGCGCCGGTGCGAGGCGGAGACCAGGGCCGTGGGGATCTCGTAGGCGGCCAGCTCGGCCAGCAGCCGGGCGGCCCCCGGCATCAGCGGCAGGGCGCGGTCGATGCGGTCCTCGAAGCCCTGGTTGAGCAGCACGGTGAGTTCGGCGAGGGTGATGTCGGCGCCGGTGGCCTCGATCAGGAATCCTGCGCTGCGGCTCATGGGGCCGCCGACCACGACATGGCGCCAGGTGTCGTCGAGGGTGTGGCCGAGGCCGGCGAAGATCTCGACCTCGACGTCCCACCAGAAACCCTCGGTGTCCACCAGGGTTCCGTCCATGTCGAGCAGCACGGCCTGCAGGGCTGAGCCCTCGGCCGTAAGAGTTCCTGGTGCGGGGACCGTGCTGGTCATCCACGTACCTCCTTGAAGGGGCGGTCAGGCCGGTTCCCACGAAGGGAACCGGCCTGCGGTGGACCGACCAGTGTACGACTCTCGCTGCCGAAACGCCTGGATTGATCGACGAGCCCGGCTCAGCGGGCGTTGAAGTACTTCGCCTCCGGGTGGTGGATGACGATCGCGTCCGTGGACTGCTCGGGGTGGAGCTGGAACTCCTCGGAGAGGTGGACGCCGATGCGCTCCGGCTGGAGCAGGTCGGCGATCTTGGACCGGTCCTCCAGGTTCGGGCAGGCACCGTAGCCCAGCGAGAAGCGGGCGCCCCGGTACTTCAGCGCGAACATGTCCTCGATGTCGGCCGGGTCCTCACCGGCGAAGCCCAGCTCGGAACGCACGCGCGCGTGCCAGTACTCGGCGAGCGCCTCGGCCAGCTGGACGGACAGGCCGTGCAGTTCGAGGTAGTCGCGGTAGGCGTTCGCCTCGAACATCCGGGCCGTCTCCTCGCCGATCCGCGAGCCGACGGTGACCACCTGGAGGCCCACGACGTCCGTCTCGCCCGACTCCTGCGGGCGGAAGAAGTCGGCGAGGCACAGGCGGCGGCCGCGGCGCTGGCGCGGGAAGGTGAACCGGGTGCTTTCATTGCCGTGCTCGTCCAGGAGGATCAGGTCGTCGTCCTTGGAGACGCACGGGAAGTACCCGTAGACCACGGCCGCTTCCAGGAGGTTCTCCGTCTGGAGCCGGTCGAGCAGACCGCGCAGGCGGGGGCGGCCCTCGGTCTCGACGAGTTCCTGGTAGGACGGGCCGTCTCCGGTGCGGGCCTCCTTCAGGCCCCACTGGCCCTTGAAGAGGGCGCCCTCGTCGAGCCAGGACGCGTACTCCTTGAGCTGGATGCCCTTGATGACGCGGGTGCCCCAGAACGGCGGCTCGGGGACCGGGTTGTCGGTGGCGACGTCGGAGCGGACGTGGCCTTCCTCCGGACGCTCGTCCAGTACGGCCGTGGCCGCGGCGCTCCTGACCCGGCGCTGCTTGAGCTCGGGGAGCTTCGCGCCGGGCACGCCGCGCTTGACGCCGATGAGGGCGTCCATCAGGCGCAGGCCCTCGAAGGCGTCGCGGGCGTAGCGGACTTCGCCCTCGTAGAGCTCGTGCAGGTCCTGCTCGACATACGCGCGTGTGAGGGCGGCGCCGCCGAGGATGACCGGGTAGTTCGCCGACAGGCCGCGCTGGTTGAGCTCCTCCAGGTTCTCCTTCATGATCACCGTGGACTTCACCAGCAGGCCGGACATGCCGATGACGTCGGCCCGGTGCTCCTCGGCGGCCTCCAGGATCGCCGAGACGGGCTGCTTGATGCCCAGGTTGACCACGTTGTAGCCGTTGTTGGACAGGATGATGTCCACGAGGTTCTTGCCGATGTCGTGCACGTCGCCGCGCACGGTGGCCAGCACGATGGTGCCCTTGCCGTCGGCGTCGGACTTCTCCATGTGCGGTTCGAGGTAGGCGACGGCGGCCTTCATCACCTCGGCGGACTGCAGGACGAACGGCAGCTGCATCTGGCCGGAGCCGAACAGTTCGCCGACGACCTTCATGCCGTCCAGGAGGGTCGCGTTGACGATGTCCAGGGCGGGGCGCTCCTGGAGGGCGTCGTCGAGGTCGGCCTCCAGGCCGTTGCGCTCGCCGTCGATGATGCGGCGCTTGAGGCGCTCCTCCAGCGGGAGGGCGGCCAGCTCCTCGGCCTTGCCGGCCTTCAGGGACTTCGCGGTGGCGCCCTCGAACAGGGCCATCAGCTTCTGCAGCGGGTCGTAGCCCTCGGAGCGCCGGTCGTAGATCAGGTCGAGGGCGGTCTGCACCTCTTCCTCGCTGAAGCGGGCGATCGGCAGGATCTTCGACGCGTGGACGATGGCCGAGTCCAGGCCCGCCTTGACGCACTCGTCGAGGAAGACGGAGTTGAGCAGGATGCGGGCGGCCGGGTTGAGTCCGAAGGAGATGTTGGACAGGCCCAGGGTGGTCTGTACGTCGGGGTGGCGGCGCTTGAGTTCGCGGATCGCCTCGATGGTGGCGATGCCGTCCTTGCGGGACTCCTCCTGGCCGGTACAGATGGTGAAGGTCAGGGTGTCGATGAGGATGTCCGACTCGAGGATGCCCCAGTTCGTCGTCAGGTCCTCGATCAGCCGCTCGGCGATCTCGACCTTCTTCTCGGGGGTGCGGGCCTGGCCCTCCTCGTCGATGGTCAGCGCGATCAGCGCGGCGCCGTGCTCCTGGGCGAGCTTGGTGACCTTGGCGAAGCGGGACTCGGGGCCGTCGCCGTCCTCGTAGTTGACGGAGTTGATGACCGCGCGTCCGCCGAGCTTCTCCAGGCCCGCCTGGATCACGTCGACCTCGGTGGAGTCCAGGACGATCGGCAGGGTGGAGGCGGTGGCGAAGCGGCCGGCGAGCTCCTCCATGTCGGCGACGCCGTCGCGGCCGACGTAGTCCACGCACAGGTCGAGCATGTGCGCGCCCTCGCGGATCTGCTCGCGGGCCATCTCGACGCAGTCGTCCCAGCGGGCCGCCAGCATGGCCTCGCGGAACTTCTTCGAGCCGTTGGCGTTGGTGCGCTCGCCGATGGCCAGGTAAGAGGTGTCCTGGCGGAAGGGGACCGTCTGGTAGAGGGAGGCGGCGCCGGGTTCGGGCTGCGGCCGGCGCTCGCCGGGCGTGGCTTCCCGGACGCGCTCCACGAGCTGCCTGAGGTGCTCGGGGGTGGTGCCGCAGCAGCCGCCGATGAGGTTCAGCCCGTAGTCCCGTACGAAGGTCTCCTGGGCGTCGGCCAGGCCCTCGGGGTCGAGCGGGAAGTGGGCGCCGTCCTTGGTGAGGATCGGCAGACCGGCGTTGGGCATGCACAGCAGCGGGGTGCGGGAGTGCCGGGCGAGGTAGCGCAGGTGCTCGCTCATCTCGGCGGGGCCGGTCGAGCAGTTCAGGCCGATCATGTCGATGCCGAGCGGCTCCAGCGCGGTCAGCGCGGCGCCGATCTCGGAGCCGAGCAGCATGGTGCCGGTCGTCTCGAAGGCCATCGAGACCAGCAGCGGGACCTCGGTGCCGGTCGCCTCCATGGCGCGCCGGGCGCCCAGGATCGACGACTTCGTCTGCAGGAGGTCCTGGGTGGTCTCCACGATCAGGGCGTCCGCGCCGCCGGCGAGCAAGCCCTCGGCGTTCGCCTGGAAGCCGTCGCGCAGCGTGCCGTAGCCGATGTGGCCGAGGGTCGGCAGCTTCGTGCCGGGGCCGATCGAGCCGAGCACCCATCGCTGGCGGCCGTCGCGGGCGCCGAACGCGTCGGCCGTCTCGCGGGCGATACGGGCGCCCGCCTCGGACAGCTCGTGGACCCGGTCGGCGATGTCGTACTCGGCCATGGCCGAGTGGTTGGCGCCGAAGGTGTTGGTCTCGACGCAGTCCACGCCCGCTTCGAAGTAGGCCTCGTGGACGGAGCGGACGATGTCGGGCCGGGTGATGTTCAGGACCTCGTTGCAGCCCTCGAGGTTCTCGAAGTCCTCGAGCGTGGGCTCCTGGGCCTGCAACATGGTGCCCATCGCTCCGTCGGCGACCACCACACGGGTGGCGAGCGCCTCACGGAGAGCGGACACACGGGTCCTGCTGTCGGCGGAAGGGGTCGGTGGCAACGAGGCCATGAAAGGGCTCCCTGGAGTGCGACGGCTGTCGGCTTTGCGCCCTTCACGGAACCGTCCGCAGTGGGCGCACGCCGCAAGGGTAGCCGGGACCGCCGCCAAATGGTCAGGGCGTCCACGGGGCGGGACGAGGATGGCGGCCGGGGCGATTCCCGGATACGGGTGACGCAACAGAAGCGGCCGGATGCCGACCGACCATTAGCGGGAGGTCGGCATCGACTAGTAGTGTTCGACATTGCCGAACAGCGGCAGCGACGTCGCATGGTCGACGCTCGAAGGGGACGGAGGCAGTACGGCGATGGCACGGAACATCCAGTCGCTCGAACGGGCGGCCGCGATGCTGCGGCTCCTCGCGGGCGGTGAGCGGCGGCTCGGCCTCTCGGACATCGCCTCATCGCTGGGCCTCGCCAAGGGCACCGCCCACGGAATCCTGCGCACGCTCCAGCAGGAGGGCTTCGTCGAGCAGGACGACGCCTCCGGGCGCTACCAGCTGGGCGCCGAGCTGCTGCGCCTGGGCACCACCTATCTGGACGTGCACGAGCTGCGCGCGCGTGCCCTGGTGTGGACGGACGACCTGGCCCGCTCCAGCGGGGAGAGCGTCTACCTGGGCGTTCTGCACCAGCAGGGCGTGCTGATCGTGCACCACGTCTTCCGGCCCGATGACAGCAGGCAAGTGCTGGAGATCGGGGCCATGCAGCCGCTGCACTCCACGGCCCTGGGCAAGGTCCTGTCGGCGTACGACCCGGTCGCGCACAGCGAGGCGATCGAGGCCGACCGCAAGGCCTTCACGGACCGGACCGTGTGCGAGCTGGACGGATTCGAGCACATCCTCGACATGACACGCGCGCGTGGGTACGCGGCCGACGTCGAGGAGACCTGGGAGGGCGTCGCCTCCGTCGCCGCCCCCATCCACGACCGGCGCCGTATGCCGGTCGGGTCGGTGGGCATCACGGGCGCCGTGGAGCGGCTGTGCCGGGACGGCGAGCTGCGGCCCGAGCTGATCGCGGCGGTACGGGACTGCGCCCGCGCGGTGTCGCGGGACCTGGGCGCCGGGCGGTTCTGAGCGCCCGCACGGGGTGAATGTGGCTGCCGGGACGTCGTAGGACGTTCCGGCCTTCGTCATGCCCCGCCCCCTCCATCTCCATGTCGATAAATCAACACAACCGACAACGATCGCGCATTCGACGACACAGCTCTTGACGCACATACGACGCCGAGGCAAGACTCCCGTCCATCGGTCGGCATTGTCGAACACCTACCGGCAATACGCGCTAGAGTGTGACAACGCCAAGGGCCGGCATCGCTCTCACCCCCGAGGGCAACGCGAACCACCGGAGGGACCCGGGGTTCGGCTTCCCCTGGACGAAGGACAAAGGAGTCGCGGGTGTCCAGCTCCGACATCTTCATCGGCGAGACCATCGGTACCGCCATACTCATCCTGCTCGGCGGCGGCGTCTGCGCCGCTGTCACGCTGAAGGCCTCCAAGGCTCGTAACGCCGGCTGGCTCGCCATCACCTTCGGGTGGGGCTTCGCGGTACTCACGGCGGTCTACACCTCGGCGCCCCTGTCCGGCGCCCACCTGAACCCGGCCGTGACCGTCGCACTCGCGATCAAGGACAACGACTGGAGCAACGTTCCGACGTACTTCGCCGGACAGCTGCTCGGCGCCATGATCGGTGCGGCCCTGGTCTGGGTCGCCTACTACGGCCAGTTCCACGCCCACCTCACCGACAGGGAGATCGTCGGCGGTCCGGGCGCGCAGGCCACGACGGCCAAGGCCGTGGAGGCCCAGGAGAAGGGCGCCGGCCCGGTCCTGGGCATCTTCTCCACCGGTCCCGAGATCCGGAACGCGGTGCAGAACCTCCTCACTGAGATCATCGGCGCCGTCGTGCTGGTGCTCGCGGTCCTCACCCAGGGCCTGAACGACAGCGGCAAGGGCCTGGGCACCCTGGGTGCCCTGATCACCGCGCTCGTGGTCGTCTCGATCGGTCTGTCCCTCGGCGGTCCGACCGGCTACGCGATCAACCCGGCCCGTGACCTCGGTCCGCGCATTGTCCACGCCCTTCTCCCCCTGCCCAACAAGGGCGGTTCCGACTGGGGCTACGCCTGGATCCCGGTGGTCGGCCCGCTCATCGGCGGCGCCATCGCGGCAGGCATCTACAACGTCGCCTTCGCTTAGGAGCACCGATCTTCACCCGTTCGGGTGAGGAGTGCCGAAACTCTCAGCGCGCGCCGTACGTAAAGCCCCATAACCACGGAACTTCCAGGAGCACACAGTGACCGACGCCCACACCGCCGGCCCCTTCATCGCCGCCATCGACCAGGGCACCACCTCGTCCCGCTGCATCGTCTTCGACCGCGACGGCCGTATCGTCTCCGTCGACCAGAAGGAGCACGAGCAGATCTTCCCGAAGCCGGGCTGGGTCGAGCACAACGCCACCGAGATCTGGACCAACGTCCAGGAGGTCGTCGCCGGAGCCATCGCGAAGGCCGGCATCACCCGCGACGACATCAAGGCCATCGGCATCACCAACCAGCGCGAGACCACCGTGCTGTGGGACAAGAACACCGGTGAGCCCGTCCACAACGCCATCGTCTGGCAGGACACCCGCACCGACGCGCTCTGCAAGGAGCTCGGCCGCAATGTCGGCCAGGACCGCTTCCGCCGTGAGACCGGCCTTCCCCTCGCCTCCTACTTCGCCGGTCCCAAGGCCCGCTGGCTGCTGGACAACGTCGAGGGCCTCAAGGAGCGCGCCGAGGCCGGCGACATCCTCTTCGGCACCATGGACACCTGGGTCATCTGGAACCTGACCGGCGGTGTCGACGGCGGCAAGCACGTCACCGACGTCACCAACGCCTCCCGCACCATGCTGATGAACCTCCACACCATGGAGTGGGACGAGAAGATCGCCGAGTCGATCGGCGTGCCGCTGCAGATCCTGCCCGAGATCCGCTCCTCCGCCGAGGTCTACGGCGAGGTCACCGGCGGCAAGCTGGGCGACCTGCTCGGCGGCATCCCGGTCGCCTCCGCGCTCGGTGACCAGCAGGCGGCCCTGTTCGGCCAGACCTGCTTCTCCGAGGGCGAGGTCAAGTCGACGTACGGCACCGGCACCTTCATGGTGATGAACACCGGTGAGAAGATCATCAACTCGTACGCGGGTCTGCTGACCACGGTCGGCTACAAGATCGGCGGCCAGCCGACGGTCTACGCCCTCGAGGGCTCGATCGCCGTCACGGGTTCCCTGGTGCAGTGGATGCGCGACCAGATGGGCCTGATCTCCACCGCCGCCGAGATCGAGACGCTCGCGCTCTCGGTCGAGGACAACGGCGGCGCCTACTTCGTGCCGGCCTTCTCCGGCCTGTTCGCCCCGCACTGGCGCTCCGACGCCCGCGGTGTGATCGCCGGCCTCACCCGGTACGTCACCAAGGCGCACCTCGCGCGTGCCGTTCTGGAGGCCACCGCCTGGCAGACGCGGGAGATCGCCGACGCCATGGTCAAGGACTCCGGCGACGAGCTGGTGGCGCTCAAGGTCGACGGCGGCATGACCGCCAACAACCTGCTGATGCAGACGCTCTCCGACGTCCTGGACGCCCCCGTGGTGCGCCCCATGGTCGCCGAGACCACCTGCCTCGGTGCCGCCTACGCCGCCGGTCTCGCCGTCGGCTTCTGGAACAGCACCGACGACCTGCGCGCCAACTGGCGCCGGGCCGCCGAGTGGACCCCCCGCATGGACGCGGAGACCCGCGACCGTGAGTACAAGAACTGGCTCAAGGCCGTCGAGCGGACCATGGGCTGGCTCGAGGACGACGAGAGCTGACGAGAGCCGACGAAGGCTCCGACGCGAGCTCTGATGAGGAGTAAGAACCCGAAATGACCAGTCAGTCCACCCTGCAGTCCGTGCCTGCCCTCGGTACGCGCCCGGCCTCCGGCTCCAACCCGAGCCGCGCCGAGACCCGGGAGCAGCTCGCCAAGGCGTCGTACGACCTTCTCGTGATCGGCGGCGGCATCCTGGGCATCTCCACCGCCTGGCACGCCGCGCAGTCCGGCCTGCGGGTGGCTCTGGTCGACGCCGGCGACTTCGCCGGCGCCACCTCGTCCGCCTCCTCCAAGCTGCTCCACGGCGGTCTGCGCTACCTGCAGACCGGCGCGGTGAAGCTGGTGGCGGAGAACCACTTCGAGCGCCGTGCGGTCTCCCGCCAGGTGGCACCTCACCTGGCGAACCCGCTCACGTTCTACCTCCCCGTGTACAAGGGCGGGCCGCACGGCGCCGCGAAGCTCGGGGCGGGCGTCTTCGCCTACTCCGCGCTCTCCGCGTTCGGTGACGGAGTGGGACACCTGCTGAGCCCGGCCAAGGCCGCGCAGGACGTGCCCGAGCTGCGCACCGAGAACCTCAAGGCCGTGGCCGTGTACGGCGACGACCAGATGAACGACGCGCGCATGGCGCTGATGACGGTCCGCGGGGCCGTCGAGGCGGGCGCCGTCGTGCTCAACCACGCCGAGGTCACCGGCCTGCGCTTCACCAAGGGCCGGGTGACGGGCGCGGAGCTGCGCGACCGCCTCTCCGGCGACGAGTTCGGTGTGAGCGCCCGCCTGGTGCTCAACGCGACCGGCCCGTGGGTCGATCACCTGCGCAAGATGGAGGACCCGAATGCCGCGCCGTCGATCCGTCTGTCGAAGGGCGCGCATCTGGTCCTGAAGCGGACCTCGCCGTGGAAGGCGGCGCTCGCGACCCCGATCGACAAGTACCGCATCACCTTCGCCCTGCCCTGGGAGGACATGCTCCTGCTGGGCACCACGGACGAGGAGTTCGAGGGCGACCCGGCGGACGTCGCGGTCAACGACAAGGACATAGCCCAGATCCTGGACGAGGCCGCGTTCTCCATCCGGGACCAGCAGCTCGACCGCGACCTCATCACGTACGCCTTCGCGGGTCTGCGCGTGCTGCCGGGCGGCCCCGGTGACACGGCGAAGGCCAAGCGCGAGACCGTGGTGACCGAGGGCAAGGGCGGCATGCTGTCCGTCGCGGGCGGCAAGTGGACCACCTTCCGGCACATCGGCCGTACGGTCATGCAGAAGCTCCAGGCGCTGCCGGGCCACCCGCTGGGCGACGACTTCGAGCCGATCGCCTCGCTGCCGAAGAAGCTGCCGCTGCCGGGCATCGCCAACCCGCGCGCGGTCGCCCACCGTCTGCTGACCGACCGTCCGGCGCCCGGCCCGCGCATGGCGGCCGACACGGCGAAGCACCTGGCGACGCACTACGGTTCGCTGGCCTTCGACATCGCCCGCATCGCCAACGAGAACCCGGAGCTGGGCGAGCGCGTCCACCCGGACGCCCCGGAGATCTGGGCCCAGGTCGTCTACGCCCGCGACAACGAGTGGGCGCAGACGCAGGACGACGTGCTGCGCCGCCGTACGACGCTGACGATCCGTGGTCTGGCCACGGACGATATCCGGGCGAAGGTGCAGGACCTGCTCGACAAGAAGTAAGCCTCGGAGGCGTCGAGGGAGGTTTTCGCCGGATGAGCCTCCCTCGGCGCCAGGTCCGGCCACTCCCCTGACCAGGCCGGACCGCACGAGGGCGGCCCCGTTTCTTCCGCACCGGGGCCGGCCATCACCGGAAGGGGCGGCTCCACGCCGATGGAGCCGCCCCTTTCGCATGCCCTGCGGTCAGTGCCGGGCTTCACGTGCCCAGCTGTCAGGAGCGGACACGCACCTGACGTGCGTTCAGGCCGGCGACTCCACGACCGCCCGTACGGCGACGGGGTCCGGCAGCTCTGCGCGTCGCACGATCAGTTCACGCCCCAGCAGCAGCGCCCGCCGGGACGCCGGTACCGGGTCCGGCAGGGTCGTCAGGTCCGTCAGATGGGCGAAGCCGATGATGCGGCGGACGATTTCCGTGCCGGCGTAGCCGAGGGACTCGGTCCACACGCGGCGCAGGAAGCGGTCGAGGTAGGCGTCGTCGAAGAAGGTGTCGACGCGGGTCGGCCACAGGCGGCGGAACTCCGTCTCGAACGCCTCCCAGGACAGGCGGAGTTGGTCCGCGTGGTCGGACAGCGTGCCGAGCGCCCGTGCCCGCTCCTCGGACACCAGGACGTTGGCCCAGTACAGGCCCAGGTCGTAGCCGACGGGTCCCACGAAGGAGAACTCGGGGTCGAAGACCCGTACCACGTGGGCGCCTTCGCGCTCGCCGACCATGACGCTGCCGGTGTGCAGGTCACCGTGGAGAAGGGCCTGGGCGCTGGTCATGAAGGTGTGGCGGAGGTCGGCGACCTCGGTGCGCAGCCGGGCGTCGGCGCGGAACTCGGCCGCCAGGTCGTCCAGGCCCTCGTGCCAGTGGTTGTGCTCGTGCTCGATGTACGGCTCGGACAGGACCACATCCTCGGTGATCTTGCAGAGCTCCGGGCTGACCGAGGCCGCGATGAGCGCCTTGCGGTCGGCCGACTCCATGCCGAAGTCGCTGGTCGCGAAGGCGAGCTGGGCCACGAACTCGCCGATGCGGGCGGAGGTGCGGGGGCCGTACGGCTCGCCCTCGTTCAGGCGGGTGCGCAGGACCTCCAGGTCGGACATGTCCTCCATGACGAGGGCGTAGTTCTCGGGGTCGTAGCCGTGGATCGCCGGGATCTTGTCCGGGGCGACCTTCGCCACCTGGTCGTACGCACGGGCCTCGGCGTCGGCACGGTCGGGGTTCATCGGCCAGGAGGGGCCGGCGACCCGGACCCAGGGCAGGGCCTGCTTGACAGCGAGGCTGCGGGTGCCGTCGGCCGAGGACGCGAGGAACACGCGGTTCATGTTGCCGTCCGACACCTCGCGCACGCGGATGTCGGTGGCGTCGTCCCAGTGGCCCCGCTCGCGCAGGTAGCCGGGGATGTCGTCGGTCTCCAGGATGCGGTAGCCCATCGTGGGAACTCCTCGAACTTCCTTATGCGGTACGGCGCTTGGACAGGGTGAAGCTGAAGACCAGGGCGAGGATGAGGACCGCGCCCTCGACGACGTCCTGGGTGTAGTACGGCAGGCCCTTGATGGTCAGTCCGGTGGTGATGATGCCGATCAGGACGGCGCCGAGGGCCGTGCCCCAGACGTTGGGGCGGCCGCGGCCCAGGACGGAGGTGCCGACGAGGGCCACCGCGACCGCCTCCAGCAGCTGCGAGGTGCCGGCACTCACGTCGCCCTGGCCGATGCGGGACGCCAGGATCAGGCCGCCGATCGAGGCGAGGACGCCGGACAGGACGTAGGCGAGCGCACGGTAGGCGCCGACGCGGATGCCCGCCAGGCGGGAGGCCTCGGGGTTGGCGCCGATGGCGTACAGGACGCGGCCCCAGCGGGTGCGGGCGAGGAAGACCCAGGCGGCGATCGTCAGGCCGCCGAAGATCAGCACGGAGAGGGGGATGCCGAGGACCGTGCCGCGGTCGATGCGCAGGAAGCCGTCGGTGAACCTGCCGGGGGCCGTGGTGCCGTCGTCCAGGGTCATGCCGGGGGTGATGGACTGGCCGTCGACCAGGATGAGCTTGCTGCCCTGGATCACGAACATGGTGCCGAGGGTGGCGAGCATGTCGGGGATCTTCAGTACGACGATGAGGAGCGCGTTGAGCAGGCCCGCGAGGGCGCCCGCCGCGAGGACCGCGATGATCGCGATCGTGCCGATCTGGTTGTAGACGACCATCGTCTGGGCGGCGACCGAGACGCCGAGGCCCGCCACCGCGCCGACGGACATGTCCATTCCGCCGACGGCCATGGTGAGGGTGACGCCGAGGCCGAGGATCGCGGCGACCGAGACGTACCGGAGGGTGTCGAGGAGGGTCGCCGACTCACGGAAGGAGCCCTCGCTCAGCGCGAAGTACAGGAACAGCGCGACGGTGACGAAGATGAAGCCGTACTTGATGACGGCGTTCTGGACGCGTACGGCCGTGCTGGTGGCGGGCGGGATCGCCGCCTTCACCGGGACCTCGGTGCTCTGCTGGGTGGTCATGGGGTGCTGCTTCCTTCGGGCGTACGAGGCCTACGAGGGGTACGGGGCATACGGGGCCTGCGAGGCGTACGAGGCCTACGGCCGACGGGCGGCATCAGACCGACGCCGAGATCGTCTGGATCACGCGATCGCGTTCCACGTCCTCGCCGTGGGCGTCGAGGTGGACCTCCCCGGCGGCGAGCACCACGACCCGGTCGGCGATCTCGAGGATCTCGTCGACGTCGGCGGAGAGGACGAGAACCGCGGCGCCCTCGGCGGCCAGCGCGCGGGCGCGGCGGCCGATGTCCCGTCGAGCGCCGATGTCCACGCCTCGGAACGGTTCGTCCAGGATCAGGACGCGGGGGGTTTCGGCGAGCCAGCGGCCGACGACGACCTTCTGCTGGTTGCCGCCGGACAGTTCCTCGACGGTGCTGTGCTCGTCGCGGGCGACGACGCCGAGGGCGGCGATGGTGTCGCGGCCGAGGGCGTCCTCCTTGGAACGCCGGACGAGTCCGGCCCGGGAGAGCGACTTCAGGAACGGCAGTGAGATGTTCTGGGCGAGCGACCAGCCGGGGACGAGTGCGTCCGCGTGCCGGTCCTCGGGCACCAGGTGGACGCCGTTGCGGATGGCGTCGGCAGGGCGGCGGGGCTGGTACGCCTTGCCGTCCAGCACGACCGCGCCCGCCAGGAAGGGCTCGGCGCCGAACAGGCCTCGGGCCAGCTCGGTCTTGCCCGCACCCAACAGGCCCACGACGCCGGTGACTTCGCCGGTGCGCAGGTCGAGGTCCAGGGGTGTGCCGCCCTCGAAGAGGCGGACGCCGCGCAGCGACAGGGCCACCTCGCCCTCGGCCCCTTCCCGGACCGGGCGGGCGGTCGTCGCCTCCTGCGCCTGGGCCAGCATCGCGCGCAGGGCGGCGTCCCAGTCGAACGGCTTGGCCTGGTCCTCGGTGAGACGGCCGTCCCGCAGGACGACCAGGCGGTCGGCCAGGGCGTCGATCTCGCCGAGGCGGTGGGAGACGTAGAGCACCGCGATGCCGTCGTCCCGCATCCTCTCGACGAGCGTGAAGAGGCGCTCGGCCTCGGCGGCGGACAGGGCGGACGTCGGCTCGTCGAGGATGAGCAGACGGGGGCGGGTGGCCAGGGCGCGCGCGAGGATGAGCAACTGGCGGTCGGAGATGCCGAGTTCGGTGACGTCGCGGCGCAACAGGGAGTCGCTCCAGTCCAGGCCCAGGCCGGCCTGGATCTCTCGGGCGCGGGCCAGCAGCCTGTTCCCGTTGAGGAAGGGGTTGCCGCGGCTCTGCGCCAGCTCCTCGAAGACGAGGTTCTCGGCGACCGTGAGGCCGGGCACGATGCCCTCGCCGATGCGCTGGTGCACGGTCTGGATGCCCAACTGCCGTGCGGCGAGGGGCGACTGGAGAGCGGCGGGCTCCCCGGCGACCCGCACTTGCCCGCTGTGGTCCGCGTGCACGCCCGACAGGATCTTGATCAGCGTGGACTTGCCTGCGCCGTTCGCGCCGAGCAGCGCGACGACGCTGCCCGGTGCGATGTCGAGGGAGACGGAGGCGAGGACCGTCTTGCCGCCGAAGGACTTGCCGACGTCCCGGAGGCTGACCGCGGGGGCGGGGTCAAGGAGTTCGGAAGGCTCAGTGGGCGACATTGGGGATCCAGTCCGCGGTGCTGACCTTGGCGAGGTTCAGCGCGGGCAGCGCCTCCCGCAGCTGGTCCATGTTCTCGATCTTCTTCTCGCGCAGGAAGTCCTGGGTGATGGCGACGGCCGGGAACTCGACGGAGGACTTGCCCAGTTGACCGGCCAGCTCCAGGGCGGTCGTACGCACGACGGCGGCGCCGACGGCCGACGGGTCGGTGCCCGCGGTGGCGACCCAGGGGCTGTTGTCCGCGGTCATGTTCTGGATGTCGGCGTTGGAGACGTCCGCGCCGAAGACCTTCACCCTGTCCTGGAGCTTCTTGTTCTGGACGGCGAGGACGGTGCCCTTGGCGAGTTCGTCGTACGGGGCGAAGATGCCGGTGACGTCGGGGTGCTGGGTGAGCGCGGCGGACACCAGCGGCACATTGTCGGTGGCCGTGGAGTCGGTCACCTTGCCGACCTTGAACCGCTGCTTCCAGCCCTGGGCGTCGACCGTCGACTTCCAGACGCTGTCGCGCTTGTCGAGGGCGGCGTATCCGGCGACGTTGACGTAGCCGACCTCGGCGTTCTTGCCGAGTTCCTTCGCCATCACGTCGAGGACGGCCTGCGCCATGCTCGCGTCGTTCTGCCTGGTGCTGACGACGCCCTTGGTGGCGCTCTCGACGTCGTAGACGACGACCTTGATGCCCTTCTTCACGGCCTTGTCGATCTCCGGCTGGAGGGTGGCCGGAAAGCCGTGGTCGACGATGATGGCCTGCGCGCCGGAGTTGATGGCCGAGGACAGGTCGGTGGCCTGCTTGGCGTTGTCGGCCTGGGCGTCGTACACGGTCAGGTCGATCCCGAGGGCCTTGGCCTGTGCCTTGGCTCCGTTGCCCCACTGCTCGAAGTAGTCGCCGGCGCCGCTCTGCCGGACCAGGGCCACCTTGACGGTGCCCTTGCTGAAGGGGGCGGGCTCGGCGCCGGTCGCCGCGGCGGCCGACGCGGCGGTGTTGCCGGAGGTCTTGGAGGCGTCCGTGGACTGCGAGCAGCCCGCGAGGAGCAGGGCGGAGACGGAGGCGAGGGAGAGCGCGGCGAGGGGAAGGCGGACGCGGGACATGACGGGGCTCCAGGTGCGGGGAGAGGATGCGGAGTTGCTCGGCCCGGAGCTGGGACACGAAGGCGCCACCGGCCGTTGCGCGGCGCGGCCGGCCGTTTGCGCGGCACCCGACCGCCGATGAGCGGCCACCACCGGCCGGCGCACCGCTGGGCGAGTGCGGCAGCCCGCGGAAAGCGGGCGTGCGGGAGCTCCGGATGAGGTCAGCGACAGCTGGCTGTGGTCGACCGGAGCAAGTCCACGTACAGCCGCCGCACGAGCAGCAGCGTCTTCATACGGAGATCATGGGAACGATTTCAGCCACCCGTCAAAGCGATGGAAGCGGTTTCTCAGCACGTGAGACAACGACTTCGTCACACGGGGTTGACGCTTCGACGGAGTCCTGACGGAGTTACGATCACGGGACCGGCACCCCGAACCGGCACGGTGAGGCCCTGATGACGACTCTTCGCGCGACAGCGATGCGCATGCCCCGCATGCGGTGCTGTCCTGGCGCGATGTGTCGCGGCTGACCGGCACCGACCGGCTTTCCCGCCCGCTGCGCCCTTCCTCACCTCCCCCTCCGGGTGCTTGTCTCGGTACCCGGATTCCCCTTCCAGTTCCAGGAGTTGCACCCATGACCCTGCTGACGACCTGGCCCGAGTCCGGACCTCAGACCCTGATCCGCCGCACCTCGGACCCCGCCGAGATCGCCGCGGCCCTGAAGCCGCTGGGCGTGCGCTACGAGCAGTGGCCGATCCGCGAGGACGTGCCGTTCGACGCGGACAGCGACACGGTGTTCGCGGCGTACGGCCCGGAGATCGACCGGCTCAACGCCGAGGAGGGCTTCACCACCGTCGACGTCCTGGGCCTGCACCCCAGCGACGACCCGGAGTTCCCGGCGAAGGCGAAGGCCGCGCGCGAGAAGTTCCTGCAGGAGCACACGCACGACGACGATGACGAGGTCCGCTTCTTCGTCTCCGGCTCCGGCATCTTCTACCTCCACGTGAACGGCGAGGTGCACGCCGTCTTCTGCGAGAAGGGCGACCTGCTCGGCGTGCCGCGCGGCACCACGCACTGGTTCGACATGGGCACGAAGCCGTCCTTCACCGCGATCCGCTTCTTCCACGAGGAGGACGGCTGGATCGGCAACTTCACCGGTTCCGCCATCGCCTCCCGCTTCCCGGACTACGACACGATCGCGGCCGGCTACGAGGCCGACAGGGCCGCCGCGTGAGCGTGCGGGACCTGCGGTTCGACGTGGACGCCGTGGTGCTCGACATCGAGGGCACCACCAGCGCCACCGGGTTCGTCGTCGACGTGCTGTACCCGTACTCGCGCTCGCGGTTCGGCGCGCTGCTCACCGGGCGCGGCGACGACCCTGAGGTGGCGCGGGCGGTCGCGCAGGTGCGGGAGCTGGCGGGAGAGCCGGACGCCGACGCCGTACGCGTCGAGAAGATCCTCAACACCTGGCTGGACGAGGACCGCAAGGCCACCCCGCTGAAGACCCTCCAGGGCATCATCTGGTCCGAGGGCTTCGCCCGCGGTGACCTCGTGTCGCACTTCTACGACGACGTCCTCCCGCGGCTGCGCGCCTGGCACTCGGCGGGAGTACGGCTGTACGTCTACTCCTCGGGGTCGGTGGCCGCCCAGCGGGCGTGGTTCAGCAACAGCCCGGAGGGCGACCTGACGTCCCTCGTCTGCGGTCTGTACGACACCGAGAACGCGGGCCCCAAGCAGGAGCCGGAGTCCTACCGCCGCATCGCGGAGTCGACCGGCATCGAGCCCGCCCGTCTCCTCTTCCTCTCCGACCGCCCCGGCGAGCTGGACGCGGCCCGCGCGGCGGACTGGTGGGCGGTCGGTGTCCGGCGGCCCGGGGAGCCGTACTACGAGCAGGGCGTCGGCGACCACGCGCAGGCGGGGACGTTCGACGAGATCACCATCACCACTTCCGGGAGCAGCACGTGACCACCGAGATCAGCCAACTCGACCTGGAGGAGGCGGGCGCGGTGCTGGCCGCCGAGTCCGCCCGGTTCGCGTCCTTCGGCTGGATGCGGGGCACCTCGGGCAACCTGTCCGTGGTGCTGTCCCGCGACCCGCTGCGGCTCGCGGTCACGGCCAGCGGGCACGACAAGGGCGAACTGACGCCCGCGGACGTGGTGCTGGTCGACGGGCAGGGCGCCGCGGTGCGGGGCGGCAAGCCGTCCGCCGAGGCCGAACTGCACGCGCGTGTGGCCGCGCTGACCGGCGCCGGGGCCGTGGTCCACGTCCACACGGTCGCGTCCGTGGCGATGGGCCGCCGTGCGCCCGGCGGCATCGTCTTCAAGGACCTGGAGATGCTCAAGGGCGTCGGCCAGCCCGCCCACGACGTCGAGGTGACCCTGCCGGTCATCGCCAACAGCCAGGACATGAAGGTCCTCGGCGACCGCCTGGAGGCCGCGCGCGATCCTCGCATGCCCGCGGTGGTCGTGGCCGGACACGGGCTGTACGTGTGGGGCGACAACCCGCGCCAGGCCCGGCACCACACCGAAGTGGTGGAGTGGCTGCTGGAGTTGGAGCTGTCCCAGCGCTGACACCAGGGAAGGGATCCCCGAGGCCGGGGATCCCTTCTTCGGCTACTTCAGGTGGTCAGCGGGCAGCTGGCCGGAAGCCACTTCCAGCACGCCCCGCTCGGTCACCAGTCCCGTCACCAGGCGCCCCGGGGTGACGTCGAACGCCGGGTTGTGGCCGCGCGACCCGGCCGGAGCCGTCCGTAGGCCGCCCCACTCCAGCACCTCGTCCTCGCCCCGGAGTTCGATGTGGATGTCGTCGCCGGTCTTCGTGGCCAGGTCGACGGTGGTCGTGGGCGCCGCCACCAGGAACGGGATCCCGGCGTCGGCGCAGGCCAGGGCCACGCCCACGGTGCCGACCTTGTTCGCGGTGTCGCCGTTGGCGGCGATCCGGTCGGCGCCGACGACCGCCGCGTCGACCTCGCCGCGCAGGATGGTGCCGGCCGCGGCCCCGTCGGCCTGGACGTAGTGCGGGATGCCTTCCTGGACCAGCTCCCAGGCGGTCAGGCGGGATCCCTGGAGCAGCGGGCGCGTCTCGTCGGCGTACACGACCTCCAGCCGCCCGCGCGCGTGCAGTTCGCGGATGACGCCGAGTGCCGTGCCCCAGCCGGTCGTGGCGAGCGCGCCGGTGTTGCAGTGGGTGAGGACGCGCAACGGCCGGTCCGCGCCGACGCGTTCGAGCAGCCAGTCGGCGCCGTAGGCGCCCATGGCGCGGTTGGCCTCGACGTCCTCGCGCTGGACGGCGGCGGCCTCCTCCAGCACGGCGTCGAGGCCCTCGTCGAAGCGGGTCATGACGCGGTCCACGCACACCATGAGGTTGACGGCGGTGGGCCGGGCCTCACGGACTCGGGCCACGGCCGCGCGCACCTCGTCGGCCGGCCAGCCCTCCCGCTCCCCCTGGAGCAGCGCGAGCGCGACGCCGTAGGCCCCGGCGGCGCCGATCGCGGGCGCGCCGCGCACGACGAGCCGCCGGATCGCGTCGACCAGGGTGTCCACGTCACGGACGTCCATCGTCTCGGTGCGGTGCGGGAGCACGGTCTGGTCGATCAGCGCGAGGCTGGTTCCGGTCCAGTGGACGGCACGCAATTCCTCGGCCATGGGCCGCACTTCCTGGGACATAAGGGGACACTCCTGCTGCTCCTGTGGGTGTCCGTCACCGTACATGACCTCGAAGAACCACAGTTCGAGACAGTTGAGCGGATGTCCGAACATCAGGTGTACAGTCCAGCCACCCGCGCAGCCCGCAGGCCGAGACGAGGAGGACGAGTGCTGCTCACCAAGCGCCGCTTCCTGGACTTCGGCCGCTGCGCCGGCGACGGCTGTCCCCGCTGAACCGCCCCCACCTCAGCCTCTCTTCCCGTCGCCCGCTCTCACCGCACGCGTTCACCGCCGAGCGCGCCTTGCCGTTCCCCGGAAGGCTTCCCGGAAGGTCCCTCGATGCCCCGCAGACTCCGCCGTACCCTGCAACTCGCCGCCACCACCGCGCTCGTGGTCACCGCGGCCACCGCCTGCAACGCCGCTGCCAAGAACGAGGCATCCGACAGCGCGAGCGGCGGCAGCGGCAAGACCTTCACCCTTGTCACCCCGGACGCCGTCGGCCAGAACGAGTTCCTGAAGCTCGCCGTCAGCGGCATCAAGGACGCGGCGAAGCGGCACGACGGATCGCAGAAGGTCTACGAGTCCACGGACACCGCCTCCCAGCAGCAGAACGTGCAGGCCGCCGTCGAGGCCCAGCCGGACGTCATCGTGCTGGTCGGCTTCGAGTTCGCCGACCTCGTCGCCCAGCAGGCCGAGAAGAACCCGAAGCAGCAGTTCCTGATCGTCGACGCCTGCACGACGAAGACGTACGAGAACGTCAGCTGCGCCGTCTTCCGCGAGCACGAGGGCGTCTACCTCGCGGGCGCCGAGGCGGGCCTGCTCAGCAAGTCCGGCAAGGTCGGCGCGGTCGACGTCCTCGACACGCCCCAGTTCCGGCGCTACAGCGACCCGTTCGCGGCCGGCGCCAAGAAGGTCGCCGCCAAGACGGAGACCTCGACGCGCTTCGTGGGCGGACAGTCCCCCTTCGACGACTCGGCCCGTGCCAAGGAGCAGGCGAACACCCTGCTCTCCAAGGGCTACGACCAGATCATGGCGGCCGCGGCGGCCGGCAACTACGGCGTCTTCGAGGCGGCGAAGGCCAAGGGCGCGTTCGCGTACGGCGTCGACGTCAACCAGTGCGTCTCGGCGCCCGGCACGGTCGTCGACAACGTGATCAAGCGCACGGACGTCGCCGTGGACAAGGGCATCGACGCCGTCCTCGCCGGAAAGACGGGCACGACCGTCTCGTACGGCCTGAAGGAGGGCGGCATCAGCCTGACGGGTCTTGAGGACGGTGTGGAGTCGTCGAAGTGCGTGATCGCCGACCACAAGGACGTCCTGAAGAAGGTCGAGGCGCTGCGCGACCAGATCGTGGCCGGGAAGCTGACGGTAGATGACCCCGCCGCGAGCTGAACCGGCCGTCGAGCTCCGGGGAATCACCAAACGGTTCCCCGGCACGCTCGCCAACGACGCCGTCGACCTGACCGTCCACCGCGGTGAGATCCACGCGCTCATGGGCGAGAACGGCGCGGGCAAGTCGACGCTCATGTCGATCCTGTACGGCATGGAGCGCGCCGACGCCGGGACCGTCCGGATCGACGGGCAGGCCGTCGAGCACGGCTTCGGCAGCCCGTCCGACGCCATGGCCGCCGGGCTCGGCATGGTCCACCAGAGCTTCAAGCTGTTCGACGCGCTGACGGTCGCCGAGAACGTGGTGTACGCCGCCGAGCCGCGCCGCTTCGGCCTGGTGGACCGGGCCGCGGCCCGCCGCCGGGTGAGTGAACTCGCCGAGGAGCATGGGCTGTTCGTCGATCCGGACGCCCGGGTCGGGGACCTGCCGGTCGGCGTGCGTCAGCGCGTGGAGATCCTCAAGCTGCTGCACCGGGGCGCCCGCACGCTCATCCTCGACGAGCCGACCGCCGTGCTCACGCCGGCCGAGGCGGACGCCCTGTTCGCGGTGCTCAAGTCGCTGGCCGCCGAGGGCCGCACGGTGATCCTTGTCACGCACAAGCTGCGCGAGGTGCTGGAGGGCAGCGACCGCGTGACCGTCCTGCGGGACGGCCGGGTCGTGGCCCGGCTGGTCACGGCGGAGACCTCCGCCGACGAGATCGCCGCCGCGATGACCGGCCGCGCGGTGGAACTGGACCGTATCCACGCGCCGGGCACGCCGGGTGACGTGGTCCTGGAGGCGTCCGGCCTCGCCACCGACGCCGTGCACGACGTCGGTCTGACCGTCCGCGCCGGGGAGATCGTCGGTATCGCGGGCGTCGCGGGCAACGGGCAGAGCGAGCTGGTCGAGGCACTGGCCGGACTGCGGCCGGTCACGGCCGGGCAAGTGACGCTCCAGGGCGAGGAGATCACCCATGCCTCCGCCACCGAACGCCGCCTCAAGGGGCTGGCGTACGTCCCCGAGGACCGCCACGCGGTCGGTACGGCGCCGGCGGCATCGGTCGCGGACAACCTCGCGATGGGCCACCACCGTACGTCCCTGTCCTCCCGCGGCCTGCTGCCGCCCGCGGCCGTCCGCGCCCACGCCCGGCGTCTCATGGAGCGCTTCGGCATCAAGGCGTCCGCCCCCGAGGTGCCCGCCTCCGCGCTGTCCGGCGGCAACCTCCAGAAGCTGCTGATCGGCCGCGAACTCGCCCATGACGCGCCGCTGTTGCTCGTCGAGCAGCCGACGCGCGGCGTGGACATCGGGGCGATCCAGAACATCCACGACCAGCTGATCGCCTACCGCGACGCCGGTCACGCCGTGCTCCTCGTCTCGGCCGAGCTGAGCGAGATCCGGGGGCTCGCGGACCGGGTGCTGGTGATGTACGAGGGCCGGATCACGGCGGCGTACGACAAGAGCGAGGCGGACGAGCGGACGCTGGGCCTCGCCATGGCCGGCGGCACCGCCGCCGTGGAGGCCGTCGACTGACATGAACGACCGGATGTCCGGAGCCCTGCGCTCCCCCGTCACCTTCTCCGTGCTCGCGGGCGTCGTCATCGGCGCGCTCTTCCTCGTCGGCACCGGCGCGGACCCGCTCACGGCCTACGAGGCGGTCCTGACCGGCGCGCTCGGCGCCGACGGCATCGGCTCGACCCTCACCACCGCCACCAGCGTGCTCGGCATGGCGCTGGCGCTGGCGATCCCGCTGCGCGCCCGGCTCATCAACCTGGGCGGCGACGGACAGATGGTGCTCGGCGGCATCACCGCGGCCGTGACCGGCCTGTACTCGCCGCTGCCCGCGCCCCTGACCGTCGTCCTCGCCCTTCTCTCCGGCATGGCGGCCGGCGCCGCCTACGCGGCCCTCGCCGCCCTGTGCGAGAACCACCTCGGCGTCCCGCTGCTGGTCAGCAGCCTGCTGCTGAGCTACCCGGCGGTGTCGCTCGCCTCCTACCTGGCCCGCTACCCGCTCAAGGAGCCCGGCTCCAGCCTCCCGCAGACCCGGGCGATGCCCGACGGGGTGGCACTGCCCGCGTTCGGCGACTCGACCGTGACCGTCGGGCTGGTGCTCGTCGCCCTCGCGGCGGCCGCGTACTGGTTCACGGATCGGCGCACCGCCGTCGGGTACGAGATACGCATGACGGGCCTCAACGCGCGCTTCTCGGCGTACGCCGGGGCCTGACCCTGAAGTTGATGTCCGTCTCCGGCGCGCTCGCCGGACTCGTGGGCGCCATCGGGGTGTTGAGCTTCCCGTACCGCTTCGTCGACGGCTCGCTCACCGCTCCCGGCTACACCTGGACGGGCCTCACCGCCGCGCTGCTGGCGATGGCGGCCCCGGTCGGCACGGTGGTCTCCGCGTTCTTCTTCGCGGTCCTCCAGGTCGGCGGGCTCGCGATGGAGCGGACGACCGAGGTGCCGCGCGAGCTGACGCAGGTGCTCCAGGCGATCGTGATCGTGTTCCTCGCGGCCCGGCTGCGCTTCCCCGGCCGCCGGCCGGGCCGCCGTAAGGAGGCGGTGTGATGTTCCTCGACTCCGATCTGCTGATGTCGGCGCTGCGCGCGCTCACCCCGATCCTGCTGGCCGCGCTCGGCGGCGCGATCTGCGAGCGGGCGGGCGTGTTCAACATCGGCCTCGAAGGCATGATGCTGATGGGCTGCTTCACGGCGGTGGCCACCAGCTGGTTCACCGGCAGCGCCTGGCTCGGCGTGCCGGCGGCGGCCCTCGCGGCGGCCGCGTACTCGCTGATCCTGGCCGTGGGCGCGGTGACGCTGCGCGGGGACGCGGTCGTTCTCGGCGTGGCCATGAACCTGCTGGCCGTCGGCCTGACCGGGTTCCTGCTGCGTACCGTCTTCGGCGTCCAGGGCACTTTTGACGACCCGTCACTCGCCGGGCTCCCGCTGATCGGCGGCTTCACCCCGCTGACATATCTGTCGTGGGCGGCGGTCGCGGTGGCCGCGGTACTGCTGTCCCGGCATGTGTGGGGGCTGCGGCTGCGCGGGCTCGGCGAGGCCCCGGACGCGGCGGCGACGCTCGGGGTGAGCCCGGCCGGGTACAAGTACGGGGCGATCCTGCTCTCCGGCGTCCTGTGCGGGCTGGCCGGTGCCCAACTCGCCCTCGGCAACGTCACCTTGTTCACCGAGAACATGACCGCGGGCCGCGGCTGGATCGCCGTCGTCGCCGTCATGCTCGGCCGCGCCGCCCCGGTCGGCGTCCTGCTCGCCGCCCTGCTGTTCGGCCTCGCGGAGGCGGCCGGCTTCCGCTTCCAGGGCCTCGGTCTGCCGCAGCAGGCGACCGACGCCGCGCCGTACGTCGTCACGCTCGGCGCCCTGTTCCTCACGACGGCCCGCCGCCGTCGCCGTATCCGCCCTTCCGGAGCCGCCTCATGACCCAGGATCTGCCCCAGGACCCGCTGCCCGTCACCCGCATACCCCGCACCGGGCTCCCGGCGCACGCGGTCGTCGTCGGCGACCCGGCGCGCGCGGCCGCCGTCGCCGCCCTGCTGGACGGTGCCGAAGAGGTGTCCCAGCACCGCGAGTACCGCGTGTTCAGCGGGAGTTGGAAGGGCGTGCCGGTCACCGTCGCCTCGCACGGGGTGGGCGGGCCGGGCGCGATCCTGATGTTCCAGGAGCTGGCGGACGCGGGGGTCCACACCATCCTCCGGTTCGGTACGGCGGGCGCGATGCGGCCGGGTATCGGCGACGGCGACCTCGTCATCGCGGAGGCGGCCGTACGGGACGACGGGGTCACCCAGCAGTTGCTGCCGCCCGAGTACCCGGCGGTCGCCGCCCCCGAGGCGGTGCTCGCGCTGCAGCGGGCCGCGCGTGCGGCGGGCGCCCCGCACCACCGGGGCATCGTGTGGACCCGGGCGGCGTTCCAGCCGGGGCTGCTGCCGCTGTTCTCGTACGACGGTGCCGGGCTCGCGGCGATCGAGATGGAGCTGTCGGCGCTCCTCGTCACCGCCTCGCTGCGGGACATCGTCGCCGACGGCGTGCTCGTCATCGACGGGGCGAACGCGGACGAGCTTGTCGACGACGAGGGCACCAGCGCCTACGACCCGCACCGCGAGGTCGTCGCGGCCGGTGTGGAGCGGGGCGCGGTGGTGTCGCTGGAGGCGCTGCGGCTGCTGGCGAAGGAGTACCGCGCGGATCGTCCCGAGGAGGGCGCGGCGTGAGCACGATCGAAAGGGAGCTCTCGGCGCTGCTGGTGACGGCCTCGCCGCGAGAGCTGATCGCCGGGGGCGCGCTGGTCGTGGACGGCGCCGACGAACTCCTTGACGAGGACTCCCCCTCACCGCCAGGCGGGTACGACCCGCACCGGGAGGCCGTCGCGGCAGGCCTGGAGCGGGGCTCGGTGGTCTCGCTGGAGGCGCCGCGGCTGCCGGCGGAGGAGCATGCCGCCGGCCGTTCGGAGGGGAGTGCGGCGTGAGCGTGATCGACCTGTTGGTCCACGGCGGTGACGTCCTGACGGTCGACGACGCCGGAACCGTCGTACGCGGCGGGGCGGTCGCCGTCCACGAGGGCGAGATCGTCGCCGTCGGGCCCGCCGCCGAACTGTGTGCGCGGTTCACCGCGGCGGAGTCCGTCGACGCCGCGGGCTGCCTGGTCCTCCCCGGCCTGATCAACACCCACACCCACCTCGCGATGACCCTGCTGCGCGGTCGCGCCGACGACGTCACGCTCCAGGGGTTCCTGGAGCGGGTGCTGCGGTGGGAGGCCGAGCTGCTGTCCCCGAAGAACGTGGCGGCCGCGGTGCGGGTGGCGGTGGCCGAGAGCGTACGGGCCGGGGTGACGTCGGCGCTGGACATGTACTGGTTCCACGAGGCGGCCGAGCGGGCGGCCCGCGAGTCGGGCTGGCGGCTGCTGACCGGGCCCACCTTCATGGACGTGCCGGAGCCGCCGGACAAGCTCGCCCACGAGGACCGGATGGCGTGGGCCCGCCGGGACCTGGAGGCGCGCGGTCCGGCGCGGGGTGGCCGGCGGCCCGTCCTCTTCGCGCACTCCACCTACACCCTCTCCCCCGACCAGCTCACCGAGATCGCCGCCCTGGCACGGGAGTTCGGGGCGCTGCTGCACATCCACGCCGCCGAGAACGCGACCGAGGTCGCCACCGTCGAGGTGCGGTACGGCAAACGCCCGGTGGAACTGCTCGACTCCCTCGGGCTGCTCGGCCCCGACCTGCTGCTCGCCCATGCCGTGGAGCTCAACGGGCCGGAGATCGCCGCGCTGGCCCGCACCGGCACGTCCGTGGCCCACTGTCCCGTGTCGAACCTGAAGCTGGGCTGCGGCATCGCGCCGGTGCCCCGGCTGCTGAGCGCCGGCGTGACCGTCGGGCTCGGCACGGACGGGGCCGTCAGCTCCAACACCCTGGACGTGCTGGGGGCGGTGCGGCAGGCGGCGCTGGTGCACAAGGCGGGCGGCGACCCCACGGCGGTCGGCGCCGAGCGTGCCGTACGCCTGGCGACGATCGAGGGCGCGCGGGCGCTGGGGCTCGGGGCACAGCTGGGCTCGCTGGAGGCCGGCAAGCGGGCCGACCTGATCGTGCTCGACCTGAGCGCCCCGCATCTGCGTCCGCCGCACGATCCGTGGTCCACGCTGGCGTACGCGGCGCACTCGGCGGACGTGCGGGACACGGTCGTCGACGGACGCGTGCTGATGTGGGACCGGGTGCTGACGACGATGGACGAGGAAGCGGTGATCGCCGGTCTGGAGGCGCTCGTCTGAACAGGCCGCATAATGTGGGCTGAGACGTCGGATGTCTTGCACGGCGTCCTGAACGACCGGGAGGGCGGCCATGGCAGTCACCGACGAGGCGATCGAGAAGATCAAGGGCATGATCGTCTCCGGCGCGCTGCGCCCCGGCGACCGGCTCCCCAAGGAGAGTGAGCTGGCCGCCGATCTCGGGCTGTCCCGCAACTCCCTACGGGAGGCCGTGCGGGCCCTGTCGCTGATCCGGATCCTGGACGTACGGCAGGGCGACGGCACCTACGTCACGAGCCTGGACCCGCAGCTGCTGCTGGAGGCGCTGAGCTTCGTCGTCGACTTCCACCGCGACGACACGGTGCTGGAGTTCCTCGCCGTGCGCCGCATTCTGGAGCCGGCCGCCACGGCGATGGCGGCGTCGCGGATCAGCGAGCAGCAACTGGACGCGCTGGCCAACCAGCTGGACAAGCTCGGCGACGCCCCGTCGGTGGAGGAGCTCGTCGCCTGCGACCTGGAGTTCCACCGGGGCATCGTGCAGAGCTCGGGGAACTCGGTGCTGTGTTCGCTCCTCGACGGTCTGTCGGGGCCGACGACGCGGGCGCGCATCTGGCGGGGCCTGACCCAGGAGGACGCGGTGAGCCGGACCCTGCACGAGCACCGGGCGATCCTGGCGGCGCTGCGGGACCGGGACGCGGAGGCGGCGCGGTCGTGGGCCACGGTGCACATCGCGAGCGTGGAGCAGTGGCTGCGGTCGACGCTGTGACCTGGCGGTCCGCTTAGGCACGCCTTCGTCGGACATCGGATCTCTAGCGGGTGTTCCGGGGTGGCGAACGGGGCAGTGATCCGTTCACTCCCCCGTGCAAGGGGGCTGCGGGCGCCCCCGCCGCACGCCGTAAGGTTGTGTGGTCAAGCGAGGGCACGTCGGAAGGAGGCGCTGGGTGATCGAGCTCGAGGGGGTTCCCGAGCTGATCGACCCGGTCATGGTGGCCGCGTTCGAGGGCTGGAACGATGCCGGCGACGCCGCCTCCACCGCGGTCGCGCATCTGGACAGGGAGTGGAAGGGCGAGGTGTTCGCGGCGCTGGACGCCGAGGACTACTACGACTTCCAGGTCAACCGCCCCACGGTGTGGATGGATGCCGGGGTGAGGAAGATCACTTGGCCGACGACAAGGTTGTCGGTGGTCCGCGTCGGCGGCGAGAAGCCACGTGATCTCGTACTCGTCCGGGGTATCGAACCGTCCATGCGGTGGCGTTCGTTCTGCAACGAACTGCTCGGCTTCGCGCACGAGCTGGGTGTGGAGCTGGTGGTCATCCTGGGCGCTCTGCTCGGCGACACCCCGCACACGCGTCCGGTCCCGATCAGCGGCACCACGTCCGACACGGACCTGGCCCGCCGCATGGATCTGGAGGAGACCAAGTACGAGGGCCCCACGGGCATCGTCGGCGTCCTCCAGGAGGCCTGCACGCACGCCGGCGTGCCGGCGGTGTCGCTGTGGGCCGCCGTACCGCACTACGTCTCGCAGCCGCCCAACCCGAAGGCGACGCTGGCCCTCCTCAACCGCCTGGAGGACCTGATCGACGTGCGCATCCCGCTGGGCGAACTGCCCGAGGACGCGCGCGCCTGGCAGGTCGGCGTGGACCAGCTGGCCGCCGAGGACAGCGAGGTCGCCGAGTATGTGCAGTCGCTGGAGGAGGCCCGGGACACCGCGGAGCTGCCGGAGGCGTCGGGCGAGGCGATCGCCCGCGAGTTCGAGCGGTATCTGCGCAGACGGGACGGCGGCGGCCCGTCTGCGGGCGGGCACGCCACGGAGAGCGGAGAGGCCGGGCCGTTCCTGAGGGACAACCCGGGCGGCCGTACGAAGCCGCCCAAGCCGCCGAAGCCGAGCGGCACGGACGACGACGGGCCGTCGGGGTCGTCGGAGTCGCCGGAGGAGTGAGGACGAGGGCGGTGCGCCGGACGCACCGCCCTCGTCCGTTCCGTGGGGACGGGTCTCGTCACGCCGGCACGGAGATCACGTCGTACGTCGTCTCCGGCGTCGGTGTGGTCGTGAAGCGCGCGTTGGGCAGGTAGAGGCGGCCCTGGTGGGCGGCCACCGTGGTCGGCACGTCGAAGAGCGGGTCGGTGATCCGGCGCTGGAAGACGCCGCTGCGGCCGTCGGCGGCCAGCTTGAACACGTCGATCGCGTTCTGCCGGTTCTGTACGACGTACAGCGTCCGTCCGGTCAGCAGCAGGCCGTCGCCGTTGGTGAGCGGGGCCGCGTCACCGAGATCGACGAGCTCGGTGACGCCGGTGCGCGGGTTCACCCGGTGCAGGCGGCCGACGCCGGACTGCACGACGAGGAGGGCGGAGCCGTCGGGGGTGCGGGTGATGCCGTTGGCGTTGACGACCTCGCCGGGGGACTGGCTCCAGTCGCCGCTCAGGGTGAGCGTCACGATGTCGTCCGTGTCCGGCAGTTCGCCGCGCCGGCCGAGCGGCAGGGCGTACAGCGCGGGCCGGTAGGAGTCGGTGAACCAGGCCGTGCGCGGGGTCAGGAACACGTCGTTGGCGAAGGTCGGGGTCGCCGTGGTGAGGACGTACGAGGCGAGGATCTCGCCGGTGCGGGCGTCCACGACGCGGGCGCCCTGGCCGCGTCCGGCGACGAACAGGCGTCCCCGGTCGTCGAGTTTGAGGCCGACCGAGGGCGTGCCGGGCCCGGCGGAGATAATGCCGCCTTCGCCGGTGCGCAGGTCGGCGCGGTAGATCGAGCCGTCGCCGAGCGAGCCGAGGTAGGCGTACGGTCCGCCGCCGATGGTGATGCCCTCCGGGCGGAAACCGTTCGGGAGGTGGATCACGGAGGGCCGGGTCTTTCCGGCCGCCGCGGCGGAGGTGCCGGCGGATCCGACGAGTACGGCGCCGGCGGTGGCGGCGCCGGCCGCGAGGAGTGCGCGGCGGGTGGGGCGAGGTGCGAAGGAGCGGCGTTCGGGGGACACGGTGCGTCCTTCCGCGGACAGGACCGGCCAACAGCTGGTCCAACGGTCAACTGACTCTTCCACCACACCACACGCCGACCGCCTCCGCAGCATGGGACAGCCTCTCGACAGCGTCTGGACAGCTTCTGGCCCGATTGTGGCGTGACATCTCTTTCAGGACGGATTGCTCACGTTGCCCAATTCAACTTGTTTTCAAACCGAGTTGGCGAACGCGGTCTGGACGGACCGGGCAGGGAGTGCTTGGTTGTCCCCCGAAGGCGCGCCGCACCACCCGCACTTGGGATCCGCAGGAACCGAAGGGAGCGGCAGACGATGACCGACCAGGCACAACCGGCGCAGGGCCCGGGAGCGTCCGGGCCGGGGCCCGACGGAGCGGGATTCACTTATCGAGGAGCCGAGCGGGAACTGATCGTCGTCGCCCGCCCGGAGGCCGGGCTGCGCGCCCGGGCCGAGGGCGTGCGGTCGGTGTCGGGCGCCGACACCTCGGCTCTCGACATGTTCCTCACCGACGAACAACTCGCGCTGGAGCCGCTGTTCGGCAACGAGGAGCGGCTCCAGCAGGCCACCGGCGCCGAGGACGTGCCCGACCTCGCGCTGTTCTACCGGGTGCGCGGCGGGGAGAGCCGCGCCGAGGAGCTGCGGGCGCGCATCGCCGCGCTGCCGGGGATCGACTCGGCGTACGTGAAGCCGGGCGCGGTGCCGGCCTCCCTCGGGCAGGTCGGGGAGGACAGCGGGCGCCTGAAGGAGGGCGCGCCGGTCACGCCCGACTACACCGGCCGGCAGGGCTATCTGCGGCCCGCGCCCGAGGGCGTCGACGCGTACTGGGCCTGGCAGCGGCCCGGCGGCACCGGTCAGGGCGTGACCGTGGTCGACGTGGAGGGCTCCTGGCAGCTCGGCCACGAGGACCTGGCCGCCAAGCTGGCCGGTGTCGTGGTCGGCACGCCGATGGCCGACCTCGCCTGGCGCAACCACGGCACCGCCGTGATCGGGGTGATCGGCGGCGACCGGGGCGAGTACGGCGTCACCGGCATCGTCCCCGACACGGTGACCGCGGCCGCGTCCTTCCAGGGCATCGGCACGGCGGCCGCGATCCACGCGGCGGCGGACCGGCTGAGCCCCGGCGACATCGTGCTGGTCGAACTGCACCGCCCGGGGCCCCGGTTCGAGTACGCCGACCGCGACGACCAGCGCGGCTACGTGCCGCTGGAGTGGTGGCCGGACGACCTCGCCGCCGTCCGCCACGCCACCGCCAAGGGCGTCCTCGTGGTGGCGGCCGCGGGGAACGGCGCCGAGTCGCTCGACGACGCGGTCTACGAGCGCCGCCCGGACGGCTTCCCGGAGTCGTGGCGCAACCCGTTCAACCCGTCCAACCCGACCTCCGGTGCCGTCCTGGTCGGCGCGGGCGCCCCGCCGCCCGGCACGCACGGCCGTGACCACGGCCCGGACCGCTCACGGCTCGCGTTCTCCAACTACGGCGCCCGCGTGGACGCCCAGGGCTGGGGCCGCGAGGTGACGACGACCGGCGGCTTCTGGGACCGGCCCGGCGATCTTCAGGGCGGGCCGGAGGAGATCGCCTGGTACACCGACACGTTCTCGGGGACGTCGTCCGCCTCCCCGATCGTGGTCGGCGCGCTGGCCGCGCTGCAGGGCATGCTCAAGGCGGCGGGCCAGGAGCCGATGTCCCCGGAACGGGCCCGCGCCGTCCTGCGGGCCACCGGCTCTCCGCAGCAGGACGCGCCGGGCCGGCCCGCCTCCCAGCGGATCGGCAACCGGCCCGACATCAAGGCGGCGGTCACCCACCTGGTGCCGCAGGCGGTCGGCTCGGGCAGGGCCGAGCGGTACTGGGACGAGCTGCTGCCGTATCCACGTGAACTTCCGCCCAGGCTCCGGCTGTTCGTGGCCGGCGAGTGGCGCAACCTCAATCATCCGTCCCCGGAGATCCGTCAGGCGGTCCACACCGCCTTCGCGGGGGGACGGCCCGAAGTCCGGGTCTGGTTCTCGGACGACGAGATCGTCGGTCTGGTCATCACCGGCTGACGCGGCCCATCACATCAAGGCAAGCCCATCACATCAAGGGAAGGTGACACCCGCATGAGCACCACCCCGCAGATGAGTCACATGGGACAACAGCAGGGCCAGCAGTTCCCCAGCACGTCGCCGTACGGGCAGCAGCCGTACGCGCAGCAGCCGTTCGGTCAGCAGCAGGGCTACGGCCAGCAGCAGGGCTACGGCCAGCAGCAGCCGTACGGCATGAGCGGCTCCCTGGAGCAGCTCCAGCAGCTCGGTCAGCAGCAGCCGTTCCAGCAGCTGTTGCAGCAGCTGGGCCAGCCCTTCGGCGGGCAGCAGCAGGGTCAGCAGGACCAACAGGCGCAGCAGGCCGAGCAGCAGATGCAGCAGCAGCTCCAGCAGGTCGCGCTGGCGGCGGTGCAGCAGGTCGTGCAGCAGGTGCAGGCCCAGGCGCTCGCCTCCGGTGTGGCGAACGGCTTCGTCGACATCGTTCACCCGCTCCAGGGGCAGCCGCACCAGATCTTCCTGCGCATCAACAACCAGTTCCGGGTTCTCAACAACCCGAACCCGCAGGTGCACCAGCAGATCCAGCAGGCCTTCGCGTTCGGCCACCAGGTGATCGGCATCTGGGACACCCAGTCGCCGAGCGTGCTGCGCAGCGTCCGCATCCAGCGGATCTGACGGGCTGACGCCCACCGCGACGCACCCACGACGCACTCGGGGCGCTTCCTCCGGCGGGAGGAAGCGCCCCTTGCGTGTCTGTCCGCCGTGGTTACAGCGCCACGCCCAGCAGCGCGTCGACGGCCCGCGATACGACGCCGGGGGCGCCCGTGTCCGTACCGCCCCGCTCCTCCTGCGCCACGACCCAGCCGTCGACCGCGGCGAGCGCGGCCGGGGCGTTCAGGTCGTTGGCGAGGGCCTCGCGGATCTCCTCGACGAGCGCCTCGGCGGGCGGGCCGTCGGGCCGGGAGACGGCGGCCCGCCAGCGGTCGAGACGGGCGACGGCGTCCTGGAGCACCTGGTCGGTCCACTCCCAGTCGGCCCGGTAGTGGTGGGCGAGGAGGGCGAGCCGGATGGCGGCGGGGTCGACGCCTTCGCGCCGCAGCTGCGACACGAAGACCAGGTTCCCCTTGGACTTGGACATCTTCTCGCCGTGCAGGGCGACCATGCCGGCGTGGACGTACGCCTTGGCCATGGGGAACTCGCCGGTCAGCACCTGGGCGTGCGAGGCGCCCATCTCGTGGTGCGGGAAGGCGAGGTCGGAGCCGCCGCCCTGGACGTCGAAGCCCATGCCGAGGTGGTCGAGGGCGATCGCGACGCACTCGATGTGCCAGCCGGGCCTGCCGCGCCCGAGCGAACCGCCGTCCCATCTGGGCTCGCCCTCGCGGGCGGCCATCCACAGCATCGGGTCGAGCGGGTTCTTCTTGCCCGGACGGTCCGGGTCGCCGCCGCGCTCGGCGGACAGCAGTCGCATCGCGGCGGCGTCGAGGCCCGACACCTTGCCGAAGTCCGGGTCGGACTCGACGGAGAAGTAGATGTCCCCTTCGAGCTCGTACGCGGCCCCGGCGTCCCGCAGCCGCTCCACGAGCGGCACGATGCCGGGTATCGCCTCGACGGCGCCGATGAAGTGCCGCGGGGGCAGCATGCGCAGGGCGGTCATGTCCTCGCGGAAGAGGGCGGTCTCCTTCTCTGCGAGGGCGGCCCAGTCGATGTTGTCGCGCTCGGCCCGCTCCAGGAGCGGATCGTCGATGTCGGTGACGTTCTGGACGTAGTGAACCTGCCGCTTGGTGTCGAGCCACACGCGCTGGACGAGGTCGAACGCGTTGTAGGTCGCCGCGTGACCCAGGTGGGTCGCGTCGTACGGGGTGATGCCGCAGACGTAGATACGGGCGACGGGACCGGGGTCGAGGGTGACCGGACCGCCGGTCGCGGTGTCGTGGATCCTCAGGTCGCGGCCCTGACCAGGCAGGGCGGGGACCTCAGAAGCGGGCCAGGCATACATGTCATGAGCCTAACCGGACGGATGTTCCGGATACGAACCGGACCGGGGCGGATGGCCGGTAAGGCCTTCTTGCGCGATACCGGCCGTTGTGCTGCTGGACGGGGGGCCGTGGCGAGCCGGAAGGCCGTGGCCTGGAGAAGGGCCGGGCTAGACCGGCGGCCAGGGAATCGCCGGCCACTCCCCGCCCGGTTCCGGATGCTTCCCGGACGTCACCAGCGCCTCGACACGCGCGCGCGTGGCGTCCACCTCGGCGGCGGTGATCAGTCCGGCCAGGCGTACGGCCAGCTCACCGCCCTCCTTCAGCCCTGTCCGCAGGGCACCGAGCACCTCGGCCGCCTCCGCCGTCAGCGGCTCCCCGGCCCAGCCCCACAGCAGTGTCCGCAGCTTGTTCTCGACGTTGAAGGTGACGCCGTGGTCGATGCCGTACAGATGGCCGCCCTCGGTGGGCAGCAGGTGCCCGCCCTTGCGGTCGGCGTTGTTGATCACGGCGTCCAGGACGGCGAGCCGCCGCAGCCGCTCGTCGTCGGCGTGCACCAGCAGGGCGGTCTTCCCCTCGCCGACCTCGGCGAAGCCGATCGCCTTCCAGCCGGGCTCGGGCTCCTCGCCGTCGACCAGGGCGAGCAGCTCGGCCTCGGGCGTCACGTCGATCCACAGCTGGACCATGCCCTCGCCGTACGGTCCGTCCCGCAGCACGGTGGGTGGTACGAGCCCCCAGCCGGTCGCCTCGGAGACCTCGTACGCGGCGACCTCGCGCTGCGCGAGCGTCCCGTCGGGGAAGTCCCACAGCGGCCGCTCACCGGCGACCGGCTTGTACACGCAGGACGCCTCCTGCCCCTCGTACGCGACCGTGCAGAACAGCGCCGCGTTGGACGCCTCGCGGATGCGCCCGCGCACGGTCAGCTCGCCCTCGGCGAGCAGGTCCACCGGGGTCACGCTCCGCGGCGGTATCCGTTCTGGCGCGGACATACGTGTCCTTCCGGGTCGAGCGGGAGGCTGCACAGCGGGCACGGCGGCCGCCCGGCGTTGACGACGTCCAGGGCGCGCTTGGCGAAGGCTCTCGCCTGCGCGCCGGTGAGCCGGACCCGCAGCATCGGGGGCCCGTTCTCCTCGTCCTGGAGGAGCCGCTCCTCGGCCTCGGCGAGGTCCTCCTCGGTGTCGGCGTCGAGCTCGACGAGGGCCTGCGCCTCGACGATCATGCGCTGTTCCTCGCCGTCCCAGGCCAGGGCCATGGTGCCGACGCGGAACTCCTCCTCGATGGGCGCCTCCAGCGGGGCGGTGTCGGCGATCTCGGAGGGCGCCACGGCGGGGACTGCGGCGCTGCCGCCACTACGCCGTACGACCTCGTCGAGCAGCTCGTCCATGCGCTCGGCGAGGGCGGCGACCTGGGTCTTCTCCAGGGCCACGCTGGTCACCCGGGAGCCTGCGGTGGCCTGGAGGAAGAACGTACGGCGTCCGGGAAGCCCGACCGTACCGGCCACGAAACGGTCCGGGGGGTCGTAGAGGAACACCTGACGGGACACGTCCTGTCTCCATTGGAATCGTGAGTACGGCGAATCGTGAGTACGGCGAAAACGTGAGTACGGGCGCTACTTCGACCGCTTCACCCTACTGCGCCGGACGATCACGGTGCGCCCGCGCCGCCCCCGACCGTCGCGTCGTCGGCCGGCGGTTCCTCGCGAGGGGCGAGGGACGCGAAATCGCCGGTGTCCCCGAGGCGTACGAGGAACGGCCTCAGGCGTGTGTAGCGGATCGCGGTGATGGAACACGGTTCAACGGAAATCCTCTGGAAGAGGTCGAGATGAAGACCGAGTGCGTCCGCGACAAGGGACTTGATGATGTCGCCGTGCGAGCACATCACGTACACGGCGTCGGCGCCGTGATCGCGCTCCACGCGCGCGTTCCATTCCCGTACGGCCTCGGCGGCCCGGGTCTGCATCGCCCGCATCGACTCCCCGCCGGGGAACGCCGCCGCCGAGGGGTGCGCCTGGACGACCTCCATCAGCGGCTCGTCCGCCAGCTCGGCGAGCTTGCGGCCGGACCAGTCGCCGTAGTGGCACTCCCCGATCCGCTCGTCGGTGTGGGCGGTGAGCTCGGGCCGGGCCTCCAGCAGCGGCCGGATCGTCTCCTGGCAGCGCTGCAGCGGGCTCGTGACGACCTCGGAGATCGGGAGCCGGGCGAGCCGTTCGGGCAGGGCGGCGGCCTGCGCGGCCCCGCGCTCGTCGAGGGCGACGCCGGGCGTCCACCCGGCGAGCACCCCCTCGGTGTTGGCGGTGGAGCGTCCGTGCCGGACCAGGATCAGCGTGGGCATGGCGCCCAGCGTAGGCGCACCAGGGGGTGCGCCATCGGGCGGACGGCGGGAGAATACGCTCCGTGATCGTCGACTGCGCCATCTACCGGGACGGGCGCCGGACGGAAGGGCCGGACGACCTCTCCGACGCGCTGGGTCTGTGCCGTCTGCAGGACGACGCGTTCGTGTGGATCGGCCTGTACGAGCCCACGGAGAAGGAGTTCGACCAGGTCACGCAGGAGTTCGAACTGCATCCGCTGGCCGTCGAGGACGCCCTGAAGGCGCATCAGCGGCCGAAGCTGGAGGTGTACGACGACTCGCTGTTCATGGTCATCAAGCCGGTCGGGTACGAGCCGAAGAGCGACATCGTCTCCGCCGGCGAGGTCATGGTCTTCATCGGCGACTCGTTCGTGGTGACGGTCCGGCACGGCGAGGAGGCGCCCCTGGGCGTCGTACGGCAGCGTCTCGAACACGAGCCGGAGATGCTCCGGCACGGTCCCACGGCCGTGCTGTACACGATCGCCGACGCCGTGGTCGACCACTACGTGGAGGTGGCGGGCGAGCTGAGCACCGACCTGGAGGAGCTGGAGACGGAGGTGTTCTCGCCGACCGGCGGCGGCTCCCGGCACACGGCGTCCCGCATCTACGCCTTCAAGCGGCAGATCCTGGAGTTCCGCAGGGCCACCGGCCCTCTGGCGCAGCCGCTGTCCCGGCTCGCGGGCACCGGCATGTTCGGCGCGCGCGTGCCCTTCGTGCAAGAGAAGGCGCAGCCCTTCTTCCGGGACGTGAGCGACCATCTCACGCGCGTGAACGAGTCCGTGGAGGGCCTGGACCGGCTCGTCTCCGACGTCCTGTCGGCGCATCTCGCGCAGATGAGCGTCCGGCAGAACGACGACATGCGCAAGATCTCCGCGTGGGCGGCCATGGCCGCGATCCCCACGATGATCGCGGGGATCTACGGCATGAACTTCGACCACATGCCGGAGATGAGCTGGCAGTGGTCGTATCCGGTACTGATCGCCGTCCTGGCCGGCCTGGAGGTGCTGCTGTACCGGCTGTTCAAGAGGCGGGGCTGGTTGTAGGGGCGAGGTCGGCGGGCCGGTCGCGGGGGCCTGGGCGTCAGGCGAACTCGGGCGCCGAGGTGGCGGGTCCGCCGAGTGCGTCGCGCCGCTCCGGCATCTTCAGGGACACCATGCGCCGCCAGCCCGCGGCCCGCTCCCAGGCGTACACGGCGTGGATGCCCGCGGCGAGCACGGCCGCCTTCGCCCTCGGCCAGCCGAGGATGCGCCCCATGTGGTCCATGACCGCGAGGCTGACGTCCCGGTAGATCCGGATCTCCGCGAGCGCGCACTCGCGCAGCGTCCGCTGGATGGCCCGGCCGTGTCCCTGGGCCGCGAAGCGCAGCAACTCCTCGTGGCAGTAGGCGAGGTGGTTGTCCTCGTCGGCGGAGATCATCCGGACGGCGCGGCCGAGGTCGGGGTGGTCGGCGAAGTGCTTGCGCAGCAGTTCCATCTGCTCCGAGGCGCGCTGCTCGGTGACCCTGCTGTGCGAGAGGTAGGTGACGATGTCCTGGACGGTGAGCGGCTCGTCGCTCTTGAGCTTGTCGTGGGCGAGACCGATGCCGTGGTTCTCCAAGAGCATCGTGTAGTCGGTCTCCGGCGGGACGGGCACCGGTTCCAGGCCGCGCTTCTTCATGAGGGCGTTGAAGATCCGCCCGTGCTTGTCCTCGTCCGCGCCGTGCCGGGTGATCTTGGGTGCGAGGGGGCGCTCGCTCTGGGGGACGAGCGCGGCGATACGGGCGTTCTCCCAACCGCCCTGGGACTCCCCGCTGGCCGCGATGGAGCAGAACAGGCGGAAGGACTCGTCGTTGTCGAGGATCTCCTGGAACAGACTCTTGGCCGAAAGCATCGTTGGACACCTCTCCGCAGGGTGCAGGACGCCGGACTCCGGACTCCGCAGGATTCCGCAAAGAACGAGTCAAATGCGGCGAGAGAGGCACTGCAACAGCTGTGTCGGACAACTCCGCCAAAAGAATGACCAGCCGGGTCACGTAGGGGGCGTAACCGCGCGGCCACGCGCGCGTTGTTCTGCGTGACGGCCGTGGCGGGGAAGACCCCCCGAGCCCCCACCACGGCCGCAGAAAATCCCTTTCGGGTACTTCCCCCTCGTCACGCCAGGCCGGCACGCTCCAGGGCCTCGGTGCCGGCCCGCAGCGAGGCGAGCCGCTCGTCGAGCGTGAAGCCCGCGGGCGCGAGGGACAGGGTGGTGACGCCGGCCGCGGCATAGGCCTTCATGCGGTCCGCGATGCGGTCGACGGAACCGAGCAGCGTGGTCTTGTCGATCAGCTCGTGCGGTACGGCGGCCGCGGCGCCCTGCTTGTCGCCGGAGAGGTACTTGGTCTGGATCTCGGCGGCTTCCTTCTCGTAGCCCATGCGCTGGGCGAGCTGGTTGTAGAAGTTCTGCTTGGGGCTGCCCATGCCGCCGACGTACAGCGCGGTGTAGGGACGGAAGGTGTCGGCGAGCGTGGCCACGTCCTTGTCGTCGCCGACGGCGAGGGGGAGGGTCGGGCAGACGTCGAAGCCGTCGAGGGTCTTGCCGGCCTTCTCGCGCCCGGCGCGCAGGTACTTGATCGTCGTGTCCTCGAGGTGCTCGGCGGAGGGGAAGATCAGCAGTGCGCCGTCGGCGATCTCACCGGTCTGCTCGAGGTTCTTCGGGCCGATGGCGGCGATGTACAGCGGGATGTGCTCGCGCTGCGGGTGCACGGTCAGCTTGATCGGCTTGCCGGGGCCGCCGGGCAGGGGCAGCGTCCAGTGCTGCCCCTCGTAGGACAGGCGCTCGCGGGTCATGGCCTTGCGGACGATCTCGACGTACTCGCGCGTGCGTGCCAGCGGCTTGTCGAACTTGACGCCGTACCAGCCCTCGGAGACCTGCGGGCCGGAGACGCCGAGGCCGAGCCGGAAGCGGCCGCCGGAGAGCGAGTCCAGGGTTGCCGCCGTCATCGCGGTCATCGCGGGCTGGCGGGCCGGGATCTGGAAGATGGCGGAACCCACGTCGATGCGCTCGGTCTGGGCGGCGACCCAGCTCAGCACCGTGGCCGCGTCCGAGCCGTACGCCTCGGCGGCCCAGCACACGGCGTATCCCAGCCGGTCGGCCTCCTGCGCGACGGCGAGGTTGTCCGCGTCCATTCCGGCACCCCAGTAGCCGAGGTTGATCCCGAGCTGCATGGCCGATCCCCTTACCGATCAGTAACGTCCCTTGTGGGGCCGACCTTAGCGCGGGGGACCCCGCACGGGGAGGCCGGTGTGGCGGGCGTCGCCCCGGCGGCCGTGGGGATCCCTGGTGACCGTCCTGAAAACTGGTTATCCACAGGCCCCCACATGCCAGGTTCTGGCCAGTAATCTCGGCGTTCATGGAGCAGAGGCATCTCGGCCGCACCGGCCTGCGCGTGTCCCGGATCGGGCTCGGCACCCTCACCTGGGGCAGGGACACCGACGAGCACGACGCCGCGGACGTCCTGAAGACGTTCTGGGAGGCGGGCGGCACCCTCGTCGACACGGCGGACGTGTACGGCGACGGAGAGGCCGAGTATCTGCTCGGCCGGCTCATAGAAGGGCTGGTCCCGCGCCGGGACCTGGTCATCTCGACGAAGGCGGGCAGCGTGCCCGACCCCGACCGCCGCTTCGACGGCTCGCGCGGCCATCTGCTCTCCGCGCTGGACGCCTCGCTGACCCGGCTCGGCACGGAGTACGTCGACGTCTGGCACATCCACGCCTACGACCCGGACACCCCGCTGGAGGAGACCCTCCAGGCCCTCGACCTGGCGGTCAGCAGCGGCCGCGCGCGCTACGCCGGCGTCTCCAACTTCTGCGGCTGGCAGCTCGCCAAGGCGGCGACCTGGCAGCTGGCGGCGCCGGGCATACGGACCCGGCTGGCGAGCACACAGCTGGAGTACTCGCTGCTCCAACGTGGTGTGGAACGCGAGGTGCTGCCGGCCGCGCTGGATCTGGGCATCGGCCTGCTGCCGTCCTCGCCGCTGGGGCGCGGGGTGCTCACGGGCAAGTACCGCGACGCGACGCCGCCCGACTCACGCGGCGCCTCGGAACATCTGGCGCCCTTCGTCGCGCCGTACCTCGACGACACGGCGAGCCGCATCGTGGACGCCGTGCAGACAGCGGCCGACGGGCTGGCGGTGACCCCGCTCCAGGTCGCCCTCGCCTGGGTCCGCGACCGGCCCGGCGTGACCGCGCCCGTGATAGGCGCGCGCAACGCACAGCAACTCGCGGCGGCGTTGTCAGTGGAGGCCCTTAGTCTTCCTGACGAGATCTGCCGGGCGCTCGACGACGTGTCGGCGCCCGTGCACCGCTATCCCGATCACGACTGGAGCACGCTGTGAGCACGGAGCCGCCCGAGACCACGGAGGACACGGAGCCGGGGACGCCGGGGGCCACGCCCGAGGGCGGGACGCCGGAGGCCGGCAACGGCGACACCGCTGCCCGGAGTTCCGCGGCCGAAGAGGGTGACGGTGGCGCCGGGGCACAGTCGTCGGAAGGCCAGGAAGGCGACGGCGACTCACCCGCAGAGGCGTCCCCCTCCGAGTCGTCCCCCTCCGAGTCGTCCCCGGCAGAGCCGTCCGCGGCGCAGCTGTCCGAGGCCGAGGCCGAGATCGCCGCGCAGAAGGTCGAGCGGGAGCGGATCGAGCGGCGCAAGGCCGAGAAGGCGGGACCCGTCGAGAGCGGGGCCAAGCTCAGCGGGAAGGCCGCCGATCTGCTCGCCGCGGTAAGGGCGGTGGAGAGCGGTGCGAAGCCCGTGGCCAACGTCTTCAGTGAGCCCGAGCCGGCGCGCCGCCCCACCCCGGAGCCGGTACGCCGGCCGCAGCCCGTGGCGGCCGAGGCGCCCGCGGGCCCTGCTGCGGAGACCGTCGAATCCGTGCGCCTCGTGCTGACCGAAGGCGGTGCTCCCGAGGCTCTCGCCCCGCAGGTCGCCGCGGTCCTCGGCGAGGGGGCGGACGACCAACTGCGGGCGGATCCCTGGCAGTTGCTGCGCGTCGGCGGCGTACGTCCGGAGCAGGCCGACGGGTTCGCGCGGGCGCTGCTCGGCGCGGAGTGCGGACCGGACGACGAGCGGCGTGGCCGGGCGGTCACCGTCTGGCTCCTGGAGCAGGCGGCCCTGGCCGGGCACACGGCCCTGGAGATGCCGAAGCTCACCGCCGCGCTGGCCCAACGGGGTGTGCCGGACGCCGACACGGCCGTGCACAGCACCCTGGCCGAGGGCGAGGCCCTGGTCTTCCAGGACGCCCTGGACGAGCCCGGCGCCCCGGCCGCCCGGCGGGACGAAGAGGCGGAGGAGGACGAGGAACGGCCCGTCCGTGTCCTGGTCGGCCTGGAGCGGTACGCCCTCGCGGAGGAGAGCCTCGCCGACGGACTGGCCCGCCTGATCAACTCGGTGCCGAAGCAGGACGGTTCGGCCGAGGAGTGGCAGGAGGCCGCGTCCGCCGCGGGCTCCTCCGCCGACCTGATCCGCGCGGTCGCCGCGCACGGCCTGGTGCTCCACACCGGCGGGGAGGCCTCCCTGACGGAACCGGCGGCGCTGCTGCACGCCGCGCACGCTCTCGGACTGCGGGCCTGGGCGGCCACCCACGGCCCGGTCGGCCGGGGGCGCTTCTCGGCGCTGCTGAGCGGGTCCGGTCGGCCGGACGGCCCCACGCAGGCGGAATCCGCGCCCGGCGTCGCCACCGTGGCCGGTCTGCTCGCCGGTGCCGAGGGGCCCGGCCGGGACGCGGAGGGTGCGTTCGACCTCGATCTGCTCGTCGTGCTCGACGCGCCGCAGCTGGACGTCGAGACGGCGGCCCTGCTGACGGAGTCGTTGCCGGACGGAGCCCGGCTGGTGCTGGCCGGTGACCCGGCGGTGCTGTGGTCGGCGGGGCCCGGGCGGGTGTTCGCCGATCTGCTGGCGGCGCGGGCCTGCCCGCAGATCGCCTCGCGGCGACCGGATCCCGGCCCGCTGGGCGAGCTGGTGTCCGGTATCGGCATCGGCGAGCTGAACCAGGTCGAGGCGCCCGGCAAGGAGGTCGTGATCGTGCCGGTGCGCGACGCGGGCGAGGCCGTGCACCGGACCGTGCAGCTCGTCGCGGACTCGGTGCCCCGCGCGATCGGCGTCCCGACCGAACAGACCCAGGTGATCACGCCGGGCCATGGCGGGGCGGCCGGCACACGCGCGCTCAACGCCGCGCTCAAGGAGCGGCTCAACCCGGGCCCCGGCCGCTTCGGCGGCTTCGACGCCGGTGACCGCATCGCGTACTCCCCCGCGCCGGGCCGTACGGTGCCGGGCCAGGTGGTGAAGGCGGACGCCGAGGGGCTGCACCTGACCTGCGCGGGCGAGTCCCTCGTCGTACCGAAGGAGCGGGTGGAGCAGTCCGTACGGCACGGCTGGGCCCTGACCGCGCACCAGGCGGCCGGCACCCGCTGGCCGGCGGTGGTCGTGGTCCTCCCGGGCGACGCGGCCCAGGCCCTGAGCCGTCCCTGGGTCTACACGGCCTTCAGCCGCGCCGACCGCCACCTCTCCGTGGTCCACGGCGTGGAACAGGCCCTCCCCCGGGCGGTCGCCGAAATCCCGGCCAAGCCCCGCACGACCCGCCTGCAGGCGCTGCTGGCACCCCAACTGGCGACGGCCGACTGACCCGGCGCCGGAACGACGGCGGCGGCGGTCACGGAAGCCCTCGCTCCCATGACCGCCGCCTCCGACAGCCGTAGCCTCCGCTCAGCGGTCCGAATCCAGTGGCTCCAGGTCCTCGTCCTCGTCCAGCTCGGTGTCGAGGTCGTCCTCGATGTCGTCGGCGTCCTCGTCGTCCTCGTCCGGCTCGTCGACGTCGTCCAGCTCGTCGTCGAACACCGCGCTGACGTCGAAGCGGCAGACCACCCGCTGCGGGTCGACCGCCTCGAAGGGCGCCTCCAGCCATTCGCCGGGATCGGCCTGCTCGTCCGCGGCGGTGACCCAGAGCGTGGAGTCGCCCTCTTCCAGGCCGAACTCCTTGTGCCGGGAGGCGATCTCGTCCGGCTCGAACTCGCCGAACAGGAGGCCCAGCGCCCCGTGCACCGTGCCGGAGGCATCCATGTCGTCCGGGCCGGCGTCGTAGTCCGCCGCCTCGACCCGCTGGGCCTGCGCGAGCAGCCGCTGCGGCTCCGCCACGGAGTAGTCGCGGCGGATCAGCACGCTCACCGCGTTCGGTTCCTCGGGGCCCGTGTACGGCGGCAGCGCGTCCTCCGTACCGGGGATCTCGAAGGGCGTGACCTCGTCGTAGCGGTCGTAGAGCAGCTCGTCGTAGATCTCGGCGGCCGCGGCCAGCTGGTTGAACGCCTCGTAGACGGCCGGGTCGTCCTCACCCGACCGGCGTTCGACCGCGGCCAGGTGGCGGTCCAGCGCGGTCTTGACCGCCTCGGCGGCGGCGCGTACCTCGGCAGCGGTGGGCTGCACAGCATCAGACATAGTGCAGACGCTATCCGTACCGGGCCCCAGCCCGCACAATAGATGCGATGCCGGAATACGAATTTGTCGACGTGTACGTACCGCGCGGGGTCTCCCGCAAGGACGCCACACGCCTGCTGACGGACCATGCCGAGTACGGACACTGGGAGTTGGACCGCCTGAGCCTGCTGCGCGACGGCAGCCGCAGGGTGCGGCTGCGCCGCCGGATCATCCGCCAGGTGCGGGCCACGTGGTGAGCTGAGGCGACAAGGAACAACGGAGCGGGCCCCGCCACGGCGGGGCCCGCTCCGTTCAAGCCGAACGACTTCGGCCTACCGGGAGCGGAGCCAGGGCCCTACGCCGAGGTCCGTGCCTTGCGGTACAGCACCGAGCCCGCCAGCAGCGCGCCCGCGCCGACCGGCAGGACGAGGCCCAGCGGCAGGTCACTGCCGGTCTGGGCGAGCTCGGCGTCGCCCTGGGGCTGGGTGACGGACTGGGCACCCGGGTCGTTCCCGTCCGAGGAGCCACCGCCCGGCGTCTCGCCGCCCGTGCTGGGCGGCGTGCTCGGGGTGCCGGGGTGGTTGGGCTCGTCCGGGTTCTGCGGGCTCCCGGGGTTTCCGGGGGTCTCCGGGTTGCCCGGCTGCTCGGGGGTGCCGGGGTTTCCGGGGTTGCCCGGCTGCTCCGGCGACCCGGGCGGGTTCTCCTGGCCGCCGCCCGGCGGGGTGTGGCCCGTGCCACCGCCGCCGTTGGTGCAGTCGTTGCCCTCGACGGAGTTGCCGATGCCGATGACGTCGACGCTGTTGCCGCACACGTTGACCGGCACATGGACCGGCGCCTCGACGTGGTTGCCGGAGCCGATACCGGGTGAGTCACTGGTGTGCCCGCCGGACGACGCGCCTGAGCCGCCGTCGGAGTCCCCGTGACCGGCGGACGCGCCGCCGCCCTGGTTGGCGCAGCTGTTGCCGCTCGCCGGGTTGAGCACCCCGACGACGTTGACCGTGTTGCCGCACACGTTGACCGGCACGTGCACCGGCGCCTGCACCGTGTTGCCCGACAGCACGCCGGGCGAGTTCGAGGTGGAGCCGTCCGCACCCGATCCGGTTGCGTGGGCGGCGCCGCCCGCGGCGGCGATGACGCCGGTCGCGGCCGCCACGGTCATCAGGCCCTTGCGGGTGACCTGTCGCATTTGCTGTTTACCTGCCTTCGACCTTGTTCCGAAAGGACGACGTCGGAAATTCGACCGACGTTCCGAAAGGCCGGTCGGCCCCGGAGCGCATGGCGTGCACTCCGGGGCCGACGGGCTCAGCCCCATTCACGGGGCGAGGCACAACGTCACTTGTTGATGCAGGTGTTGCCGAAGGCGGGGTTCAGCAGACCGACCACGGAGACCGTGTTGCCGCAGACGTTCACGGGGACGTGAACCGGCGCCTGAACGACGTTGCCCGACAGGATGCCCGGGGAGTGCACCGCGGCACCCTGAGCACCCGAGTCGGCAACGGCCAGGCCCGCGCCCGCGAGAACCAGCCCACCAGTGGCAGCCGCAGCAGCGACGACCTTCTTGATCATTATTCCTCCTTGTTGGCAATGCGATCACAAGTAGCTGATCGCATCACCTGTAACGAGGAGGAACTAATAGGGCTACGACCTGATGAGCGCGTTCACTCCCCCCAGCCATATCCCGTACGCCTGGCCGAATACTGAAGTGTCGTTTCAGTGGACCAATTCAGGACGCATCGATGAACCGGTCGAGAACCCGCACCCCGAACTTCAGCCCGTCCACCGGTACCCTCTCGTCGACGCCGTGGAACATGCCCGCGAAGTCCAGCTCGGGCGGCAGCTTCAGCGGCGCGAAGCCGAAGCCCCGGATACCCAGGTCGTCGAAGGACTTGGCGTCGGTGCCGCCGGAGAGCATGTAGGGGATGGCCTTCGCGGCCGGGTCCTCGGCGACCAGCGCGGACTGCATGGCGTCCACGAGCGCCCCGTCGAAGCTCGTCTCGACGGCCTTGTCGGCGTGCACGTCCTCGCGCTTGACCTTCGGCCCGAGGATCTTGTCGAGGTCGGCGAGGAACTCCTCCTCGAACCCGGGCAGGAAACGGCCGTCGACGTGCGCGGTGGCCTCGCCCGGGATGACGTTGACCTTGTAGCCCGCGCCGAGCTGCGTGGGGTTGGCCGTGTTGCTGAGGGTCGCGCCGATGAGCTTGGCGATGCCGCCGAGCCTGGCGAGGGTGCCCTCCATGTTCTCCGGGTCGAGCTCGGTGCCGAGCGCGTCGCCGAGTTCGTCGAGGAAGGCACGGGTCGTCTTGGTGACCCGTACCGGGAACTTGTGCCGGCCCAGCCGGGCGACGGCCTCCGACAGTTCGGTGATGGCGTTGTCCCGGTGGATCATCGAGCCGTGCCCCGCCGTGCCGGCCACGGTCAGCTTCATCCAGTGCATGCCCTTCTCGGCCGTCTGGATCAGATAGAGCCGCCGCTGCTCGCTCACGGTGAACGAGAACCCGCCCACCTCACTGATCGCCTCGGTGACGCCTTCGAAGAGGTCCGGGTGCTTGTCGACGAGGAACTTGGCGCCGAACTTGCCGCCGGCCTCCTCGTCGGCGAGGAACGCGAGCACGATGTCCCTCGGCGGGCGGCGCCCGCTGCGCAGCCGGTCGCGGACGACCGCCAGGGTCATCGCGTCCATGTCCTTCATGTCGACGGCCCCGCGCCCCCACACGCACCCGTCCGCGACCTCGCCGGAGAAGGGGTGGTGGGTCCAGTCGTCCGCGTTGGCGGGTACGACGTCGGTGTGGCCGTGGATGAGCAGCGCGGGCCGGGACGGGTCCTCCCCCTCGATCCGCGCCACCGTGGAGGCGCGGCCCGGGTGCGACTCGAAGATCTTCGGTTCGAGGCCCACCTCGGCGAGCTTCTCGGCCACGTACTCGGCCGCCTTGCGCTCACCGGGCCCCGAGTGGTCGCCGTAGTTGCTGGTGTCGATCTGGATCAGCTCGCGGCAGAGGTCCACGACCTCGTCCTCGCCGGTGACGCCCCTGGCCGTGTCCGTCTCGCTCACGCTGCTTCCTCCCGCGCTGTTGCTGCTGGTGGTCCCCCTCATCCTCCCTCTCCCTCCGGCTCCGCCCAAGACCGGCCGCGGCCCGTCACACGCCGTTCACGCCGGGACGGGGGGTGATCGGGGCACCCCGCGGAGCCTGGTAATGTTTCCTCTGTCGCCGCGGGGGAAACCCCGCACGACAGACACCTTGTCCGGGTGGCGGAATGGCAGACGCGCTAGCTTGAGGTGCTAGTGCCCTTTATCGGGCGTGGGGGTTCAAGTCCCCCCTCGGACACGCGAAATGGCGAGGGCCGTGACCACGAGGTCACGGCCCTCGGCCGTTGTGTGGGGGAAGTCTCCTCCGGTCGAAGATCACCAGGTCAGCGCCTGTTCCGTCGGCGCCCCGCCGCCCCGAACGGCTGCTCCCAGTGGCGTATCGAAGGGCCCGAACCTAGCGTCGTACTAAAATTTCCGGCTTGTTACGGAGCTGGAGCCGGACAACCCCAGGCAGACCTGCGGGCCCGCCAGCGCCCCGGAGGCTTCCGGGATCGAGACGCGAGGACCGGATGGCAGCCATACAGGAGAGCGACGCTCTCGGCCTGCTCGGCGAAGAGATCGGTGCGGAGCTCAGCGCGGAGATCAAGCAGCGGTTCGGTGACACGGCACGCTTCTCCGGGGGTCCGGCGGCCTCCGCCCGCACCCTCGTCGACGTCTTCGATGCGTCCGTGCGGTCGTATCCGGACGAGCCGGCCCTGGACGACGGCACGACCTGCCTCACCTACCGCGCGCTGGCCGTCGAGGTGGACCGGCTGCGGCGCGGGCTCGCGGCGGCCGGGGTCGGGCTCGGTGACCGGGTGGGCGTGCGGGTGCCGTCCGGGACCAATGAGCTCTACGTCGCGATCCTCGCCGTGCTCGCGGCCGGTGCGGCGTACGTCCCCGTGGACGCCGAGGACCCGGACGAGCGGGCCGAGTTGGTGTTCGGGGAGGCGGACGTGCGGGCCGTCGTGGGGGCCGGGCACGAGATCGCCGTCCATGGCGTCTCCGAGGTCCCGGCCGCCCGGCCCGGTGTCGAGCACGACGCGTGGATCATCTTCACCTCCGGCTCGACCGGGAAGCCGAAGGGCGTCGCCGTCTCCCACCGCAGTGCGGCCGCGTTCGTGGACGCCGAAGCCGCGCTGTTCCTGACCGAGGAGCCGATCGGGCCCGGCGACCGGGTGATGGCGGGGCTGTCGGTCGCGTTCGACGCGTCCTGCGAGGAGATGTGGCTGGCCTGGCGGTACGGGGCCTGTCTGGTGCCGGTGCCGCGCTCGCAGGTCAGGAGCGGCGCCGATCTCGGGCCGTGGCTGGTCGAGCAGGAGATCACCGTCGTGTCGACGGTGCCGACGCTGGCCGCGCTCTGGGAGCCCGAGACCCTCAACGACGTACGGCTGCTGATCTTCGGTGGTGAGGCCTGTCCGCCCGAGCTGGCGCAGCGGCTGGTCACCGAGGGGCGCGAGGTGTGGAACACCTACGGGCCGACCGAGGCGACCGTCGTGGCCTGCGCCTCGCTGATGAGCGGGGAGGAGCCGATCCGGATCGGGCTGCCGCTGGACGGCTGGGAGCTGGCCGTCGTCGACGAGGCCGGGGAGCCCGTGCCGATGGGCGGCAGCGGGCAGCTGGTGATCGGCGGGGTCGGGCTGGCCCGGTATCTCGACGCCGAGAAGGACGCGGAGAAGTACGCGCCGCTTCAGTCCCTGGGCTGGGAGCGGGCGTACCGCAGTGGTGACCTCGTCAAGGCGGAGCCGGAGGGGCTGGTCTTCCTCGGGCGGGCCGACGAGCAGATCAAGCTCGGCGGGCGGCGGATCGAGCTCGGTGAGGTGGATGCCGCGCTGCAGGCGCTGCCGGGGGTGGCCGGTGCGGCTGCCGCCGTGCGGACCGCTCGCAGTGGCAATCAGCTGCTCGTGGGGTACGTCGTCACCCAGGACGGCTGGGATCACGCGGCCGCGGTGGAGAAGCTGCGGGCCGAACTGCCCGCCGCGCTCGTGCCGTTGCTCGCGCCGGTCGAGGAGCTGCCGACCCGTACGTCGGGCAAGGTGGACCGCAACGCGCTGCCCTGGCCGCTGGAGGGGCTCGAGAGCGGTGGTCCGGCCGAGCAGCTCTACGGCACCGAGGCGTGGCTCGCCGAGCAGTGGGCCGAGGTGCTCGGCATCCCGGTCTCCGGCGCGTCCGACGACTTCTTCGCGATCGGCGGCGGCAGTCTGGCCGCCGCGCAGCTGACGACGCGGCTGCGGACGCGCTATCCGAGCGCGGCCGTCCTGGACATCTACCAGCAGCCGGTGCTGCGGAAGTTGGCCCGGCACCTGGAGGAGTCCGCGCAGGACGACGGGGCGGAGCGGATCGTCACGCCGGTGCCCCGGCGCGCGCAGGTGATCCAGCTCCTGCTCCTCGTCCCGCTGTTCACGCTGCTCGGGCTGCGCTGGACGGTCGCGCTGGCCGCGCTCGGGAATCTGCTGCCCGCCTACGCGTGGCTGCCGACGGCGCCCTGGTGGCTCGTCGCGCTCGGGGCGGTCGTCCTGTTCAGTCCGCCGGGGCGGCTCGCGCTGGCCGCCGGTGGCGCGCGGCTGCTCCTCAGGGGCGTGAAGCCGGGGCGGTACGCGCGCGGTGGCCGTGTGCATCTGCGGCTGTGGACCGCCGAGCGGCTGGCCGAGTTCAGCGGGGCGACCTCGCTGACCGGGGCGTGGCTGGAGCGGTACGCGCGGGCGCTGGGCGCCAAGGTCGGGCCCGATGTCGACCTGCACTCGCTGCCACCGGTCACCGGGCTGCTCAAGCTGGGGCGGGGCGCGGCCGTCGAGTCCGAGGTGGATCTGTCCGGGTGGTGGCTGGACGGGGACCGGCTGGAGATCGGCGCGGTGAAGGTGGGAGCGCATGCCGTCGTCGGTACGCGCAGCATCCTCTTCCCCGGTGCCCGGGTGGGCAAGCGGGCGGAGGTGGCGCCCGGTTCGGCGGTCACGGGGCAGATTCCCACCGGTCAGCGGTGGGCGGGTGCTCCGGCGGTCAAGCTGGGCAAGGCCAAGCGCAACTGGCCCAAGGACCGGCCGCGGCGCGGGACGTACTGGCGTGTGATGTACGGCCTCACCGGCTTCGCGCTGACCGCGCTTCCCGTGCTGGCGGGCGGGGCCGCGTTCCTCGTGGCCCGGGTGTTCTTCACGCCGGACGCGCCGCTGGCGGGCGCCGCGCTGGCTCTCGTACCGGCGACGCTCGCCTTCGGGCTGGCGTACGCCGTACTGCTGCTGATCGCCGTACGACTGCTGAGCCTGGGCCTGCGTGAGGGCACGCATCCGACGCACAGCCGGGTCGGCTGGCAGGCCTGGACGGTCACGCAGCTGATGGACCGCTCGCGGGAGACGCTGTTCCCGCTGTACGCCGGGCTGGTCACGCCGGTGTGGCTGCGGCTGCTCGGGATGCGGATCGGGCGGGGCGCCGAGGTGTCGACGGTGCTGGCGCTGCCGAGCCTGACGACGGTCGGCGAGGGCGCGTTCCTGGCCGACGACACGTTGACCGCGCCGTATGAGCTCGGTGGCGGCTGGATGCGGATCGGGCGGGCGGAGATCGGGCGGCGGGCCTTCCTCGGGAACTCGGGGATGACGGCGCCCGGGCGGACCGTGCCGGACGGCGGGCTGGTCGGTGTGCTGTCGGCGACGCCGAAGAAGGCCAAGAAGGGCACGTCGTATCTGGGGCTGCCGCCGGTGAAGCTGCCGCGTGCCGCGGCCGGCGGCGACCAGAGCCGGACGTACGATCCGCCGGCCCGGCTGCTGTGGGCGCGCGGCCTGGTGGAGCTGTGCCGGATCGTGCCGGTGTTCTGCTCGGCGTGGCTGGCGGTGCTGACGGTGGCGGCGCTGTGTGCGCTGGGGGTGTGGGCGCCGCTGCTGGCGGGGCTGGTGCTGCTCGGGGCGGGGGTCGTGGCGGGGCTCGTGTCCATCGTCGCCAAGTGGCTGCTCGTGGGGCGGCACCGCAGCGGTGAGCATCCGTTGTGGAGCGGCTTCGTGTGGCGCAACGAGCTCGCCGACACCTTCGTCGAGGTGCTCGCCGTGCCGTGGCTGGCGGGTTCGGTGCCGGGTACGCCGGTGATGACGGCGTGGCTGCGCGGGCTCGGCGCGCGGATCGGCAAAGGCGTGTGGGTGGAGAGCTACTGGCTGCCGGAGACGGATCTGGTGACGCTTGAGGACGCGGCCACCGTGAACCGGGGTTGTGTGCTGCAGACGCACCTCTTCCACGACCGGATCTTGCGGACGGATACTGTGGTCCTCCGTGAGGGCGCGACGCTGGGTCCTGGCGGGATCGTCCTGCCCGGCAGCGCGATCGGGGCCCGTACGACGCTGGGTCCCGCGTCGCTCGTCATGGCCGCGGAGTCCGTCCCCGACGACACCCGTTGGCTCGGCAATCCGATCGAGGCATGGCGTCCCTGAGCGCGGCCCACTCGGAGCCGGAGGGCGGGGGACCGGCACGGAGTGGCAGCGGTACGGCGCAGGGAGCACAGACAGCAGTGGCAGTTCAGCAGGCGGCGGGCGTGGACCCGTACTTCCCGGAGCACGGCGACTCCCGCTACCGGGTGCACCGGTACGAGCTGGCGCTGGACTACCGCCCGGCCCCGAACCGGCTGTCGGGGACGGCCCGGATCAACGCCATAGCGGGACGGGCGCCGCTCACCGAGTTCGTGTTGAACCTGGCCGACTTCCGGATCGGGCGGGTCCGGGTCGACGGACGGCAACCGCACTACACGCATCGCGGCGGGCGGCTGCGCGTGCGCCCCGCCAAGCCGGTCCGCGCCGGGGCGGCCTTCACGGTCGAGGTGCACTGGTCGGGCAACCCCAAGCCGGTCAACAGCCCGTGGGGCGGGCTCGGCTGGGAGGAGCTGGAGGACGGGGCGCTGGTGGCGAGCCAGCCGATCGGGGCGCCGTCGTGGTACCCGTGCAACGACCGGCCCGCCGACAAGGCGTCGTACCAGATCTCGATCACCACGCCGTCGGCGTACGCGGTGGTGGCGGGCGGGCGTCTGCTGACCCGGACGACGAAGGCGTCCACGACCACGTGGGTGTACGAGCAGTCGGCGCCGACGTCGAGTTATCTGGTCGGCCTGTCGATCGGGAAGTACCAGACGGTGCTGCTGGGCGACCCGGGGCTGGGCGGCGTGCCGCAGCACGGGCACATCCCGGCGCAGCTGCTGCCGGAGTTCTCGCGGGACTTCGCGCGCCAGCCGCAGATGATGGAGCTCTTCCAGGAGCTGTTCGGGCCGTACCCCTTCGACGAGTACGCGGTCGTCGTGACGGAGGAGGAGCTCGATGTCCCGGTCGAGGCACAGGGGTTGTCGCTGTTCGGCGCCAACCACGTGGACGGGGCGCGGGGTTCGGAGCGGCTCGTCGCGCACGAGCTGGCGCACCAGTGGTTCGGCAACAGCGTGTCCATCGCGGACTGGCGGCACATCTGGCTGAACGAGGGGTTCGCGAAGTACGCCGAGTGGCTGTGGTCGGAGCGGTCCGGTGGGCGTACGGCGCAGCAACTCGCCGCTGCCGCACACCGGTTGCTGGCGTCGATGCCGCAGGATCTGCGGCTGGCGGATCCGGGGCGCAAGTCGATGTTCGACGACCGGTTGTACGAGCGCGGCGGCCTCGTCCTGCACGCGGTGCGCTGCGCGCTGGGCGACATCGCCTTCTTCCGCATGCTGCGCGCGTGGGGGCAGCTGCACCGAAACGGCACGGTGACGACCGGGGCCTTCGCCTCGCATGTGGCCCGTTTCGCGGCCGAGCCGGTGGAGGAGCTGTTCGAGGCGTGGGTGTACGGGGCGGTGCTGCCGCCGCTGCCCGGGGCGCAGACGCGGGCGGCGGGCTAGCACAATGGCGGGCATGACGACGCGTTCCTGCCCGTGCGGGCTGCCCGAGGCCTACGACAAGTGTTGCGGCCGTTTTCACGCCGGTGCGGCGCCTGCACCGACCGCCGAGGCGCTCATGCGGTCGCGGTACAGCGCGTTCGTCAAGGGCGATGTGGCGTACCTGCTGCGGACCTGGCATCCGAAGACGCGGCCGGCGCGGCTGGACCTCGATGCCGGGATGCGGTGGACGGGGCTGGAGATCCTGGGGACGACCGAGGGTTCGGCGTTCCACTCCACGGGGACGGTGACCTTCCGCGCCTCGTTCCGGGGTGGGTCGCTGCATGAGCGGAGCCGGTTCGAGCGGGTCGAGGGGGCGTGGGTGTACGTCGACGGGGAGTTCCTGAGTTAGCGCCGCTACGGCGCCAGGATGTCCAGTTCCTGAAGCGCCCCCACCGTGATCTCCCGGGTCAGGTGTTCCGCCCTGGCCGCGTCGCCCGCGCGGACCGCCTCCGCGACCTGGACGTGCAGGGTGACCGCGGCGGGGTCGGGGTCCTCGAACATCACCTCGTGGTGGGTGCGGCCCGCGAGGACCTCGGCGACGACGTCACCGAGGCGGGCGAACATCTCGTTGCCGGAGGCGTTGAGGATGACGCGGTGGAAGGCCATGTCGTGGATGAGGTAGCCCTCCAGCTGGTGGCCGCGGGAGTGGGCGACCATGCCGAGGGCGCACTCGGTGAGTTCGGCGCACTGGTCGGCGGTGGCGTACTTGGCCGCCAGGCCTGCCGCGACCGGCTCGATGGCCGAGCGCAGGACGGTGAGTGAGCGCAGCTGCTGGGGGCGGTCGGCGCCGGCCAGGCGCCAGCGGATGACCTGCGGGTCGTAGACGTTCCACTCGGCCTTGGGCCGGACCGTGACGCCGACGCGGCGGCGGGACTCCACCAGGTGCATGGACTCCAGGACGCGGACCGCCTCCCGCATCACCGAGCGCGACACGTCGAAGCGCTGGGCCAGTTCGTCCGTGCGCAGGACACTGCCCGGCGGGTACTCGCCCGCGGCGATCGCGGGGCCGAGGGTTTCCAGTACATGGCCGTGCAGCCCCCGGCCCGGTGTGCTCATGCACTCAGCGTACGGGGCACATCACGGGATCAAAAAGTCAGACTTATTTGTCACAGGCTCTTGAATTCGTCGTACCTAATGGGTTTCAGTGTGGCCGACGTCGGATGTCGACGTCGGATGTCGAGGAAGACAGCGAGGCAGTGATGCGTACCCCCCACGTCGTCGTGGTGATGGGCGTCGCCGGCACGGGCAAGACCACCATCGGTCCCCTGCTCGCCGCCCGGCTCGGCGTTCCGTACGCCGAGGGCGACGACTTCCACCCGCAGGCCAACATCGCCAAGATGTCGGCCGGTACCCCGCTCGACGACGCGGACAGGTGGCCGTGGCTGGACGCCATCGGCGCCTGGGCGCACGGGCGGGCCGGGCTCGGCGGGGTGGTCAGCTGCTCGGCGCTGAAGCGGTCGTACCGTGACCGGCTCAGGGCCGCCGCTCCCGGGGTGGTGTTCGTGCACCTCACCGGCGACCGGCAGGTCATCGAGGACCGGATGGCGCATCGGCAGGGGCACTTCATGCCGACCGCGCTGCTGGACTCCCAGTTCGCGACGCTGCAGCCGCTCCAGGCCGACGAGGCCGGAGTCACCGTGGACGTCGCCGGGAGCCCGGAGGAGATCACCGAGCGGGCCTCGAACGCGCTGAGCGAACTTCCCGGCTGACACCGGCGAACACCGGCGGCACCCACCGGTGTAACGCCGCAGCACCACCGGCAAGCGCCGGCAGCACCCCCCACCCGTCCCCCATCCCCGTACCTGCAAGGGAACCCCCGTGACCAGACTCAGCGCCGAGATGCTGGCAGCGGACACCGTCGAGCCCATCACCTCGGCCGGCCACGCTCAGCTGGGCATCGCCGTCCTGGCGGGCATCGCCGTCATCGTCCTGCTCATCACCAAGTTCAAGCTCCACGCGTTCCTGTCGCTGACCCTCGGAACGCTCGTGCTCGGCGCGATCGCCGGGGCCCCGCTCGACAAGGCCATCGCCAGCTTCACCACCGGCCTCGGCACCACGGTCGCCGGCGTGGGCGTGCTGATCGCCCTCGGCGCGATCCTCGGCAAGATGCTCGCCGACTCCGGCGGCGCCGACCAGATCGTCGACACGATCCTCGCCAAGGCGGGCGGCCGTTCGATGCCGTGGGCGATGGTGCTGATCGCCTCCGTGATCGGTCTGCCGCTGTTCTTCGAGGTCGGCGTCGTGCTGCTGATCCCGGTCGTGCTGATGGTCGCCAAGCGCGGCAACTACTCGCTGATGCGCATCGGCATCCCGGCCCTCGCGGGCCTGTCCGTGATGCACGGCCTGGTCCCGCCGCACCCCGGCCCGCTGGTCGCGATCGACGCGGTCGGCGCCGACCTGGGCGTCACGCTGGCGCTCGGCGTCCTCGTCGCCATACCGACCGTGATCATCGCCGGTCCGCTGTTCTCGCGGTACGCGGCCCGCTGGGTGGACGTCCCGGCCCCGGACCGCATGCTGCCTTCAACTGGGGGTTCCCCCCAGACCCCCGCGCAGCGTCCCTCCGATGACGGCGAATTGGGCAAGCGCAAGCTCCCCGGCTTCGGGCCCACGCTGATCACGATCCTCCTTCCGGTCGTCCTGATGCTCTCCAAGGCACTGGTCGACATCGTCATCGACGACCCCGAGAACACCGTGCAGCGCGTGTTCGACGTCATCGGCTCCCCGATGATCGCGCTGCTCGCCGCCGTACTCCTGGGCATCTTCACGCTGCTCGCGCCCGCCGGGTTCGGCAAGGAGCGCATCTCGCCGCTGGTCGAGAAGGGCCTCGCACCCATCGCGGGCATCCTGCTCATCGTCGGCGCGGGCGGCGGCTTCAAGCAGACGCTGATCGACACCGGTGTGGGCCAGATGGTTCTGGACATCTCCGAGGACTGGTCGATCCCGGCGCTGCTGCTGGCCTGGCTGATCGCGGTGGCCATCCGTCTCGCGACGGGTTCGGCGACGGTCGCGACGGTCTCGGCCGCCGGGCTGGTCGCCCCGCTGGCCGCCGACATGTCGACGACGCACGCGGCCCTGCTGGTCCTCGCCATCGGAGCCGGCTCGCTCTTCTTCAGCCATGTCAACGACGCCGGATTCTGGCTGGTGAAGGAGTACTTCGGCCTGAACGTCGGGCAGACCATCAAGACCTGGTCCGTCATGGAGACGATCATCTCGGTCGTCGCCGGTGGTGTGGTCCTGCTGCTCTCGCTGATCATTTAGGGATACGACGATGACGGCTCACCCCCTCTTCGACATCGGCGGCCGCACGGCCCTGGTCACCGGCTCCAGCCGGGGCATCGGCCTCGCGCTCGCCCGCGGCCTGGCGGAGGCCGGCTGCACGGTGGTCCTCAACGGGCGGGACGGCGAACGCCTCACGAAGGCCGCCGCCGAACTGCCCGGCGACCGGGTCCACACGGCCGTGTTCGACGTGACTGACGGTCCGTCGGTGGCCGCCGGGATCGCGGATGTCGAGGAGCGGGTGGGCCCGCTCGACATCCTGGTCAACAACGCGGGCATGCAACTGCGCGCGCCCTTGCTGGAGTTCACGGACTCCGACTGGCACCGGATCCTCAACACCAACCTCACCAGCGCGTTCCTGGTCGGCCGGGAGGCCGCCCGGCGGATGACGGAACGCGGCCACGGAAAGATCGTCAACATCTGCTCGCTGCAGAGCGAGGTCGTCCGCCCCGGCATCGCCCCCTACGCCGCCACCAAGGGCGCGCTGAAGATGCTCACCAAGGGCATGTGCGCGGACTGGGGCCCGCACGGCGTCCAGGTCAACGGCCTCGGCCCCGGCTACATCGAGACCGAGCTCACCCAACCCCTCGTCGAGGACGAGGAGTTCAGCGCGTGGGTGCGGCGACGCACCCCGGCCGGGCGCTGGGGGCGTACGCAGGACCTGGTGGGCGGGGTGCTGTTCCTCGCCTCTCCGGCGGCGGACTTCGTCAGCGGGCAGGTGCTGTATGTCGACGGCGGCATGACGAGCGTGCTGTGAAGGAGGCTGCGGGGATGCTCGGTTGTGTGATCCACGGTCAGGACGACCTGCGGGTGGAGGAGCTGCCGGTGCCGGTCCCCGGGCCCGGGCAGGCTCTGGTGGCCGTGCGGTACGGCGGGGTCTGCGGCTCCGACCTGCACTACTGGCGGCACGGCGGGGTCGGCGACTTCCGGCTCAAGGAGCCGATGGTGCTCGGGCACGAGGTGGTCGGGACGGTCGTGTCGTACGGCGACGGGGCATCAGGTCCGCTCGCCGGTACGGCCGTCGCGGTCCACCCGGCCACGCCCTGCTCGCTCTGCCCCGAGTGCGTGGACGGGCGGCGCAACGTCTGCCGGGACACCCGCTACCTCGGCAGCGCGGCGCGCTTCCCGCATGTGCAGGGTGGATTCGCCGCCCAAGTGGTCGTCCCCGCAGACCAGTTGAGGCCCCTCCCGGCCAGGCTCGACCTGCGGCGGGCGGCGCTCGCCGAGCCGCTGTCCGTCGCACTGCACGCGGTGCGGCGGGCCGGAGAGGTGGCCGGGAGGCATGTCCTCATCACCGGTGCCGGGCCCATCGGATGTCTGGTGGTCGCGGCGGCCAGGGCGGCCGGGGCGGCACACGTGACGGTGACGGACCTGCTGCCGACGGCTTTGGAGTACGCGCGGACCGCCGGCGCCGACACCCTCGTACGGGCCGACGATCCGGGCGATGCCGGGTGGCCTTCCGAGGTGGACGTCGCGATCGAGGCGTCGGGGGTCGCCGCCGGGCTGGACACGTGTCTGCGGCTGGTGCGGCGCGGGGGTGTCGTGGTGCAGCTCGGGATGCTGCCGCCGGGGCTGAGTCCGTTCGCGGGGAACCTCGTCGTGAGCCGGGAGATCGAGCTGCGGGGGGCGTTCCGCTTCGACGGGGAGTTCGACGAGGCACTGGAACTGCTCGCCGCCGAGGCCTCGTTCGACGGGCTGGTCAGCTCGGTGGTGCCGGTGCGGGAGGCCCTGTCGGCGTTCGCGCTGGCGGCGGACCGGAGTCGGTCGTGCAAGGTGCTGCTGGACTTCGGGGGCTGAACGGCCTGGCCGCGCCGGGTTCCCCTGGGTTCCGCTTCCCGGGCGCGTCACTTCCCGGTGCCTGAACTCGTCCTGACGATCACATGAAGCCACTTCCCCGGGGGCGCCGCCGGCCCGATGATGAGGTGACCCTTGGCGGCTGCCGCAGCCGTCCGGGGCGGGAACTTCGGGGGGCGTCATGGCGGTTTCCCTCGGGATGCGTATCTCGGGGCTGCTCGTCGCAGGGGCGGTGGCGGTCGCCGCCGTGGCCTTCACGAGTGACGGGGGTGTCACTGCGGACGGCAGGGGCGGCGGGGGCACGATCGTCACCGCCGGGCCCTCCGACGGCGCGCGGAAGCTGCCGACCGGTCCGCCGAGCAGTTCCCCTCCTCCGGCACGGCAGTCGCCGGACGGCCACTTCGGCGCACCCGCGGTCACGAGCATGCCCGGCGCGTCGCGGGGCGGAACGGTGAGCGAGCGTCCGAGCCCCTCCTCCCCCAGCCCCTCCATGAGCAAGAAGCTCCTCGACGTCCCCGCCTGGCTCCCGCCCGGCCCCGATTCACCGGACGTCGACGGCACGCCGGACCCGGCGAGCGTGTACGACCTGCTCCGCTCCCCCACCGAGTGCCGGGCCGCGCTGCAGGTGATTCCCCGGACGCGGGCCGAGGCGGAGTGGACGCCGCTGCGCGGGCTGGCCACCGCCTGTCTGGCCGTGCAGGGCCAGGGCGGTGACTGGAAGCAGGCGGCCCGGGACCATGCCGCCCTGGCGGACAAGGCCGACACCTGCAAGGGCCGTGCCGCGTACGCCGTCCTGGGCTCCCTGCTCGACTTCCACCGGCGGCATCCCGGCGCCGTCGTGCGGCTGAAGCCGTCGGCGAGCGGTACGCCCGCGGCGTGCGGCTATCGGATCGCCGGGGTGGACACGGGAGGTGACGGCGAGGCGCGGCCCGGCGAGGCGATCGGGATCGAGCTGGCGGACACGTACGTCGACCATGCCGAACTGCTGCCGAACGTGAGCGTGAGCGTCGGTGGGCAGCAGGGGCCCGGGGTTCCCGTGCTGAGGTCCGAGTCGGGCGATCGGCTGGTGCTGTCCGTCGTCGTACCGGTGCTGGAGCCGGGCGCCGTCGAGGTGACGGTCCGGTATGCCGGAACCGAGGTGCGCCTGCCGACGGCCTTCAGGGTCGCCGCTGCCGAGGTGGTCCCGCAGCCGGACACGGGGCCTGAGGCACCCGGCGGTCCGGTGTCGCCGCTCGGCGCGGGGGTGCCGTCCACGGGCGATCCGACGGAGTTCCCGGCCCGATCGCCCTCGGCCCTCACCGCCTCATGGCCGCCACAGGGAATGCTCCCGCTCGGCCCACTCCCGGCTCACCCTGCCGGTCCGCATGCCGCGGCGGGCCTCCGGATCCGCTAGCGCCATGCCGATGTGCCCGGCGAGGACGATGCCGATGGTCAGGGCCAGCCAGTCGTGGACGAACGTCGCGCTGGTGCGCCAGACCAGGGGTGTGAGGTGGGTGAACCACATCAACAGCCCCGTGCCGAGCATCACCAGCGTCGCCCCGGCGATCCAGGCCGCGTAGATCTTCTGCCCGGCGTTGAACTTGCCCGCGGGGCGGGACGCGGCCCGCTCGTCACGGCGGAACGCGGCGCGCAGCCACAGGCGGTCGTGCGAGCCGAAGCGGTTGAGGAAGCCCAGGTCGGTGCGGAAGGCGCGGGAGGCGAGGCCGGCCAGGACCGGCACGGGCAGGGCGAGGCCGGCCCACTCGTGGATGCGGACCACCAGCTCGCGGCGCCCGACGAGTTCGGCGAGCTGCGGCACGTACAGGCAGGCCGCCGTCACCACGCACATGCCCATCAGCGCGGCCGTCGTACGGTGCACCCAGCGTTCGGCCCGGCTGAAGCGCCGGATGTCGGTGGTCCGGCGGGGTGCGTCAAGTCGTGGGCTCATCGTCGCGTCCGTTCGAGCGGCCGACCCAGGCGTCGACGTCGTAGCCCCGTTCCTCCCAGTAGCCGGGCCGCACGTCCTTGGTGACGGTGATGCCGGAGAGCCACTTGGCGGACTTGTAGAAGTACATGGGGGCCACATAGAGGCGGACCGGGCCGCCGTGGCTGTGGCCCAGGTCCTTGTCCTGCATGCGCAGGGCGACCAGGACGTCCGCGCGGCGGGCCTGGTCGAGGGTGAGGCTCTCGGTGTAGGTGCCGTCGAAGCAGGTGAAGCGCACCGCCCCGGCCCCCTCGCGCACTCCCGCGGCGTCCAGCAGCCGGGACAGGCGCACGCCTTCGAACGGTGTCTCGGGTACCCGCCAGCCGGTGACGCACTGGACGTCGCGCACCATCCGGGTCTGCGGGAGGGCGCGCAGGTCGGCGAGCGTGTAGGTCCGGGGGTGGTCGACCAGGCCGTCGACCGTGAGGCGGTACGTCGTGGCGTTCTTGCGGGGTACGGAGGAGGCGACCGAGTAGTAGCGGAAGCCGCCGCCGTTGGGGAGCAGGTCGGTCAGGCCGGTGGGGTCCTTGTCGGAGGCGCTCGCCAGGAAGGACTCCAGCCCGCGTTGCAGGGTCGGCGCGGTGACCACGCCGAGGGCGCCCAGGCCCAGGGTGCCGAGGAGGACGCGGCGGCCCACCGGTTTGCCCCGCGGCTCTTCGGGTGGTTCGTAGTTCACCTGCTCATCGAACACCCGCGTCCCCCCGCTGGGCCAGGGATCGCGGGTGCCCGTCAGTTTTCCGTAACCACCTCTCACCCGACGCTCATCAGTCGCCGCGGGCGGCCTTCTCCAACTGGAACGCCTCGTTGCCGAGCCCGATGCGGGCGTGCTGTTCGGGGGCGCGGGAGCGCAGGAGCAGGCCCTGTGCCAGGCCGAGGGCCAGGGCTAGGGCGATGACGGCGGGAAGGGCCCAGCTCAGGGACGAGCCGGGGCCCGCCCCGATCAGGACGTCGAAGTCCTTGACGGTGTAGACGACGATGAAGGCCAGCGCGAGAACGGCGAGCGCGGACGCGGCCAGTCGCCAGAACTGGGCGGCGACGGCGCCGCGGCGGACGAAGAAGACGATGACCGAGGCCGAGGCGGCGGCCATCAGCGCGGCCACGCCCAGCGCGCCGAGGCTGCCCATCCAGGTGAACAGGTGCAGGACCGGTGCGGTCGGGTCGCCGACCGGCTTGTCGTCGGTGAACGCGAACGCGGCGACGACCACGAGCGAGATCACGGTCTGCAGCAGCGAACCCGTGCCGGGGGCGCCGCTCGCGCCGCTGGTGCGGCCGAAGACCGCGGGCAGCAGGCCCTCACGGCCCATGGCGAAGGCGTAGCGCGCGACGACGTTGTGGAAGCTGAGCATCGCCGCGAACATGCCGGTCACGAACAGCACGTGCAGGACGTCGGTGAAGGCAGGCCCGAGCAGGTCCTCGGTGAGGAAGAACAGCAGCCCGGCGCTCTGCTCCTGCGCGGTGCCGACGATCGCCGAGGGGCCGGCGGCGACGGTGTACGCCCAGCAGCTGATCGTGTAGAAGACGGCGATCCCGCCGATGGCCAGGAACATCACGCGCGGCACGAGGACGTGCGGGCGGCTGGTCTCCTCGGCGTAGACGGGCGCCTGCTCGAAGCCGAGGAAGGCGGCGACGCAGAAGCACAGGGCGGTGCCGATGCCCGCGCCGGTGAGCGTGTCCGGATTGAAGGCGTGCAGCGACAGGCCCTCCTTGGCGGGGTCGGCGATCGCGGCGACGTCGAAGATGACGACCAGGGCGACCTCGATGACCAGCAGTACGCCGAGCACGCGCGCGTTGAGGTCGATCTTCAGCCAGCCGAGGGCGCCGACGAGGAGCACGGCCAGGAACGCCGGTATCCACCAGGCGACCTCGGTTTCCAGGTAGGTGGCGAACAGCCCGGAGACCTCGAAGCCGAAGATGCCGTAGATGCCGACCTGGAGGGCGTTGTAGGAGACGAGCGCGACCATCGCGGCGCCGGCGCCGGCCGTGCCGCCGAGGCCTCGGGAGATGTACGCGTAGAAGGCACCGGCGTTGTGGACGTGCCGGCTCATCTCGGCGTACCCGACGCTGAAGAGGGCGAGGACGAGGCCGAGGATCACGAAGAGCAGCGGCTGGCCGAGCACGCCCATCACTCCGAAGGTCGTGGGCATGACACCTGCGACCACCATGAGGGGTGCCGTCGCGGCGAGCACGGACAGCAGCAGGCCCGTGGTGCCCAGCCGGTCGGCGCGCAGGGCGCGGTCCTGCCCCTTGAACGTGCTGATGCCGCCGCCGGGCGTGGTGGCTCGGCTCTTGCTGGAACTGCCCGTCGTCATGGAGAGACCGTCCTTCGTCGGGTCGGATCGGGTGGGTTGGGGTTGGGGTGCGAGTCGGGTCGGTGCCGTTGCGTTGGGACGGTGCGGTTTCGTCGGGACGGTGCGGTCACGTCGCTCCTGTCACGTCGGATCGGTGCCGTCACGTCGGGTCGGTATCGCCGCGTCGGGCCGGCACCGTTACGTCGAGTCGGTATCGTCGCGTCGCTCCTGTCACGTCGACTCGATACCGTCACATCGCTCCGAGCGCGCCGGCCCGCGCGGCACGGAAGGCGGGATACGGATCGCGGTCCGGGTACGACCAGGGCGACGCCGTGGCGTGCTCACCGATGCGGTGGAACAGGGCGGCCGCCTCGGCGCTCCGGCCCTCGCAGACCTTGGCGTGGGCGAGGAAGTTCAGGTCGATGAGGCGACGCGGGTGGCCTTCCTGTTCCCACTCCAGCCACCAGTCGAAGGCGGCCCGCATCACCTGCCGGGCCCGACGGCCGGTCCAGTGCCCGGAGGCGGCCGTGTCGCGGGGCTCGTGTCCCACCGCGGCGAGGACGCGGTAGCGCTCGGTGTGGGCGATGACGGGAAGGATGGCGAGCGGTGAGTCGGCGGGGGCCTGCTCCGCGGCGGCGTTGGCGAAGTCGTAGACCTCGTGGAGCGGATCGGGGCCGACCCCGGGGCGGCGCTCGGCGAGACGGGCGACCATCAGGTGGTGGGCGTGGTGGTGGTCGGCGTACCGGGCGCGGACCTCGGCGAAGAGGCGGCGCACCTCCTCCTCGGCGCCGAGGGCGCTCTCCAGCATGAGCAACCCCAGCCAGGGGGTGGGGTCGGCGGGTGCGAGCGCCGCGGCGGCGTGGCAGGACTCGCGGGCGCGGACCGGTTTCTCCTTGCCACGCAAGGCGCGCCGCACCTGGGCGAGGGCGAGCAGGACGGCGGCGTCGGCGGAGTCGGGTTCGGCGAGCAGCCAGTCGCGGGTCCAGGCGGCGCAGTACGGCTCCTGGGCGAGGACGGTGACGCGGTGTCCTCTGCGGTCCCAGTCGTCGCCGGTCCGGGCGAGCAGCGAGCGGGCCGCCTGCCACCTGCCCTGGGTCAGTGCGGTGCGGGCCGCGGCGAGGTCGGCGTCGTCGAGGGCCGCGTCGAAGGCGTGGGCTGCGCGCTTCCGGCCGCGGCCGAGGGGTGGCGGAGGTGGGGGCACCGTTTCGGGTTCTGTTGGGGGGAGAGTGTGGACAGTCATCAACCGATCACACACAGCAAATCCGCAGCCAACGGTTCGCGTCAAGGGTCGCCGCCGCGTTACACGCGTCAACTCCCGTGACTGATGAGGCAGTTGAGACTCGAACTATGCCCACGATGCCCGATTTGTTCGGAGTGTGTGGCGTACGTCATGGCGTCGCCACCCGTCGGCGTCGGAGGATTGCGGGACGCGCATGCCGGGTTCCGGGTCGCTACAGTCGGCCCTTACGCGCCCCGTCCGCCCGGCAGGATTCGAGGTACGCAGCGTGTCGCTTCAGATTCTGATACTCGCCGTGAGCGCCGCGTGCTGCCTGGGCTTCGGCTTCGTACTTCAGCAGAACGCGGCCCAGAAGGCGCCGCTGAGCGACTTCCTCTCCCCCCGGATCCTGCTCGACCTGATGAAGGTGCCGCGCTGGCTCGGCGGCATCGGGCTCATGGTGGTCGGTATGGCGCTGGGCGCGATGGCGCTGGGCCAGGGCGAGATCTCCCTGGTGGAGCCCCTGCTGGCGACGAACCTGCTGTTCGCGCTCATGCTCTCGCGCCGCCAGACCAGGCAGCCACTGGGCCGCCAGGGCTGGGCGGGCCTCGCCCTGCTCGCGGGCGGAGTGACGGCGTTCATCGTCGCCGGACAGCCACGCGGCGGCACGGCGACCAGCGACCCGCTCCGGCACTGGCTGATCATGGGCGTCATGATCGGGCTTGCCCTGCTGCTCACGGCCTGCGCCAAGCGCTCGCGGCTCAGCTCGGGTCCGGCGCTGCTGGCCACGGCCGCCGGTCTGCTGTACGGCGTCCAGGACGCCCTGACCCGCGTGACCGGCCAGCGTTTCGCCGAGGGCGGCATGGCGGAGGTCCTGACCGGCTGGCAGCCGTACGCCGTGGTGGCGCTCGGCCTCACCGGACTGATCCTCGTCCAGAGCGCGTTCGAGACGGCGTCCCTGCGCATGTCCCTGCCCGCCCTGACCGCGGCCCAGCCCCTGGCCGGAATCGCCTGCGGCGTCGGCTTCCTCGGCGACCGGCTCCGCACCGATACGGGGGCACTGGCGTGGGAGGCGGCCGGACTCGCCGGGATCGTGGTCGGCATCATCCTGCTCGGAACGCACTCGGCGATGCCGTGCGGGGCGAGGCAGCCGGAACGGGCGGCGGTCCTGCAGACGGCGGGCTGACGGGGCGACGCGGCTGTGGGCCAGTGCCGGCGGGCCGCCCGCGGACGGACCCTGCTCGGACCGGTGGCCCCTGCTTGGATGGGCCCATGAGTGCTGCTGACGAGATTCTCGACATCGTCGACGAACACGACCAGGTCATCGGGCAGTCCCCACGTGGCGAGGCCTACGCCAAGGGGCTGCGCCATCGCGCCGTCTTCATCGAGGCCCGGGACGCGCGGGGCCGCCTCTTCGTGCACCGCCGTACCCCCACCAAGCTGGTCTTCCCCTCGCGGTACGACATGTTCGTCGGCGGAGTCGTCGGTGCGGGTGAGTCCTACGACGAAGCCGCCCTGCGCGAGGCCGAGGAGGAGCTCGGCGTGAGCGGCCTGGCCCGGCCGGCGTTCCTGTTCAAGTTCCTGTACGACGACGGCGCCGGACAGACCTGGTGGTCGGCGGTGTACGAGGTGCGCTGCGAGCTGCCCGTGAGCCCGCAGGTGGAGGAGGTCGCCTGGCACGACTTCCTGCCCGAGGCCGAAGTGGAGCGGCGGCTGACGGAGTGGGCGTGGGTGCCGGACGGGCTGGCGGCCTACCAGCGGCTCAGGGCCTACCGGGCGAACGGCACGGCGGTCGGCTGACCGACGGCCGCGGCGACCGGCTGAGCGGCAACGCCGCCCGGCGACTGCCCGGATAGGGTCGTGCATGTGATCGAGTTCGTACGAAACGTCCGGCTGTGGTTCGCGCCGCAGCAGATCCGGCAGGAGGGCGGCACCCCCGACTACCGGTTCTCGCTGGCCAACGAGCGCACCTTCCTGGCCTGGTTGCGTACCGCGCTCGCGCTGATCGGCGGCGGCTTCGCCGTGGACCAGTTCCTGCCGGACCTGCGCTGGGGCTGGCGCGTCGGGCTGGCGCTGGCGTTGCTCGCGGCGGGCGTGCTGTGTTCGTTGCGCGCGGTCAATCACTGGGTGCGCTGCGAGCGGGCGATGCGCCGGGGCGAGGACCTGCCGGTGTCCCGGTTCCCGGCGGTGCTGAGCATCGTCGTCGCGGTCGTGGCCGTCGCGATGGTCGTCGTCGTGCTCGTGGGGTGGGAAGGGTGAGCGCCGCGGCGGAAGCGGAGCCGGTGCGGGATCCGGGGCTGCAGCCCGAGCGGACGCGCCTGGCGTGGCGCCGTACGACGCTGTCCGGCACCGTGGCCGCCGTACTCGCCGCGAAGACCGCGCTGCACGGTCGGCTCTCGGTGGTCGGCGTCGTCGTCTGCGCCCTGTGTTTCGGGCTGTGGCTGGGCTTCCTGGCCCTGGCCCACCGCCGCATCCGCGTCCTGGCCTCCTCGGCCGAACCGGCGGCACTCGCCCCCCGGCATGCCGCGGCCACGGTCCTGTTCACCGTGGCCCTGGCGGTGTGCGGCGCCGCCCTCGTCCTCTGAGCCGGTTCCCTCCGGACAACACCAGACAACACCAGACAGAACCAGACAGGCCCTAGTCCGCCGCCTGCCACAGCCCCTCCGGCGCCACCGCCTCCTCCGTCTCCCAGTCCACCGTCACCACGATCTTGCCGCGCGTACGGCCCTCCTGGCTGAGCCGGTGAGCGTCCGCCGCCTGCTCCAGCGGGAACGTCTGCGAGACGTGCACGGACACCACCCCCTCCTCCGCCAGCTCGGACAGCCGCAGCAGGTCCTCCGCGTCGGGGCGGACGAAGTAGTAGCGGCCGCCGTAGTCGAAGACGTCCGGGTCGGCGATCGACACCAGGCGGCCTTCCGGGGCCAGGAGGTTGGCCGTGGCCTTCAGCGCCTCGCCGCCGACCGTGTCGAGGGCCGCGTCCACGCCTTCGGGCGCCAGCCCTCGCACCCGTTCGGTCAGGCCGTCGCCGTACTCGACCGGCTCGCCGCCGAGGCCGCGGACGAAGTCGTGGTTGTGCCCGCTCGCCGTACCGATGACCCGGGCGCCGAGATGGCGGGCGAGCTGGACGGCGATGGAGCCCACCCCGCCGGCCGCGGCGTGCACCAGGACCGTCTCGCCACGCCTGACCTGGAGCACCTTGATCAGCACCTGATACGCCGTCAGCCCGACCAGGGGCAGACCGGCGGCCTCCTCCCAGGTGAGGTTGCGGGGCTTGCGCGCGAGGGTGCGCAGCGGGGCGGCGACGTACTCGGCGAAGGTGCCGCGGGAGAGGAGGTCCTCGCGTACGTAGCCGATGACCTCGTCGCCGACGCCGAACTCCGCGACGGACACGCCCGGTTGGACCACGACACCCGACACGTCCCATCCCGGGACCACCGGGAAGGCCGGCTCGAGCATCCGGTCCATATGGCCCTCGCGGCACTTCCAGTCGACCGGGTTGACCGCCGCCGCCCGTACCTTGACCAGCACCGAGTCGGGGCCGACCTTGGGGTCGCGCACCTCTCCGTATGCGAGCACCTCGGGGCCGCCGTAGCGTGTGTAGCTGATGCCCTTCATGGGTTCGACCCTCTGCGGTCGCAGGACGCCACGCAAGCCCGAATGACCTGATATGCGCCGTTCGCGTGGCAGCCTGTCCGTCGTCACAACCCGCACCTCCGAAGGCGAGCACCATGACCACCCTTCATGTGGAACACCCCTCCCACACACACGTCCACGGCCCCGACTGCGGACACACCGCGGTGCCGCACGGCGACCACACCGACTACGCGCACGACGGCCACCTCCATCGCGAACACGGCGGCCACTGGGACGAGTGCGAGAACGACGGACACGTCGCGCACGAGGGCCACACCCACCAGCACGGCGCCGACTGCGGACACGAGAGCGTCCTGCACGGCGACCATGTCGACTACCTGCACGACGGCCACCGGCACGCCTCCCACGAGGGCCACTGGGACGACCACTGAGCCCACCGAAAGCTCACGAAAGCCGTACTGGCCGAGAAACCACCACCGACAGCTCCCCGGCGCGCCGCGCGGGGAGCTGTCGGCCTATCGTGGCCCCGATCACGTTCGGCTTCCGCACTGGACTACATACCGACTGGTCGGCATCATGAGTCCAGTCCTGTTCACCTGCCTTCAGGAGCGATGTATGAGCCCCGACCATCCGCCCGGTCTCGATCTCGACCGGCTGCGCGGCCTGCTCGAGCGCGAGCGGCCCGGTCTGGCGCAGGGTCCGCTGACCGGCCGGCTGATCGAGGGCGGACGGTCGAACCTCACCTACGCGGTCTCCGACGGCACCTCGAAGTGGGTCGTACGGCGTCCCCCGCTCGGCCATGTCCTCGCCACGGCGCACGACATGAAGCGCGAGCACCGGGTCATCAGCGGGCTGTACCCGACGAACGTGCCGGTGCCCCGGCCGGTGCTGCTGTGCGAGGACGAGGAGGTGCTCGGGGCGCCGTTCTACGTCATGGAGTTCGTCGAGGGCACCCCGTACCGCACCGCCGACCAGCTCGCCCCGCTGGGCCCTGAGCGCACCCGGGGCGCGGTGCTGTCCCTGGTGGACACGCTCGTCGAGCTGCACGCGGTGGATCCGGCGGAGGCCGGGCTCGCGGACTTCGGCCGCCCCGAGGGTTTCCTGGACCGGCAACTGCGGCGCTGGGGCAAGCAGTTGGACGCCTCCCGCAACCGCGACCTGGCCGGCATCGACGAGCTGCACGCGACCCTCGGACGGCGGCTGCCCGTCTCCCCCGCCCCGGCCGTCGTGCACGGCGACTACCGGCTCGACAACGTGCTCATCGGTGACGACGACCGGATCAAGGCGGTCCTGGACTGGGAGATGTCCACGCTCGGCGATCCGCTGACCGACCTGGGCCTGCTGGTGATGTACAGCCTGCCGCTGGGCATGGCGGACTCCCCGGTCTCCACGACGGCCGAGGCTCCCGGACATCCGGCGCCCGGCGAGCTGATCGAGCGGTACGCCGCGCGCTCGGGGCGCGATGTCTCCGCGGTCTCCTGGTACACGGCGTTCGCCTGGTTCAAGCTCGCCGTGATCCTGGAGGGCATCCACTACCGCTACACGCTGGGCCAGACGGTCGGCCGCGGCTTCGACCGCATCGGCGACCTGGTTCCGGTCTTCATCGAGCACGGACTGACCACTCTCCAAGCAGGCATCCAGGAAGGCTGACGCACATGGACTTCGCGTTCGACGCACGCACCGAGGAGCTGCGCGGCAAGCTGCTGGCCTTCATGGACGAGTACGTCTATCCGGCCGAGGCCGTGGCGGAGGAGCAGCGGGCCGCGCTGGCCTCCCCCTGGGACACCCCTGCCGTGGTCGAGGAGCTCAAGACCGAGGCACGCCGCCAGGGCCTGTGGAACCTCTTCCTCCCCGACGCCGAGTACGGTGCCGGGCTGACCAACCTCCAGTACGCCCCCCTCGCCGAGATCACCGGCCGCTCCCCGCAGCTCGCGCCCACCGCGCTGAACTGCGCGGCGCCGGACACCGGGAACATGGAGGTGCTGTCCCAGTTCGGCGACGAGCAGCAGAGGAAGCAGTGGCTGGAGCCGCTGCTGGCCGGTGAGATCCGCTCGGCGTTCGCGATGACCGAGCCGGAGGTGGCCTCGTCCGACGCCACCAACATCACCACCCACATCGAGCGGGACGGCGACGAGTACGTCATCACCGGCCGCAAGTGGTACATCTCCGGGGCGATGAACCCGGACTGCAAGATCTTCATCGTGATGGGCAAGACGGACCCGGACGGCGAGGACATCCGCCGCCAGCAGTCGATGGTCCTGGTCCCCCGCGACACCCCGGGCGTCACGGTCAAGCGCGCCATGCAGGTGTTCGGCTACGAGGACCACTACCACGGCGGCCACGCCGAGGTGATCTTCGACCACGCGCGCGTGCCGGTGTCGAACCTCGTCGGCGAGGAGGGCGGCGGCTTCGCCATCGCCCAGGCGCGGCTCGGTCCCGGCCGTATCCACCACTGCATGCGGCTGATCGGCATGGCGGAGCGGGCGATCGAGCTGATGTGCCGCCGGGCCGTGTCCCGTACGGCGTTCGGCAAGGCGCTGGCCCAGCAGGGGGTGGTGCACAACTGGATCGCCGACGCGCGGGTGACGGTGGAGCAGCTGCGGCTGCTGGTGCTGAAGACGGCCTGGCTGATGGACACCGTCGGCAACCGGGGTGCCCACACCGAGATCCAGTCCATCAAGATCGCCACGCCGCGGGCGGTCGTCGACATCATCGACCGGGCGATCCAGTTGCACGGCGCGGGGGGTGTCAGCCAGGACTTCCCGCTGGCCGAGCTGTACGCCGGGGCGCGGACGCTGATGATCGCCGATGGGCCGGACGAGGTGCATCAGCGGTCGCTGGCGCGGCGGGAGTTGAAGAAGTACCTGTGACTCCGTCGGCGGCGGGGGTTTTCCCGCCCCCGCCGCCCCTACCCGTCCCATCCTCAAGGGGCTCCGCCCCTTCGACCCCGTTCCCAGGGGGCTCCGCCCCCTGGACCCCCGCTCCTCAAACGCCGGAGGGGCTGGACTTGACGCGTCCGCCGTTCGAGGAGCGGGGCCACGCCATCCCTAGCCCCCACCCACCCGCAGAGGGGCCTCACCCGTCAACGCCAGCCCAGGCATCCCAGCCCACGCGGCGTTCGAGGACGAGCACGACCATCCCTAGCCCCCCCACCCACCCGCAGGGGGCTTCACCCCTCAACGCCGGCCCGCATCATCCAGCCCGTCCGGCGTTTGAGGACAAGGCCCGTTCAGGGCCGAAGCGGGGTCTGGGGGCGCAGCCCCCAGGGACGGGAATGGGTAGGGGCGGCGGGGGCGGAGAAAGCTCTGCGTCGGCTACGGTCGCAGCGCCCGCAGCAGCAGGTCCGCCAAGTGGTCGGCGACCTCCTGGGGGCTCATCGGGCCGTCCGGGCGGTACCAGGTCGACAGGTGGTGGACGGAGCCGAAGTGGTAGTCCACCACCAGGTCGGCCGGGGTCGCCTTCGAGAAGACGCCCGCTTCCTGGCCCTCCTCGACGAGCGCGCGGAAGCGTTCGTGGTAGCGCCGGCGCTCGGCGCGCACCTGCTTGTTCTTCTCCGGGCTCAGGTGGTGCATGGAGCGGAAGAAGATCATCGCGTCGTCGAGGTTCTCGATCGTCGTCACCACGACGTCGGCCGCCGCGCCTCTGAGCCGCTTCTCGATGGGCTCGTCGGCGCCCGCGAACGCGTCCAGCCGCTCCTGCTGAACGCGCAGCACGCGCGCGTACACCTCGTGCAGGAGGTCGTCCTTGGAGCCGAAGTAGTGGTACAGCGCCCCCTTGGTGACGCCGGCCGCCTCGACGATCTCCTGCACCGAGGTGCGGTCGTAGCCCTGCTCGGCGAAGAGCCGGGTGGCGGCGGCGAGCAGCCGCTGCGGGACGGGCGTACCGTCACCGTCCGTCGTCCTGGCCACTGTGCCGCCACCTGCCCTTCCGAGATGTCTGCCTGCTGTCCGGCAGACCTGCTGTCTAGCCTTCGGTCACGCGGGAACGAAGTTCCCGACGGAGGATCTTCCCACTTGCCGTCTTGGGCAAGTCGGGCAGGATCTCCACCTGTCGCGGATATTTGTAGGCGGCCAGTCTCTCCCTGCAGTACGCCGCGAGTGCGTCGGGGTCCGTTTCCGCACCCGGACGGAGGCTGATGTACGCCTTGACGGTCTCCCCGCGGTACCCGTCGGGGACCCCGACGACGGCCGCCTCGCGCACCGCCGGGTGGGTGTAGAGCACGTCCTCGACCTCGCGCGGCCAGACCTTGAAGCCGGACGCGTTGATCATGTCCTTCTTGCGGTCGACGACGTACAGCCAGCCGTCGGCGTCCATGAAGCCGATGTCGCCGGTGCGCAGTTCCCCGTCCGGGAAGGTCTCGGCGGTGGCGTCGGGGCGCCGCCAGTAGCCGGGGACGACCTGCGGGCCGCGTACGAGGATCTCGCCCTGTTCGCCGAAGGGGACCTCCTGGCCGGCGTCGTCGACGATGCGTACGACCGTCTCGGGCCCCGGCAGCCCCACGGCGAGCGTGCCGGAGACCGGGTCGACGGGGGCCTCCAGGCCGGGCGGGACGGAGGCGCAGGGAGCGGTGCACTCGGTCAGGCCGTAGCCGTTGCGGATGTACGGTCCGAGGCCCGCCCGGAACTTCTCCACCAGGGCGGGCGGCAGCGGGGCGCCGCCGGAGGAGATCATCCGGAAGGAGGCGAAGTGGTCCCGGGTGACCGCCGGGTGGGCGGCCAGCGCCATGAACGCGGTCGACGGGCCGACGGTGTAGTGCGGCCCGTGCTCGGCGAACGCGTCGAGCACGACACCCGCCTCGAAGCGGTACGCCAGCACGAGGGTGCCCGCGCTGTCGAGACAGGCGCCGAGCTGGCAGACCATCCCGGTGATGTGGAACAGGGGCGCCAACGCGAAGTAGACGGGCGCCTCGGGCAGTTCCAGTCCGGTCGCCTGCCGCTCGGCGTTGTACATGATGTTGCCGTGCGTGTTGGTGGCGCCCTTGGGAGTGCCGCTGGTACCCGAGGTGTAGCTGATCAGCGCGATGTCGGACGGACCGAGGTCACGGCCCTCCGGCGCCTTGTGCCCGGCGCGCGCGACGGCCGCGAGGTCCTCGGCGTCGTCGGGCTGCGGCAGCCGTTCGAAGGTCAGCACGCGCGCGTCGTCGCGAGTCTGGAAATCCAACTCGCAGCCGGTGAGCGCGATCCGCACCGGCGACCCGGCCGCCGTCTCGCGCAGGTACGACTCCCAGGCCCGGTCGGAGCAGATGAGCGCGGCCACGTCACCGTCCCGCAGGACGTGGCCGACCTCCCCCGACTTGTACATCGGGTTGACGGGCACCACGATCGCCCCCGCCTTCCACGCGCCGAGCAGCGCGAGCACGAAGTGCGGGGTGTTCTGCAGCAGGATCGCCACCCGGTCGCCGCGTTCCAGGCCGCGGGCGGCGAGGTGCCCGGCGAGGGAGTCGCTGAGCTCGTCGACCTCGCGGTAGGTCAGCCGGCCGTCGAAGTAGGCGAGGAAGGTGCGCTCCGGTGTCTCGGCGACCACCCGGCGCAGGGCGTGCACGAGGGTGTCGGCCGGGTCGATCGGGGCGCGCTGGGCGTCGCTGAGCAGGGCCAGCCAGGGCTTGGCGGCGTAGCGGGACTCGGTCACCTGGCCTCCTCCCACTTCTGCTGGATGTGGTTCATGCCCGCCAGCCAGCGGTCGGGCGTGGCGGCCCGCGCCTCGTAGTACCCGGCGACCTCGGGGTGCGGCAGGATCAGGAAGCGGTCCTCCGCCATGCCCTTGAACAGGGCGTCCGCCACGTCCTCCGGCGCGATGGCGGTGGGCTTGAGCACCAGGTCCCCCGCACTGCCGGTGGCATCCAGCATGTCGGTACGCACACCCTGCGGACAGATGGCATGGACCTTGATCCCACGGTGGCGGTACGTCAGCGACAGGTACTCGGCGAAGGCGTACGCCCCGTGCTTGGTGACGGCGTAGGGGGCGGCGCCGATCATGGTGAGCAGCCCGGCGGCGGAGACGGTGGAGACGAACCGCCCGCTGCCCCGCTCCAGCCAGGCCGGGAGGAGGGCGTCGGCGGCGCGGACGTGGGCCATGACGTTGACGTCCCAGGACAGCGACCAGGCCTTCTCGTCCAGCGATCCGGCCTCCCCGCCCTCGAAGGCGACGCCGGCGTTGGCGCAGTAGACGTCGATGGTGCCGCCGAGGGCGTCACGGGCGTCGGCGACGATGGCGGAGGCGTCTCCGGGGACGGCGATGCCGCCGATCTCGTCGGCGACGGCGGAGGCCTTCCCGCCGTCCAGGTCATTGACGACCACCCGGGCCCCTTCGGCGGCGAAGCGCCGGGCCAGAGCGGCCCCGATGCCACCCCCAGCCCCGGTAACGACGACTCCGGTACCTTGAACGGCTTCCACCATCGGTCTCCTTCGACTTCGGCTCACCTGCGACGATCAGACTAACCGGTCGGTATGTTGCTGGGAAGGGCGGCTGCGACGCCACCAAGGGGCGCGGGCTGTGTCGATATGCGGCTCCGCCGCGCGGGCGCGACAAGCCACGAACCACCGGCACCTTCCCCCCAACCTGCGGGAGCAATACCGTGCCCCCCATGCGCCTATCCAGACGAGCCCTACTCGCAGCGACAACGGCAGCAGCTTCACTCACGACGGCCTCCGAGGCCTCCGGTGCCGAGCGCCGCAGGCACCTACGCACCGGTTTCGAGAACCTCGTCACAACCGGATACGCACCCCTGCGCGGCCAGCGCATCGGCATCGTCACCAACCCCACCGGAGTGACCCGCGACGCCCGCCACATCGTAGACGTCATGCACGCCGACGACAGGGTGAACCTGGAGGCCGTCTTCGGCCCCGAGCACGGCTTCCGCGGCACCGCCCAGGCAGGCGGCTCCGAGGGCCGCTACGACGACCCCGCGACCGGTCTCCCGGTCTACGACACGTACCTCAAGAGCGGCCGCCCCCTCGCCGACATCTTCACCGCGTCCGGTGTGGACACGATCGTCTTCGACATCCAGGACGTGGGCGCCCGCTTCTACACGTACATCTGGACGCTCTACGACTGCATGGAGGCAGCCCAGCTCGCCGGCAAACGCTTCGTCGTGCTCGACCGGCCGAACCCGGTGACCGGACGGGCGGCCCAGGGCCCGGTGCTGCACAAGGAGTTCGCCACGTTCGTCGGCCGCCAACCCGTCTCCCAGGCGCACGGCATGACGGTCGCGGAGCTGGCGCTGCTGTTCAACGGCGAGTTCCTGACCACCCCGGTGGCCCTGGAGACCGTACGGATGACGGGCTGGCGGCGGTCCGAGTTCTACGACGCCTGGGGCCTGCCCTGGGTGCCGCCGAGCCCGAACATGCCCACCCCGGACACCGCGCTGGTGTACTCGGGGACCTGTCTCTTCGAGGGCACGAACCTGTCGGAGGGCCGCGGGACGACCCGGCCGTTCGAACTGCTCGGCGCGGAGGGCATCGACGGACGCTGGGCGGCCGCCGTCAGCGAACTCGACCTGCCCGGCGTGCACTTCAGGGAGGCGTACTTCGCGCCCACGTTCTCGAAGTTCCAGGGCAGGACCGTCGGCGGCGTACAGATCCATGTGCACGACCGGGCCGCGTACGACCCCGTCCGCACCGGGATCGCCCTGCTCGTGACCGCCAAGAAGGTCTGGAGCGGCTTCGGTTGGCGCCCCGACAACTGGATCGACAAGCTCACCGGCTCCACGCGGGTGCGCACGATGATCGACGCGGGCGCGAGCGCCGACGAGGTGGTGGCGGGCTGGCAGCAGGAGCTCGCGGCGTTCCGGCGGATGCGCGGGGAGTACCTGCTGTACAAATGAGCGCCCCGCTCATGTGCCCCGGATGAGTGACGACGTATGGCCATTCGCGCCCGGTAGCAGGACGATGCGCCCGTGTCGCACCACTACGGGGGACGAGGGGGCCTGTGATGGCGAATCCGCCAGTGAGCGTGAATCCCTACTGGGAGCTGACCTTCGACGCGGACGGGGATCCGGACGCGGGCAGGCGGGACCGGCTGCTGGCCGGGGTGGCGAAGCACCACGTCCGTGATCTGATCGTCTTCGCGCACGGCTGGAACAGCGATCGCTCGGGGGCGACCCGGCTCTACGACCGCTTCTTCGCGCCGATCCCGCGGCTCGCGCCGGCGGCGAGGATCGGGTACGTGGGTGTGGTCTGGCCGTCGATGCGGTTCTCGGACGAGCCGATCCCGGACTTCCCGCGTGCCGTGGCGGCGGAGATGCCTCGCCGCCCCGTGCTCGACAAGGACTCGCGGCACGCGCTGCTGGAGACGTTCCCGGGACGGGCGACCGTGATCGACCAGATCGCGCGGCTGCTGGACCAGCAGCCGCGCGAGGAAGCCGAGTTGGAGGAGTTCGGGCGGCTGGTGCGGATGCTGGTGGACATCGTGCCGCCGGGGCCGCAGGTGCTGTTCGCGGCGGACACGCTGGCGGAGGGGGTGCCGGAGAGCTCGCCGGACATGTTCTCGGCGTCCACCGCCGCCGTGTGCGAGGAGTTCGCGCAGGCGCTGACGCATCTGGAGGCGCCGGACGGAGCGCCGGAGGGTGCGGCCGCCTTCTCGCTGCCGAACCCGTGGGAGGGTGCCCACGAGTTGCTGCGGCAGGCGACGTACTACGCCATGAAGCGGCGCGCGGGGACGGTCGGTGAGCGGGGGCTCGGCCGGGTGATCGGGCAGCTGGCTGCGCGCTCGCCCGAGGTGCGGGTGCATCTCGTCGGGCACAGCTTCGGCGCGCGGCTGGTGTCGTTCGCGTTGCGCGGGCTGCCGAAGGGCGTGCGGTCGGTGAAGTCCGTGACGCTGCTCCAAGGCGCCTTCTCGCACTACGCGTTCGCGTCCCGGCTGCCGCATGACGCGCGGGCGGGCGGGGTGCTGGAGGGCCAGCACAACCGGATCGACGGACCGCTGGTGTGCTGCTACTCGCGGCACGACTCGGCCCTGTCCACGATGTATCCGCTGGCCTCCCGGATGGCGGGGGACGCGCGTGGGATCGCGGCGTTGGACATCGGCCGGATGCTGGGGGACAAGTGGGGGGCGATGGGGCACGACGGGGTGCAGGCGGTGCCGGGCACGCGGTCGTTGAAGCTGGCCGACGCGCTGAAGGCGGAGCTGCCCACGTCGGGATGCGTGAACATCGACGCGGCGTCCGTCGTCAGACGTGGTGGACCGCCGGCGGGAGCCCACAGCGACATCGTGCACCGGGAGCTCGCGCAGGTGGTGGTGGCGGCGGGCCGCATCGACCGGCCCGCCGCCGACCACTGATCGTCACCTGTGTGACGTGAACTCCACGACCTGCTGATACGTCGGCCGGTTCTGCCAGCTGATCCTGGAGTGCTTGATGCCGCCCAGGGTGCGCTGGACGATCGAGTCGGCGCACCACTGGTCGCCCGCCGAGCACTGGTCGTCGCCGGGATAGACCTGGGCCGCGGTCTTGCCGGCCGCCTCCTTCAGTGTGCTGATCAGGATGTCCCGGCAGGCACTGAGGCTGCCGCCGCCGCAGTACTTCCGGTCGAGCGGGCCCTGCACCGACTCACCGAGCACGGCCCGGATGTCCTTGTCGACATAGCTCCACCAGCCGTACTGGAAGGAGCTTCCGGCGTGCGAGCCGGTCGGGCCGTGCGCGGCGGACGGGGACTCGTCGATGGGCAGGTTGTTCGTCATCGCGGCGTACAGCTCGCTCCCGAGGCCGGGTTCGAACTCGGCCTTGACCAGCAGCGGCCACCAGGCGTCCAGGATGCGGATCGCGTCGGCGTCGGCGTACGTCTTCGAGCCGGCCGACGTCTCGGTGCGCTTGGCGCCCGCCGAGATCCAGGCCTGGAGCTTGCTGACGGCCGCCGCGGCGGTGGAGTCGGTCACGGTTGAGCTGTTGACGACCTTGAGCAGGTCCGGGAGTACGTCCTCGGCACGCAGATCGGCCAGCCCCGCATCCGCCATGGCCTTCACCAGCGAGGCCCGGGTCACCCCGCCCGCCGCGACCAGCTTCTTCACCCGGTTCTCCAGCAGATTGCCGCGGTGGACCGAGCCGTCGCCCCAGGGAGCGGTCGTGTAGTCCTTGGCCTGCTTGTTGTTCCAGGAGATGTAGTAGTCCTGGTCGATGGAGTTGGGGTGGGCCGACGGCGGGGTGTACTGCGCGGTGTTCGTCGCCGGGTCCCAGCCCCGCCACTCGTACGCCGACCGCGCCCACACCGGGAACTCCGCGTCGACACCGGTCGCCCGGACCGGGTTGTCGCCGCTGTTGTAGTAGGCGGTGTGCTCGGAGTCGACGTAGAACCAGTTGAAGGTGTAGTTGATGTGCTGCACCGCCTCCTGGAAGTCCTCCGGGCCCTTGACGTAGTCCGGGTCGTTCAGCATCTGGAAGCCGATGATCGAGTCGGCCTCGTGCATGAAGGACGAGCGCAGGGTCGTGTAGGCGACCTTCTTGCCGCCGACGGTCGCTCGGTGCGTGACGGGTCCGTACTTCGTGCGCCAGACCCGCATCGTGTACGAGCCCGCAGGGGTGCTGTCGGCGGTGGTCGGCTTCCAGGCGTTCTTCTGCTCGACCTTCTCCATCGCCGTGCAGGTGCCGCGGTACAGGTAGTGGTAGTCGTCCTGGCACAGCTCGACGGCGTAGGTGTCGATGATGTCCTGGCCGGAGGTCGTCGCGCTCCACGAGTAGTCCTGGCCGCGGCCGAGTTCGACGTACATGCTCAGGCCGGCGAAGGAGGCGCCGCGGGCGCTGATGCCCGGGCCCTGGATCTCCTGGAGCAGCAGCAGCTGGGGCGCGAAGTAGCCGGTCTGCGGACCGAAGACGGCGACCGGGTGGCCGCTGGCGGTGTACTCGCCGCTCACGACCAAGGCGTTGGACATGCCCCGCTTGGCCGAGCTCATGGCGGTCCGGGCCGCCGTGGTGGAGGCGGTGCTCGCGGCGGAGCCGGACGCGCTGCCCGTACGGTCGTGGACGAGTTGCTCCTCGGTCACCGAACCGGCGTCGGGCAGGGCCTCGCCCTGCGGGTCGTCGGGCTTGGTGGCGTACGGGAAGCTCTTGTCGTGGAGGGTGACGACGGCCTCGGGGTCGTTGCGTTCGCGGAACGACTCCCAGAGCTTCGTCCCCTCGGCAACTCCGTACTTCTCCTGGGCGGCGAGCAGGGAGAGGGCGTTGTTGACCTCGCCGCCGCCTCCGGAGCCGAACAGGGCGCCGATCACGGACGCAAGCGCGACCAGGTCGGTGGGTTTGAAGTGCTCGATCTTGCCGGCGTTGGTGATCGAGTCCTTGTGACCGGTCAGGACGTACTCGCCGGGGAAGTAGCGGCCGCTGTCGGAGGCGTCGATGTAGGAGTTGATGCCGTCGATGTAGGCGTTCACGTCGGCGAGGGCCTGCTTGCCCCGGTCGCCCGCCGCGGCCACGGCGTTGTCGATCTGGGCCTGCAGATCGGCCTCGGTGTACGGCGCGTGACGGTAGAACTCCTGCTCCAGGCCCTGGTTGGAAGGCGCGCCACCGGCGAACGACGTCAGCTGACCGCGTCCGACGTGCCGGAAGACGTCCATCAGCCACAGCCGGTCCTGGGCGGCCGCATAGCCCGCGCCGAACTCCGTGCCGTATCTGGTGGTACCGGTGATGTGCGGTACGCCCGTCTTCTTGTCACGGACGATCGTCACATCACTGCGGCCCGCGGGCTTGAGAGTGGAGGCGACTTGATCGGACGGAACGCCGAACGAGGCGTCGTTGAAGAAGTTGTTGATCGTCGCGTTGGTGAGGCCGGAGTAGCCCTTCGCCAGGTTGGCGTAGGGGCCGAGCTGGTCCGAGGCGTGCTCGGGCATACTGCCGAAGGCCTGGTTGGCCAGGATCTGGGCGAGGGTGGCGTTGCCGTTCTGGCCCGGCGGCAGGATGTCGGAACACTGGTTCCCGCAGTGGTCGGCGGCCGCCGCCTCGGCCGCTGACGCCTCGGGCGCGGTGGCGGCTTGGGAAAGTGGCGACAAAAGACCGGCAATCAAGGCGCATATGGATGCCGTCTTCAGGAACCCGGGGAATCGGTCGGGAGTTCTCACTCTGTCTGGGGCGTTGCGTGGGGTACGCCGTGGCATGGCAGCTCCTACCGACGAGGGTGGGCCGGATGTTACCGGCGGTATCCCCGGGATTGAAGGTGAACATGCGTCACTTTTTGGAGTCACCAGGGCTCGCTATGGAGGTCATCGGAAAACGAATGGAGCCGAATCGCTTGTCGATACGTCTATTCGTCAACGTCGCGCGAAGTCCGTGCGGCGACGCCGAAGTGACCGAAGTACAGGTGCAGGTGTGACGGAGGTGCAGGGCGATGGCCGGTTTCCGGAGTCTGGCGAGACAGGTGCGAGACCCGAGGTGCGATCTGGCGCTACGGCGCTACTCGCTGCGTAAGTGCCTTGAGCGGTTCGCTCCTTACGGGCACAGGGCGACCTGGGACCACTTGTGCTCCCGGGCAGGGTTCGGTCCGGAGGACCGGTCCCCCGATCCGGCGCGGCTCGTGGCCGCGTTGGACGAGCTGGAGGAGGCGCGTTCGGTCTGGCTGGCCTACGAGGTCGAGTTCGCCGAGCGACGCAAGAAGGAGAAGCACGACGGACTGCGCAGGCCGGGCACCGTGGACGACTGGCACCGGCTGACCTGGGGCGGCTTCGGGGTCGCCTGGTGCGACGACCCACGGGTCCACCCGCAAGAACCGCTGGCCGTGGTGCTGCGCCGGCTGATCTCCGCGCTGGAGCGCGAACCGGGTTCGGAGTGCCCGGTGTGCGGCGGGGAGCGGCTGATCTACAAGTACGACCTGGCCCATGAACCGTCGTCGGGTCCGGTCTGCACGGACTGCGGAATCGTGGTGCCGCGTCCGGTTCTCACGCCCGAAGCGCTGGCGGCGTCACGGCGTGAACGGCGGCTGCTGATGTCCGCCTAGTACGACGGGGGTGCGCCGGGGATGCCGCACCCCCCTTTCGCCGGGGGCCGGTTCGATGCCTGCCCGTTCTTCCCGTCTGCCGTTGTCAGTGGTGGCTGGCACCATCGAGACATGATCCAGGTGTGTCTGAACGGGCCTCGGGGGGCGGGCGACGGTGCCGCGGTGCCGCTCTCGCCGGAGGCCATGGCCGAGTCCGCCGCGGCCGCGGTCGCGGCCGGAGCCACGGACATCCATGTGCACCCCAAGACACCCTGCGGGAAGGACAGTCTGTCGCCGCGGGTGCTCGCGCCGACGCTGGAGGCGATACGGGCCCGGGTGCCGGTGCCGGTCGGGGTGACCACGGGCGCGTGGGCGGAACCGGACGCGGCGGCCCGGCTGGAGCGGATACGGAGCTGGTCGACGCTCCCGGTCCTCCCCGACCACGCCTCGGTCAACTGGCATGAGCCGGGCGCCGAGGAGGTGGCGGCGGCGCTGATCGACCAGGGCGTGGGCGTCGAGGCGGGCATCTGGTCCGGCACGGATGGAGCGGCACGGTTCGCCGCCTCACCGCTGGGGCCGAGGGTGCTGCGGGTGCTGGCGGAGGTGACGGACAGGTCCGCGGAGTCGGCCGAGGAGACAGCGCGAGCACTGCTGGCCGACCTGGGCTCGGCGTTCGGCCGTCCGGTGCTGCTGCACGGGGAGGACGCGGGAGCGTGGCCGGTGCTGCGGCTGGCGGGGCGGCTGGGGCTGGCGACGCGCATCGGCCTGGAGGACACGCTGGTCCTGCCGGACGGGGAACGGGCCGGGTCGAACGCGCAGTTGGTGGCGGCGGGGCTGGTCCACTACGGGTGGGAGTCCCGGCGCTCGTCGTGAGGGAGGCCAGGTCGGGCCTGACCGCCGACTGCGCTGCAGCACCGCTGGGGCGCGAGGCTGTACCGGCATGCGACTCCGCCGCGCAGGCGCGACCCGCCACACACAACCCGCGGCCGCCGTACGAGCCGGAGCCCCGAACTCATTGTCCCCCCTTCTGTCGACCTCCCGGCTCCGCCAGCAGGCGCGACCCCGTCAGGCGTTCACCGAAGGCGTCGTCCGGGTTGGACAGGACGCATGTGTCGAGGGAGAGGCAGCCGCAGCCGATGCAGTCGGTCAAGTGGTCGCGCAGGCGGTTCAGTTGCTTGATGCGTTCGTCCAGTTCCGAGCGCCACGCCTCCGACAGCCGCGCCCAGTCCTCGTTGGTGGGCGTGCGCTCCTCGGGGAGTCGGGCGAGGGCCTCGCGGATCGTGGCCAGCGGGATGCCGACGCGCTGCGCGGCCCGGACGAAGGCGACCCGGCGGAGGGTGTCACGGGTGTAGCGACGCTGGTTGCCGGAGGTGCGGCGGCTGCTGATCAGGCCCTTGGACTCGTAGAAGTGCAGGGCGGAGACGGCGGCGCCGCTGCGCGCCGACAGTTGGCCGACGGTCAGCTCGTGGATCTTCTCGGGGATCTGGGGCACTCCTCAGAGACTACCGACCGCGTCGCACGCCCGTTCCGTTGACATAGGACTCGCACCCGACCATGCTAAGCAGTCGCTTAGACATTGCGGGACCGCGACGCGAGAGGCCGGGAACATGGCAGAGCCGAGGATCTTCACTTCCGTCGACGACCTGAAGGCGGCGGTGGGCGAGCAGCTGGGGTACACCGACTGGCTGGAGATCGACCAGAAGCGGATCGACCTGTTCGCCGAGGCCACCGGCGACCATCAGTGGATCCACGTCGACCCGGAGAAGGCGGCCGCCGGCCCCTTCGGGACCACCATCGCCCACGGGTACCTCACGCTGTCACTGCTGCCGCTCTTCGGACCCCAGTTGATGAGGGTCGAGGGCGTGAAGATGGGCGTCAACTACGGCACCAACAAGGTCCGCTTCCCCTCCCCCGTGCCGGTCGGCTCGCGACTGCGCGCGACCGCGAAGATCAGCAACGTCGAGGACGTACCCGGCGGCGCCCAGCTGACCGTCGCCTACACCGTGGAGCGCGACGGCGGGGACAAGCCGGTCTGCGTGGCCGAGTCGGTGGCCCGCTTCTACGTCTGACCCGCTTCCACGCCCGAGGGGCCCGGCGGCTACTTGACCCCCACCATCCGCAGCACGAGGTCGGCGTAGAGCGCGCCGACCTCGTCGGGCGTCCAGGGGCCGTCGACGTTGAACCAGCGGGCCACGTCGATGCACAGGGAGAGCACGGCGAGCGTCGTGCCCTTCACGTCCAGCACGTCGAACTCGCCGGCCGCCACACCGTCCTCGATGATCGCGCGCACCTCGGCGTCACACTGTCGGCGCAGCGCGAGAATCTCGGCGCGGGCGTCCGGGCCGAGCGAGTCCAGCTCGTACTGCACGACCCGGGCGGTCGTGCGCCCGCCTGCGTGCCAGCGGACGAAGGAGCTCACCGCGTCGGCGAGCCGCTCGGCCGCCGTGCCCTCGCGCCGGGAAGCCGTCCGCAGGATCTCCAGTGCCTTTTCGTGGCCGATCCTGCTGATGCGGTGGAGCAGCTCTTCCTTGGTCTTGTAGTGGATGTAGAGCGCGGCCGGGCTCATGCCGGCGCGGCCCGCGATGTCACGGGTCGTGGTGGCGTGGTAGCCGCGCTCGGCGAAGGCCTCCACGGCGGCGATCAGCAGCCGCCGTGCCGCGTCGGGCGTGACCTCACCCCACGCCGACGTGTCGCCGCCGGCCGTCTCCTCCGCCGTACTCATCGCTCACTCGCCCCTCTCGCTGACAGAGGAACCACCATACCGCCGATACTGAGCGGGCGCTTAGGGCGTCCGGCGCGGAGGGGCCGGCCCCGACCGCAGGCCCTGGGCTTCTCGGGGCTCAGATCTTCTCGAAGGGGTCGTGCTCGGCGAGCAGCTTCTCCAGCCGCGCCTGGTCGACCCGGCTGACGATCTGCCCGGCCTCCTGGCGGTCCCGGATCACCTTGGCCAGCGTGAACGCCGAGGTCACCAGGTAGAGGACCGCGATCGCGAGGAAGCCCCGCACCCAGGCGTCGGCGCTCAGCTGGTAGATGCCGATGCCGGTGGCGGCCATGGCGATCGCGAAGGATGCGACGGACTGGCCGTAGAAGGCGGCCGTGCTCTGCTGCTTGACCGGTGTGTCACTCATGGGGAAGAGGGTCGGCGGTTATGGCGGCGGACACATCCGCTGTTGTACTCACCCCGGTACTCAGAACGCCGAAACCCCCGTCAGCGCCCGCCCGATGACCAGCTTCTGGATCTGGCTCGTGCCCTCGTAGAGGGTCATCACCCGGGCGTCGCGCAGGAGTTTGCCCGCCGGGTACTCGTCGATGTAGCCGTAACCGCCGAAGACCTGGAGGGCGTTGTTGGCCGCGCGTACGGCGGCCTCGGAGGCGAAGAGCTTGGCCTTGGAGGACTCGACGGCGAAGGGCTGCCCGCGGTCGATGAGGTCGGCGACCCGCCAGGTCAGCAGCCGGGCCGCGTCGACGTCCACGGCGATGTCGCTGATCAGCTCCTGGACGAGCTGGTGGTGGGCGATGGACTTGCCGAACTGTTCGCGCTCGCCGGCGTACCGGACAGCCGCGTCCAGCGCGGCCTGGGCGATGCCGACGCACCCCGCGGCGACCGACATCCGCCCCTTGGCCAGGGCCGACATCGCCACCGAGAAGCCCTTGCCCTCCTTCCCCAGCATCGCCGCCGCGGGCACCCGTACGTCCTGGAGCACCAGCTCCGCGGTGGCCTGGCCGCGCAGGCCGAGCTTGCCGTGGATGGTGCGGCGGGTCAGGCCGGGGGTGTCGGTGGGGACCAGGAAGGCGGAGACGCCCTTGTGGCCCGGCGCGTCGGTGGAGCGGGCGAAGAGCAGGACGACGTCGGCCCAGGTGCCGTTCGTGATGAACATCTTGGTGCCGTTGATCACGTAGTCGTCGCCGTCGCGCACCGCCCGCGTGGCGAGGTTGCCCGCGTCGGAGCCGGTGCCCGGCTCGGTGAGGCCGAAGCAGCCGACGTACTCGCCGGAGGTGAGGCCCGGCAGCCAGCGGCGCCTGTGCTCCTCGCTGCCCCAGGCGGCGATGGTCTTGGCGACCAGGCCGAGGGAGACCGACACGATGCCGCGCACCGAGGAGTCGCCCCGGCCCAGTTCCTCCGTGACCAGGCAGTACGCGAGGTGATCGCCGCCGGAGCCGCCGTACTCCTCGTCGATCGTCAGGCCCAGGAAGCCGACCTCGCCGAGCTTCTTGACGATCGAACGGTCCACCTCCTCGGCACGGTCCCACTCGACCACGTGCGGGGCGATCTCGCGGTCCACGAAGTCCCTCGCGAGCTGCCGGACGGCGGTCTGCTCCTCGCTGAGCCCCAGGTTCATGCCGAGTCACCCCCACAGACGGTGGCCAGCCCCGCGCACGGCGGCCGGGGGAAGCCGTACATTGAAAGCCGTACATTTAAATTAGCACTGCTAGTTTCTGTTCGGCAGCCCTACTATGTGCGCCATGGCCCGACCGCGCAAGCCCCTCCTCAGCTACGACCGGATCGTCGAGACGGCTCGCGAACTCGTGGACGCGGAGGGCCTGTCGGCCGTCTCCACGCGCCGCCTCGCCGCCGAGCTCGGGGTGAGCGGGCCGTCCCTCTACAACCACTTCCGCACGAAGGACGAGATCCTGGAGGCGGTCGCCGACTCGGTCAGCGCCCAGGTCGATCTGTCGATGTTCGAGGACGGCCGCGACTGGCGGACCGCGCTGCACGACTGGGCCGTCTCCTACCGGGCCGCCCTGCGCGACCACCCGAACATCGTCCCGGTCCTCGCCCAGGGCCCCGGCCGCCGCCCCGCCGGGCTGCGCCTCGCCGACGCCGTCTACGGCGCGATGGTCGCCGCGGGCTGGCCGCCCGCCCAGGCCACCTCCATCGGCGCGCTGATGCGGTACTTCATCATGGGCTCGGCGCTCGGCTCGTTCGCCGGCGGCTTCGTGGACGACGCGAGCGCGTACGACCCCGCCGACTATCCCCACCTCGGACAGGCCCACCTCCTCGCCGAGCAGCAGGAGAAGATCGACGAGCGGGCCTTCGAGACGGGCCTGACCGCGCTGCTGGACGGCCTCGCCCGACAGTACGAGCAGGTCGGGCGCACCGGCTAGCCACGGTTCGGCGGACGCCGAAGTGTCCGTGGCCCATGCTGGGGTCCATGACCACCAGGGATCCCCAGGCGCCCCAGCTGGCCCGGCTCGCCGCGCTGATCGCCGACGAGACGCGGGCCGCCTGTCTGCTGGCGCTGCTCGACGGACGGGCCTGGACCGCAGGTGAGCTGGCGCGGCACGCCGGGGTCGCCGCGTCGACGCTGAGCGAGCATCTGAGCAAGCTCGTCGCGGGCGGGCTGCTCGCCGAGGAGCGGCAGGGGCGGCACCGCTACGTCCGCCTCGCCGACGCGCGGGTGGCGCAGCTGGTGGAGGACCTGGCGGCGCAAGTGGCTCCGGGTGCGGTCCAACGGCCCCGGAATCTACGGGAGTCCAGCGCCGGGTCCGCGATGGCGCGGGGACGCACCTGCTACGACCATCTCGCCGGGCGGCTCGGCATCGCGGTCACCGACGCGTTGACCGCGCGGGGGCTGTTGCGGCAGGACATGGGGTTCGCCCTCACGGACGCGGGGCTGGACTGGTTCGACAGCGCGGGTATCGGCCTCGACCGTTCGAGTCGCCGCCCGCTGGCCCGTGCCTGCCTCGACTGGACGGAGCGCCGTCCTCATCTCGCGGGGGTCGCCGGGGCGGCCCTGTGCCGGCATGCGCTGGATGCGGGGTGGTGCGTGCGGATCGGTTCGGAGCGGGCGGTGAAGGTGACCGCGTCGGGGGAGCGGGCCCTGTACGAGCTCCTGGGCATGGATCAGGCAACGCTGTGCTGAGCGCCCCTCACTCATCCGCGGACGGCCATGGCCCCGTCCGAAATCCGCGAGCTTGCGAACCCTTGTCTTCCTAGCCTCTGGAGCATGATGAACCCCTCCCCCGCCCGCCGCACCGAACTGCTCGCCGCCGGCGCAGCCACCGTCACCGTCGTTCTCTGGGCCTCCGCCTTCGTCTCCATCCGCAGCGCGGGTGAGGAGTACTCGCCGGGCGCGCTCGCGCTGGGGCGGCTGGTCGTCGGGGCCGTGGTGCTGGCCGGGATCTGCCTCGTCCGGCGGGAGGGGGTGCCGCCTCGGGCGGCCTGGCCCGGGATCGCGATATCGGGGCTGTTGTGGTTCGGGTTCTACAGCGTCGTGCTGAACTGGGGCGAGCAGCAGGTGGACGCCGGTACGGCGGCGCTCGTCGTGAACATCGGGCCCCTCCTCATCGCGCTGCTGAGTGCCCGGCTGCTCGGCGACCGGATGCCGCCGCGGCTGCTGGCGGGGATGGCGGTGTCGTTCGCCGGGGCGGTGACCGTGGGTCTGTCGATGTCGGGCGGGGGCGGGTCCTCGGTGCTCGGGGTGGTGCTGTGCCTGCTCGCCGCGGTCGGATACGCGGGCGGGGTGGTGGCACAGAAGCCGGCCCTGGGCCATGGGAGCCCGCTCCAGGTGACGACGTTCGGGTGTCTGGTCGGGGCGGTCCTCTGCCTGCCGTTCAGCGGGCAGCTCATCGACGACGCGGCCGACGCCTCCCTGTCCGCGACCCTCAACCTGGTCTATCTGGGCGTCTTCTCACTGGCGCTCGCCTTCACGACCTGGGCGTACGCCCTGGCCCGCACGACCGCCAGCCGCATGGGCGCGACCACGTACGCGGTGCCCGCCCTTGTCGTGCTGATGTCGTGGCTGGCGCTGGGCGAGGCGCCAGGACCGCTCACCCTGGCGGGCGGGGCGCTGTGTCTGGCCGGGGTCGCCGTGTCGCGGTCCCGGAACCGTTCCGCTCGGGTCGTGGCAGCGGCGCCACAACCCGAGCAGACCCGGGAATCAGCGTGACCGCGCCCTGTCCGCAAGGACCTTGATGGACAGCAGGGCGATCACCGCGAGGCCGATGATGTAGCCGGACACCGCCATCGAGGTACCGGTGGCCTCCAGGAGCAGCACCATGACGAACGGGGCGAGGCCGCCGCCGAGCACGGCCGCGATCTGGTAGCCGAGGGAGGCGCCCGTGTAACGCATCTCGGGCGTGAACAGCTCGGCGAACAGGGCCGCCTGGGGGCCGTACATGATGCTGAGGAAGCAGCTGGCGACGAACGTGCCCACCGCCAGCCACAGCAGCGAGCCGGTGTCGATCAGCAGGAACAGCGGTACGGCCCACAGGCCGATGCCGGCCGCGCCGATCGCGTAGATGCGGATCCGGCCGATCTTGTCGGAGAGCGCGGCGGCCGCCGGGATCAGGATCAGCTGGGTGAGGCTGATGCAGAGCGAGACGGTGAGAACGGCGCTCTTCTTCATGCCGAGCTCGCGGGTGGTGTAGTCGAGTACGCCGGTGATGATGATGTAGAAGGTCGCGGTGTTCACGGCGAAGGAGCCGCCGGCCAGGAGCACGGTGCCGAGGTGGCCCTTCAGGATCGTGCGCAGCGGGGAGGACTGCTCGGTCTTCTCCTGCTCGGCCAGCTTCTTCTCCGCCTCCCGGAATTCCGGGGTCTCCTCGACGCGCGTGTGGATGTACCAGGCGAGGACGAGGACGAACAGGCCGACGAGGAACGGCACGCGCCAGCCCCAGGACGCGAACGCGGCATCGGTCGTGAAGGCTCCGGCCAGCAGGAAGACCGTGTTGGCGGTCACCACGCCGATGGGGACGCCCAGTTGGACGAAGCTTCCGTAGATGCCGCGCTTGCCCTCGGGGGCGTACTCGGTGGCCATGAGCATCGCGCCGCCCCACTGGGCGCCGACGGCGATGCCCTGCAGCACGCGGAAGAGGACCAGCAGGATCGGCGCGGCGACGCCGATCGTGTCGTACGTCGGGAGCAGGCCGATGCCGGTGGTGGCGAGGCCCATGAGGGTGAGCGCGAGGACCAGCATCGGCTTGCGGCCGCGCTTGTCGCCGAGCTGGCCGGCGACGATGCCGCCGAGCGGGCGGGCCAGGAAGCCGACGGCGAAGGTGGCGAAGGAGGCGAGGACGCCTGCGGTGGGGCTGCCGGACGGGAAGTACAGGTCGCCGAGGACCAAAGCGGCGGCGATGCCGAAGACGAAGTAGTCGTACCACTCGACGGCTGAGGCTAGGGCCGCCGCGGTGGCTACGCGGCGACGATTGCCTACGGCGGGAGCGGTGGTGGCGAGCGGCTCGGCGGAAGGGGCCGTGTCCATACTGCACACTCCGGGTGGGTGCGGGGGACGGAGCGGGGGGTGGTTCAGGTTCCGGGGAACGTACTGACCGGACGGTATGGACGTCAACGGGTCGAGCATCAGGACTTTTACCTGTACGTGGCACACAGAACGGGGTCCGGACATGCCTCGGACCCCGGCCTCGCACGGAGGCCGGGGTGCGTGGGCGGGGGCGTTAGAAGACCACCAGCGCCCTGCCGCCCTTGCCCGCCAGCATGTTCTCGAAGGCCGCCGGGATGCCCTCCAGGGCAATGCGTTCCGTCACCAGCGCGCCCAGGTCCAGGCGGCCCTCGCGGACATGCTCGGCCAGTACCGGCAGGTCACGGGCCGGGTCGGAGTTGCCGTAGACGCAGCCTGAGAGGGTGCGGCCCCAGTGGAAGATCTCCAGGGCGTTGAAGGTGACCTGCTGGTCCTTGCCGCCGATGCCGACGACCGTGGTGCGGCCGCCGCGGCGGGTGGAGTCCCAGGCCGTGCGGATCGTCGTCGCGCGGCCCACGCACTCGACGGCCACGTCGACGCCCTGCTTGCCGGTGAGGGCGCGGATCTCGCGGGCCGTGTCCGCGGAGGCGATCACGTAGTCGGTGGCCCCTGCCGCGCGGGCCAGCTCCTCCTTCTCGGGGGAGACGTCGACCGCGACGATCTTCGCCGCGCCCGCGATCCGGGCGGCCTGCAGGGCGGCGAGGCCCACTCCCCCGACGCCGTACACCGCGACCGTCTCCCCCGGCTGGACCCGCGCGGAGTGGTGCACGGCGCCGTAGCCGGTGAGGACGGCGCAGCCCAGCAGGGCGGCGTCGGTGAGCGGGACGCCGTCCGGGAGCGGCAGGAGGCAGCCGGCCGACACGACCGTCTCCTCGGCGAAGGCGGCGACGTTCAGGCCGGGGTGGAGGTCGGTGCCCGCCGTGGTACGGGCGTAGACGTCGGCGGCGCCGTTCAGCGCGTTGGCGCACAGCCAGACCTCGCCGAGCGAGCAGGCGTGGCAACTGCCGCAGGACGGCGCCCAGTTGAGGACCACTCCGGCGCCCGGCGCGACGTGGGTGACGCCCTCGCCCACGGCCACGACCGTGCCGGCGCCCTCGTGGCCGAGGACCGCGGGGACCGGGACGCGCATGGTGCCGTTGGACAGGGACAGGTCGGAGTGACAGACGCCGGCGGCGGCGAGGCGGACGCGGACCTGGCCGGGGCCGGGGTCGGGCAGGTCGATCTCGGTGACTTCGAGCGGGGCACCGATGGCGGGCAGGACGGCGGCACGGACGGCCATGAGGAGCGACTCCCTTGGAACCTTGGGGGACCTGGGAAACCCTGGAACGGGCCTCAGAACTGGAGGGACTTGGTCTGGAGGTACTCGGCCAGGCCGTGCGCACCGAGTTCGCGGCCCACACCGGACTGCTTGTAGCCGCCGAAGGGAGCGAGCGGGTTGAAGCGGCCGCCGTTGATGTCGACCTGCCCCGTGTCCATACGGCGCGCGAAGGCCACCGCCTCCGCCTCGTCGCCCGCCCAGACGGCGCCCGCGAGGCCGTAGACCGTGCCGTTGGCGATGCGCAGCGCGTCCTCCTCGTCCTCGTAGCGCAGGATCGACAGGACCGGGCCGAAGATCTCCTCCTGCGCGATGGTCATCTCGGGCGTGACGTCGGCGAAGACGGTCGGGCTGACGAAGTAGCCCTGCTCGCGCGGCGCTTCGGGGCCGCCCGCGACCAGTCGTGCCCCTTCGGCGACGCCCTTCTCGATGTAGCCGCGCACCCGCTCCTGCTGCTTGGCGTTCACCACCGGGCCGATGCGCTCGCCGTACTTCGCGGCGGCGGCCGCGGCCAGCTCCACGGCCTCGTCGTACTGATCCCGGTGCACGAGCATCCGCGTCCAGGCGCTGCAGGTCTGTCCGGAGTTGGACATGACGTTGGCGACGCCGACGTTGACCGCCTTGGCCAGGTCGGCGCTGGGCAGGATGACGTTGGCGGACTTGCCGCCCAGCTCCAGGGCGACCTTCTTGATCGCCGCCCCGGCCACCGCGCCGATCTGCCGGCCGACGGCGGTGGAACCGGTGAAGGAGACCAGGTCGACGCCGGGGTGCTCGGCGAGCGCCTGGCCCGCGACCGGGCCGCGGCCGGTGACCAGGTTGAAGACGCCCGCGGGGACACCGGCCTCGTTCACCGCCTCGGCGAAGAGCTGGGCGACCAGCGGGGTGTCCTCGGCGGGCTTCAGCACCACCGTGCAGCCCGCCGCGAGCGCCGGGGCGACCTTGGCGACGATCTGGTGGAGCGGGTAGTTCCAGGGCGTGATGGCGCCGACCACACCGATGGGCTCGTGGTGGACGGTCGAGTTGCCGACCTTCTCCTCGAAGGCGTACGTCGCCGCCAGCTCGGCGTAGGAGCCCGCGACCGCGATGGGCACGCCCGCGTGCACCCCCTGCGAGAACTTCAGCGGCGAGCCGAGCTCGGCGGTCACCGTCTCGGCGATCTCGTCCTTGCGGGCCTGAAGGACGTCCCGGAGGGCGGCCAGCCGCGCGGCCCGTTCGACGGGCGGGGTCGCGGCCCAGCCCGGGAGGGCGGCGCGGGCGGCCCGTACGGCGGTGTCGACGTCCTCGGCGGTGCCGGCCGGGACCCGGCCGACCACCTGCTCGTCGGCCGGGTTGATCACCTCGATCACGTCCCGGCCCGCGGCGGGGCGCCACGCGCCGTCGATGTACATGCCGTCGTGTGCCTTCATTCGCGCTTCCTCCCGGGCGGGCCGGCTCGTCGTCCGGCCGTCGTCGTCCGGCTCATAAACTAGCGGCGTTAGTTTTTATGCGCCAGACAGCCCCATGACATCAGAAGTCGACGCGCGCCTCGTCGTCCACCCTCCCCACGGCCTCCTGGCCGAAGGCCTTCTCGTAGGCCCGGCGGATCTCCTCGATCCTGTGGTCGCTGCTCCGCGCCTCCGCCTGCGGGTACAGCAGGATCAACTCGTACGACCGCTCCTTCTCGATCGCGCCGTTCACGTCCCGCCACTGCCCGCGCCCGGACTGGATCGTGAGCCCGTCCGGGAACTGCGGGGTGACCTCCTTGTCGACGAAGGCCATGAACTGCCGGTCGGTGACGGCGGGACCGCCGTCGGGGCGTGCGGTGCCGAAGAAGAGCTGGGTCTCGATGTACGGATCGCCGCGCCGCGGCTCGGCGGCGGCGGGTGCGTCAGTGTCGTCGAGGGTGGCGTACGCGGTCGGCGCGGCGACGGCGAGGAGGAGGCCAACGGTGGTGAGGACGGCCCGAGTTCGGGTGAAGTGCACGTTCATGGCCCATAGCTAGCCATACCCGGCGTATTTCACTCCTCCAGATCGGGCAGCCGGGCCGGATCCGGGCAGATCCGCTCGCCGTGGTGGTCGAAGACGAACAGGTGGGCGATGTCGACGAGGAGCGGGACCTGCATGCCGTGCCGGAGGTCGAAGTCGGGGGTGGTGCGGACGATCAGGTCGCCGGGCAGGCGGCCCTCGGGCGGCGCCGGCTCGGGGGCCGCGTCGGCCGGATGCTCCAGCGTCACCACTGGCCCGGCGCGCAGGGCGCCCGCCCGGCCGCGGAGCCGGTCCAGCACGGTGCCGGCGTCACGGCGGCGGCGCCGGACCGGAGGAACGGGGCGTGGGGCCTCCAGGTCGGGTACGAGCGCGGGGCGGGAGCCGGTGTTGAAGTGGACGAGGACCTCGTGTCCCTGGAACTCCACATGCTCGACCAGGCCGGTGATGTGCACCTCACCGGGGCGGGCGGCGGCGGGCTTGGCGATCCGGACCGCCTCCGAGCGCAGGCCCACGATGACCTCGCGGCCCTGCTGGACACGGAGCAACTGGTGGTCCAGGGACAGGGGTTCGGGCAGGCGGAGGTACTGCTTGCCGAGGCTGATGGTCATCGCGCCGTCCAGCGGGGCGCGTACGACGCCGCGCAGCAGGTTGATGCGCGGGGTGCCGATGAAGGCGGCGACGAAGACGTTGCGGGGCAGGGCGTACACCGAGCGCGGGGTGCCGACCTGCTGGAGGACGCCGCCGCGCAGGACGGCGACCCGGTCGCCGAGCGACATCGCCTCGGTCTGGTCGTGGGTGACGTACACCGTGGTGACGCCCAGCTTCCGGGTGAGGCCGGAGATCTCGGCGCGCAGGTGGTTGCGGAGCTTGGCGTCGAGGTTGGACAGCGGCTCGTCCATCAGGAACGCGGTGGGGTGGCGGGCGATGGCCCGGCCCATGGCGACGCGCTGGCGTTCGCCGCCGGAGAGCTGGGCGGGGAAGCGGTCGAGGAGGTCCTCGATGCCCAGCATGCGGGCGGTGGCGTCCACGCGGGGGCGCGGGTCCGCGCCGGGTGCCTCGATGCGCAGCGGGAAGCCGATGTTGTCGCGGCTGGTCATGCTCGGGTAGAGGGCGAAGTTCTGGAAGACCATCGCCATCTGCCGGGCGGCGGGCAGCAGGTCGTTGGCGTACTCGCCGTCCAGCAGCAGCTCGCCCTCGTCGATGTCCTCCAGACCGGCGATCATCCTGAGCACGGTGGACTTGCCGCAGCCGGAGGGGCCGAGCAGGACGAGGAACTCGCCGGGCTCGATGTCCAGCGAGAGCCGGTCCACGACCCGGACGCCTCGCGTATAGGTCTTGCTCACGTCGTGCAGAGAGATGGCTCGTGTCATGACGTTGCCGCCCCCGGGGGCTGTCCGGAGCGCCGGTGCTCCGTGTGTCCGAAGGCCTCGTGCGGGTCGTACGGGCCCGTGAGTCACGGAAGTTAACGGAATGTGCCGGGCCGGGGAAGGGTCCGGTCACTTCGTGGCGGTCAGGTGCGCGAAGACCACCACGTTGCTGGTGTATCCCGTACGCCGGCCGAACAGGCCACCGCAGGTGATCACCCGGAGTTCCGGGCGCCGGGCCGGGCCGTAGACCTCCTTGTCGGGGAAGCTCGCCTTGTCGTAGACCTTCACTCTGTCCACGGTGTAGACGGCGGTACGGCCGTCCGCGCGCCGCGCCTCGATCTGCTTGCCGCGCTTGACCGAGGCGAGTCCGGCGAACACGGCGGCGCCGGTCGTGGTGTCGCGGTGGCCGACGGCGACGGCGGTGCCGGGCTCGCCCGGTGTGGGGCCACCCCTGTACCAGCCGACGATGTTCGGGTTGTCGACGGGTGGCGTCTCCAACTCCCGGTTGCCGTCGAGTCCGAGGCCCATGATCGGCGCGTCGATGCCCAGGGACGGAATGCGCAGGGACGTCGGCCTCGAGCGCGGCAGGGGGCGGGGTGGAGGCGTCGGCTCGGCGGAGGAGGCCGCGTGGGCCGGGCCCGCCGCCAGGGAGCCGGGGCCGTGGTCTCCTTCCGGCGCGGTCGGCGTGCCGTGTCCGTCACAGCGGAACACCACCAGCACCAGGACGACCGTGAGCATGGCCGTCCTGGCAAGGCGGTAGGCGCGGGTCCGGTGCCAGGGCCTGCGTCTGCGCCTACGCGGCACCATCGGGCCGCCGGCGGGTCCTGCGGACGTACACGGTGCCACCGACGGCGACCAGGCCCACGGCTGCCGCGGCCGTCACCGGTGCGTACGCGGCCGCGGTGTCGACGAGGCCGCCGCCGCCCGCGTGCACACCGCCCTTCGGGCCGCCGTGGTCGCCGCGTCCCCAGCCTTCGTTGTGGCCGTGGTCCTCGATGTGCCCACGCGGACCGTGGTGCCCGTCGTGCCTGTCGTCGTGGCAACGGACGCGGAAGACCTTCTCCTTCGGCGGGTGGCCCGTCACGACCCAGGTGATCTTGTACTGCCCGTCCGCCAGCCCCAGCACGTCCGTGTGACCGGCGCCGCCCGCGAGCGCGATGGTGCCGGTGACGGTGGCTGCGGTGGGCAGCGGAGGCTGCGGAGTGATGGTGTACGCGATCGAGGCGAGGATGTCGAAGTTGACCGCGTCGAGGTAGAACCGGCAGACCACCGGGTCGTCCTTCGAGACCCCGAACGGCACTCCCTCGCGGTGGATTCTGATGTCGCCGTTCTCCCCTTGGGCCGACGCGGTCGGCGCCGCCACCCACGACGCGCCCGCCGCGGCGAGGGCGGTGAGGACGACTGTGGCGCCCGCGCGGGCGCGGAAGGTTCGTGAGGGTGTCAGGCTGGGCATGCACGCTCCTCAGATTCAGACGATTTTCATACAAATCGCTCTTTCGCCTGACTCTCCTTCACGTGCACGGCGACTCGCCGCACGACGCCCGGCGCGTCGTCAAATATCGCTCGTCCGGCCCAATCGCGGGCGCTTCGGCCGCTCCCGTACGGCCGCTGCGGGCCCCTCCGGCCGCCCGGGCGCGCGCAGCGCGACCCCCGCCGACAGCAGCAACAGCGCCCCCAGCATCACGAACGGCGCCGCCACCCCCGCGAGGCCGGCGACCAGCCCGGCCGACGCCGGTGCGGCCACCTGGCCGAGGCGGTTGCCGGTCAGCCGCAGGGCGAGGGCGGTGGAGCGGGCGCCGTCGGGGGCCGCCTGGACGACCGTCGTCATGGACAGCGGCTGGCCGACGCCGAGGCAGAAGCCCAGCACCGCCAGCATCAGGGCCAGCGCCCACACCGGCACCGGCAGCGCGATCCCGGCGCACAGCAGGGCCGCCAGCAGACAGGTCACGGTCAGCAGCAGGGTGCGGCCGAGCAGTCGCAGCAAGGGCGTCAGGACCAGACGGCAGGCGATGGTGGCCGCCGCGCGCAGGCTCAGCAGGAGGCCGATCACCGACGGCGCGATGCCCCGGTGCTCGCCGACCACGGGGAGGTAGGCGGTGAGGATGTCGGTCGCGGACAGCACGGCGAGGCTGATGAAGATGCCGGCGGGCACACCCCGGGCCCGCAGGATGCGCCGCACGGGGACCCGTTCGCCTTGCTCCTTGCGGGACTTGGCCGTCGTACGGCTCTCTATGCGCCACAGCGAGGTGAGCGCGACCGCGCCACCCGCCCCCGCCACCAGCAGGGCGAACGCGCTGGTGCCCGCCATGTCCCGGCCTCCGATCAGCGCGCCCGCGGCGATCGGGCCGACCAGTTGGCCGAGGGAGGCGCCGATGGTGAAGTGGCCGAAGTTGCGGTCCTGTTCGTGCGGGGCGGACTGGCGGGCGACGAGCGACTGGGCGCCGATGACGAAGCAGAGGTGGCCGAGGCCCATCACCCCGCTCCAGACCGCCATCGCCCACAGGGAGTTCGCGAGGCCGCTCAGCGCGCAGCCGCCCGATATCAGCACGACGCCGACGGGCAGCAGCGGCGCACAGCGGCCGTGGTCGGTGCGGCGGCCCAGCGGGACGGCGGCGAACAGCGGCAGCAGCGCGTACACACCCGCGATCACACCGATCGCCCGCTCGTCCGCGCCCAACGCCAGCGCCCGGTAGGAGACGGCGGGCCGGGCCATCGACACCGCCCCCTGCGCGAAGCTGAAGGCGATGACGAGGCGGAGCAGCCAGCCGCGGTTCCCACCGGGCGTCATGAACGTGTCCTCCTGAAAGGTGCCTGTGAACCGGAACGGCCCTCGCGGGCCGGACGGTTCAGATGATGCCGAAGAGCATTCCCGCCGCGAGGATGATCAGGCAGGTGAGCGCCGCCCACTTCACGACGAACTTGGTGTGGTCGCCGAACTCCACCTTGGCCATGCCGACCAGGACGTACACGGCCGGGACGAGCGGGCTCGACATGTGCAGCGGCTGGCCGACCAGGGAGGCGCGGGCCATCTCCAGCGGCGAGACACCGTGGGCGGCGCCGGCCTCGGCGAGGACCGGCAGGACGCCGAAGTAGAAGCCGTCGTTGGACATGAAGTAGGTGAGCGGGAGGCTCAGGATGCCGGTGACCAGGGCCATGTGCGGGCCCATGCCCTCGGGGATGACGTCGACCATCCAGCGGGCCATGTGGTCGACCATGCCGGTGCCCTGCAGGACGCCGGTGAAGACGGCGGCGGCGAAGACCATGCCGGAGACGTTGAGGACGTTGTCGGCGTGGGCGGCGAGGCGGGCCTTCTGGTCCGGGATGTGCGGGAAGTTCACGGTGAGGACGAGCGCGGCGCCGAGCAGGAACAGCACCGGGATCGGCAGCCACTCCATGATCATGGCGGTGAGCAGGGTGGCCGTGACCAGCGCGTTGAACCAGTACAGCTTGGGGCGCAGGGTGGCGCGGTTGGGGTCGAGGACCGTGAAGTGCTCCTCGTCGTCGTCCTCGGCGTCGGTGCCGGAGCCGGCGCCGCCGGTGACCGTCTTGTCCGTGCCCGCGGAGCCGGAACCGCCGCCCACGAGAACCGTCTCGGGCTCCTTCTCCTCGACCTTCTCCTCGACCAGGACCTCACCCAGCGTCAGCACACCGAGCCGCTTGCGCTCGCGCAGACCGAGGAAGTACGAGAGGACGAAGACACCCAGCAGGCCGACGAGCAGGGCCGGGATCATCGGGACGAAGATCTCGCTGGCGTCGAGCTTGAGCGCGGTGGCGGCGCGGGCGGTCGGGCCGCCCCACGGCAGGGTGTTCATCACGCCGTTCGCCATGGCGGCGACACCCGTCATCACGACCAGGCTCATCTTCAGGCGCTTGTACAGCGGGTACATCGCCGAGACCGTGATCATGAAGGTGGTCGAGCCGTCGCCGTCGAGCGAGACGATCGCGGCGAGGATCGCCGTACCGACGACGATCCTCATCGGGTCGGCCTTGGCGAACTTCAGAATCCCCCGAACGATCGGGTCGAAGAGACCGACGTCGATCATCACACCGAAGTAGACGATCGCGAACATGAGCATCGCCGCGGTGGGGGCGAGGCTGGTGACGCCTTCGATGACGTAGTCACCGAGCTTGGCGCCCTTTCCTACGAAGACGCAGAAGAGTGCCGGAATCAGCACGAGCGCCGCGATCGGCGACATCTTCTTCATCATGATCAGGACCAGGAAGGTCGCGATCATGGCGAAGCCAAGGATGGTCAGCATGAGTGGATACCTAACGTTCGCCCTTGAACGACCCACCAGGGCCGGCGGTGGGACGACGTTAGGTCCCTTCAAACAGCGTTAACAAGACGTTGACATGCGAGCAATAAGCGCAAAACTCCAGGTCAGAGCTTTGCTCAGGTCAGAGCCGTGATCTTTTCGGCCACCGGGACCACTTCGACCGGCACCCCGTTGAGCACCGCGTTGCCCGACAGCGGGTCGAGCAGGCTGCCGTCGAGGAGCTGGTTGACGTTGACGCCGGGGTCGGCGGCGGCGTGGCCGAGGCGGGTCCCGGGGCGGTCGTGGCCCCAGCCGTGCGGCAGGCTCACCACGCCCGGGCGCACGCCGTCGGTGACCTCGGCGGGGGCGGTCACCTCTCCCCCGGCGCCCTTGAGGCGTACGGCCGCCCCGTCGCGTACGCCGAGCCGCTCGGCGTCCTCGGGGTGGATGTGCAGGGTGCAGCGGTTGGTGCCGCCGGTGAGGGCGGGCACGTTGTGCATCCAGCTGTTGTTGGAGCGCAGATGACGGCGGCCGACGAGGACGAGCCCGTCCGGGCGCTCCCGCAGCGCGTCACGGAGACGGGGCAGGTCCTCGGCGATGGGCCCGGGCAGCAGCTCGACCTTGCCGCTGACGGTCTTCAGCGGCTGCGGCAGCCGCGGCCGGAGCGGACCGAGGTCGATGCCGTGCGGGTGGTCCAGCAGCTTCTGGAGGGTCAGGCCGTCGGGGCGGGCGCCGAAGCCGTCGCCGTACGGGCCGAGGCGCAGCATCATGTCGAGGCGCCGCTCGGGGCCGGTGAGGCCGGTCAGTCGCGCGGCGAGCTCGTGGGGGTCACGCCCGTGGACGGGCGAGTGCGCTTCCTTGACGGCCTTGCCGAGGGTCTGGCCGATGACCAGGTCGTCGACCGCGGACGGGTCGGCGCCGTGCATGCCGGTCGCGGCGAGGACCAGCCGGGCCAGAATCTCGGTCTCGGCCATGCGGCCCGGCTCCAGCGGCACGGCGGGGCGCGTGTAGCGGACCTGGTTGCGCACGGCGAGGGTGTTGAAGGCGAAGTCGTGGTGCGGGCTCTGCGAGGGCGGGGGCGGCGGCAGCACGACGTGGGCGTGGCGCGAGGTCTCGTTGAGGTACGGGTCGACGCTGACCATGAAGTCGAGCGAGTCGAGGGCCTTGTCGAGGCGGTCGCCGTCGGGGGCGGACAGGACGGGGTTGGCGGCGACGGCGATGAGTGCCCGGATCGGCTCGCCCTGCTCGGTGGCGGTGTCGATCTCCTCGGCGAGCGCGGAGAGCGGCAACTCGCCCTTCGCCTCGGGGTGTTCGCTCACCCGGGAGTGCCAGCGCCCGAGCGCGAAGCCGCGGCCGGGGCCTGCCGGGCGGGGCGTCTTGTCGGTGGCCGCCTGCGGGAAGAGGGCGCCGCCGGGGCGGTCGAGGTTGCCGGTGAGGATGTTCAGTACGTCGACCAGCCAGCTGGCCAGGGTGCCGTGCGGGACGGTGCAGCTGCCGATGCGGCCGTAGACGGCGGCGGTGGGGGCGGCGGCGAGTTCGCGCGCGAGGACACGGATCGTACCGGCGTCCACGTCGCAGGCCTCGGCGACGGCTTCGGGGGTGAAGTCCCGTACGGCGTCCCGGAGTTCGTCGAGCCCTTGGAGGTGCCCGGTCAGCTCCCGCGGATCGGCGAGGGCTTCCTCGAAGAGCGCGTGCGCCATCGCGGCGAGCAGCAGCGCGTCCGTGCCGGGCCGGATCGCGATGTGCCGGTCGGCGAGTTTCGCGGTGCGGGTGCGGCGCGGGTCGATGACGGTGAGGGTGCCGCCGCGGGCCTTGAGCGCCTTCAGCTTGCCGGGGAAGTCGGGGGCGGTGCACAGGCTGCCGTTGGACTCCAGGGGATTGGCGCCGATGAGGAGCAGTTGGTCGGTGTGGTCCAGGTCCGGTACGGGGATCGCGTGGGCGTCGCCGTAGAGCAGGCCGCTGGAGACGTGCTTGGGCATCTGGTCGACCGTGGACGCGGTGAAGAGGCTGCGGGTGCGCAGGCCGGCGAGCAGCACCGGCGGGTAGAGGGCGCCGGCCACGGTGTGCACGTTGGGGTTGCCGAGCACGACGCCCACCGCGTTCGGGCCGTACCGCTCGACGACCGGTCGGATACCGGCGGTGACCGCGTCGAAGGCCTCCTCCCAGGTGGCCTCGCACAGCTCGCCGTCCTTGCGCACGAGCGGGGTGCGCAGCCGGTCGGGGTCGCCGTCGACGGCACCGAAGGAGGCGCCCTTGGGGCAGATGAACCCCTGGCTGAACACGTCGTCGCGGTCACCGCGGGCACCGGTGACCTCAGTCCCCTCGATCGTGAGCGTCAGGCCACAGGTGGCCTCGCACAGGGGGCAGATGCGCAGTGCGGTGCGGGACACGGGTCCTCCCGAGGTGGCGGCGGCGATGACGCACGATTTCGGGACCGAGCATACCGACCGGTATGGACCGTGGGGAGCCTCGCGCCCCAAAGGGGCGCCGGGCTGCAATCGATGTGCGGCTACCGCCGCGCGGGCGCGACCAGCCACCACAGGCCCGCAGACGACAGACGGCCGGCCTATCGCGGCAGCTCCCGCGGAGCGTCCAGCACCCGCGCCAGATACGCCCGCAGCATCTCCCGCGCCTCCTCGATGATCCGCTCGTCGCCCTCCGGCGCCACCCGGAAGGCCAGGTGGACCAGGGTGTCGGCGGTCTCGACGGCGATGAGGAAGACGCGGCGCAGGTCTTCGTCCGGTTCGCGGTCGAGGAAGCCGGAGAGCAGGTCGGTGAGGCGGTCGGCGACGCGGTGGTTGGGTTCACCGCGGGTGCCGACGGGGATCTGGTTGCCGAAGTCGACGAGGGAGAAGCCGGGCGCGGTGCGCTTCATGGCGAGGTACTCGTCGAGCACGGCGTCCATGGCGGCGCGCCAGCCTCCGTTCCCGGCGCCCTTCAGACGCTCGGTGACACGGGCGGTGTAGCGCTCGAGGTTGCGCTGGGCGAGGGCGTCGGCCATCTGGCGTTTGTTGCCGAAGAAGCGGTAGACCGAGCCGATGGGAACGCCTGCGCGCTGGGCGACGGCCCGCGTGCTCAGGTCGTCGTAGCCGACCTCGTCGAGGAGGTCGGCGCAGGCGTCGAGGATCCTGGTGAGCCGTTCGGCACTGCGCCGCTGCACGGGCGCCCGGCGAAGCGTTTCTGGGTGGGGCACGGTCTTCATGATGCCTTTCCGCCTCGGTCCGGTGAACCTTGCCCCCCTGTACGGAGACGGGTGCCCCATGCACTCACTGCCGCGGTGGACGGGGCCGACGACTGCGTCACGGTCGCTCCGTCTCCGACGCGGTGATGTCGGCCGCGCTCTCGACGGGGGCACCGTCCACCGCCCACACCGTGCCGTCGTCGGCGTACAGGCGGGCGGTGACCTTGTGCGTGCCGCGCGGGACGAGGGAGGCCGGCAGGCGGTACTCGGGGGTGCGGAGCCTGGTGACGAGACGGCCGTCCACGAAGAGGTACGCGAGCCCTCGGCCGGCCACCGCCTGCGCCTTCGCGCCGGCGGGCGAGAAGCGGAAGCCGCGGACGGTCAGCCGCACGTCCCAGCTGCCGTCGCCGCTGCCCGCCTCCGGCTGCACCTCGATGCCGACCTCGGGCGCGTCACCCTCGTCCACCTCCCGGTAGTGCCGCCCGGCACCGTCGGTGGCCCCGAGAACCTGACCCACCGGGGAGGGCGACGCGGCACTCTCCCCCGGTTCCCGGGCATCACTGGAGCCACAGCCCGCGGATCCGGTCAGCAGCAGGACACAGACCGCGAGCACGGCGAACGGGGTCCGTGTCCACGACATGCCGGGAGACTAGAACACCGGTCCGACAGCCGAATCCCCCTGAGGTCTGGTCGGCGTCCGGTTCCGGTCGTACTTCCTGAGGAGGATCAGCGGATCCCTTGCGCTCCTGAAACCGCAATCCTACGGTGAAGCATAGGAATCAGATCTCAAGGGAGCGATCATGAGCGGGGACGCGCGGAAGACCGCGGAAGGGCTGACCTACCTCTCCGGTTTCGGCAATGAGCACAGCTCGGAGGCGGTGCCCGGCGCCCTTCCCGAGGGCCGCAACTCACCCCAGCGAGCCCCGCTCGGCCTCTACGCCGAGCAGCTGAGCGGTTCGGCGTTCACCGAGCCGAGGGCACACAACCGCCGCTCGTGGCTGTACCGCATCCGCCCGTCGGCCGCGCACCCGGCGTTCACCCGCGCGGACAACGGCGCGATCCGTACGGCCCCCTTCACCGAGTCGGTGCCGGACCCGAACCGGCTGCGCTGGAACCCCCTGCCCGAGCCCGGCCCCGGAACCGACTTCCTCGCCGGCCTGTGGACCCTCGGCGGCAACGGCGACGCGACCCAGCGCACGGGCATGGCCGTGCACCTGTATCACGCCAACTCGTCGATGGACCGCGTCTTCAGCGACGCCGACGGCGAGCTGCTGATCGTCCCGGAGCGCGGTGGGCTGCTGCTGCACACGGAGTTCGGGCTGCTGCATGTGGAGCCGGGACATGTGGCGCTGGTTCCACGTGGGGTGCGCTTCCGTGTGGAGCTACTGGATACTGCATCTGACGGCGGGCAGAGCCCGACCGCCCGGGGTTATGTATGCGAGAACTATGGGGCGCCCTTCCACCTCCCCGACCTCGGCCCGATCGGCGCCAACGGCCTGGCGAACGCCCGCGACTTCCGGGCGCCGGTCGCCGCCTACGAGGACACCGAGGGCCCGGTGGAGGTGGTGAACAAGTTCTGCGGCAACCTCTGGACGGCCACCTACGACCACTCCCCCCTCGACGTGGTCGCCTGGCACGGCAACCATGTGCCGTACGTCTACGATCTGCGCCGTTTCAATGTGATCGGCACCATCTCCTACGACCACCCCGACCCGTCGATCTTCACGGTGCTGACGTCCCCGTCGGACACCCCGGGCCTGGCCGGCGTCGACTTCGTGGTCTTCGCGCCGCGCTGGCTGGTGGGCGAGGACACCTTCCGGCCGCCGTACTTCCACCGGAACGTGATGAGCGAGTACACGGGCCTCATCGAGGGCGCCTACGACGCGAAGGCGGAGGGCTTCGTACCCGGCGGCGGCTCGCTGCACAACATGATGTCGGCGCACGGCCCGGACCGGGAGACGTTCGACCGCGCGAGCGCGGCCGAGCTGAAACCGCAGAAGATCGACGACGGCCTCGCGTTCATGTTCGAGACACGGTGGCCGGTGACGCTCACGCCGCAGGCGGCGGGGGCGGAGCACCTGCAACAGCGCTATGACGACGTCTGGCAGGGCCTGGAGCGCCACTTCCGCACGATCTGATGGCCCTTTCGCCTCCGGGGCGCTCTCAGCCCCTACGGCCCACTCGGTTGCAGTAAAGATCCCCGACCGGTACGGATGGCCCCGTGACCTCCTTCGCCCCGGACTCCATCGTCCTGAACCGCAAGCTGCCGCTCTGGTACCAGGTGTCGCAGTCGCTGCGCGCCTCGATACTGGGCCGCCGGCCGCAGGACCCGCTGCGCCTGCCCACCGAGGAGCAACTGGCGGAGCACTACGGCGTGAGCGTGCTGACCATGCGGCAGGCGCTGAAGGAGCTGGAGGACGAGGGCCTGATCACCCGCCACCGCAGACGCGGCACCTTCATCGAGCCGGACGTCCGCCGGGGCACCCCCGTGCGGCTGCTCGGCTCGGTGGACGCGATCGTGGCCCAGCAGTCCGGCATGGCGACCGAGCTGCTGGACCACGGCAAGGCGCCGGTGCCGGCCGAACTCGCCGAGTACTTCCCGGACGTCGACGAGGTGGCGACGTACCACCGCCTGCGCAGCGACGAGAAGACCGGCGAGCCGACCAACCACGCCCGCAACTACGTCCGCCCCGAACTGGCCGCCCGCATCGGCCTCGACGACCTCGTCCGCTGGCCGATGACCAAGGTGCTGCGGGACGTCGTCGGGGCGGACATCAGCCGCATCACGGACACGGTCGAGGCCCGCCTGGCCGACCCGGAGACGGCCCGGCTGCTCCAAGTGCCGCTGCTCAGCCCGATCCTGCACTACACGGGCGTGACGTACGACAAGGACGGGCAGGTGCTGGACGCGGCGGTCATCCACTACCGCGGCGACCGCTTCTCCTTCACGGTGACCCTGGAAGCCACCTGACCCGAGTGTCACGGGCAGGTCGTACGATGCCCAGCGTGACGCACGACGACGCTCCGCTGCTGGCGGACCTCATGCCGTGGTCCGTCGCACCGCCGCGGCTCGGCCGGGGGTGGCCGACGGGCCCTGACGCGGCGTCCCTGAAGGCCCGCTGGGACGCCTTCGCCAAGGCCGAGGGCCCGGACCGGGAAGCCCTGCTGGAGCCGACGCGCTCTCGCGGCCTGCACTCGGCGGTCGGCCAGCTGCCGGGACAGTCCACCGGCACGGAGAAGCTGATCCGCGCGACCGGCCCCTGCGCCGAGCCGGTACGCGTGCTGCACGCCCCCTTCGACGAGCGGTGGCTGATCCCCGACCACCGTCTGATCGACGCGGCCCGCCCCGAGCTGTGGCGGGTGGCGGACGAGCACCAGGTCTTCGTCCTGCAGCAGCCCGACTCCGCCTTGCTGGCGACCTCGCTGCTCCCGCTGCTCCGCCCCGGCCGCATCCACCCCCTCTACCGCCGTCCGGGCGGCACGGAACCCAATCTGGCCCCGGGCCTGCTGACGCACCTGACATCCCGACTCGGCCACTCCCCCTCCCCGGTGGACGTCCTGGCCTGGATCCTGGCCGCCACCCGCCCCGACCTCACCGTCCCCCTCACCGCTGACCCCGAACTCTGGTCGCGCGGCGTCGAGTTGGGCCACCGACTGCTGTGGCTCATGCGCCGCGACGGCGATCGCCCGAAGCTCCCCGGCGGCCGCCGCCCGTACGTCCGCGCCCCACTCCCGTCCCGCCCGCTGACCCTCCACTACGACCGCGACGAGGAGGCCCTCCACCTCGACGACGGCCGCATCTCCCCCGTGCCGCCCGAGGCCTGGGACTTCGAGGTGAGCGGGGTGCGGGTCCTGGAGGAATGGTTCGACGCCCGCACCACCGAGCCGGAACCGGGCACGCTGACGGCGATCCGGCCGGCGACCTGGCCACAAACATGGACGTCGGAGCTCCTGGAGCTGATCACGGTGCTCGCACTGCTCGCGGAACTGGGGCCGCGGCGCGAGGAGTTGACCGTGACGGATCCGATCACGGCGGCGGAGTTGAGGAAGGCGGGCGTGCTCCCGGTGCCGGGAACGGCACGCCGCCCGGCATCGGTCCTGGACCACCACGAGGAAGGCCCAGAAGGCCAATTCGCGTTGCTCTAGTTGCTGGGATCAGCTCGTGGGCTCAGCTCTTGGGTTCAGCCCTTGGGTTCAGCTCTTGGGTTCGAACGCGTCCAGCATCCGGTCCAGCATCAATTCGAAGGCGCCCTCCAGGTCGATCGGCCCCGAATCCTCCGTGAACGCCGCGGCCAGCCTCGGGTAGGCCCCCGTGGCCACCTGACTGCCCAGGTAGGCGATCCGGACCGCGTTCTCCTGCTCCTCCGACCAGGGCAGCGACCGCGTCCGCTCCGCGCCGGCCAGTTCCGTCGCGACGTAGGCCGTCACACAGCCGTTCAGCATCCCGACGAGCTGCATCTTCATGCCGTAGGGCGCGTCCAGCGGATCCAGGCAGGCCAGGCAGTGCTCCAGATAGCGCAGGGCGTTCGGACTGAAGCCGTAGACCGGTGACATCAGGCGCGTCATCCACGGGTGCCGGTGCATCAGCGCCCGGGTCTGGTGGGCGACCCGGCGCATCTCCGCCCGCCAGTCCCGGCCCGGCTCCCACAGTTCGTGCTCCGCGCTGATCGCGTCGACCATCAGCTCGTGCAGGTCCTCCTTGCGGGGGACGTAGTTGTACAGCGACATCGTGCCGCACCCCAACTCGCCGGCCACCCGCCGCATCGACACCGCGTCCAGCCCCTCGGCGTCGGCGATCCGCACCGCCGCCGCCGCGATGTCGGCACGGGTGTACGCCGGTTTCGGCCCGCGCCCCGTCCGTTCGGGCCGGGCCCAGATCACTCCGGGTTCGGCAGCCTTGCCCGCCATCGTTCATCACCTCGGCCACCATCCTAGTTACGTACAGCGTACGTAGTGCGCTATGGTCGTGTCATGACTTCTACGTACGCTGTACTTAGTGAAGGTCTGGAGCGGCGGTTCGGCGAGGTCCACGCCCTGCGCGGACTGGACCTCGCGGTCGCGGAGGGGACGATCTGCGGGGTCCTCGGGCCGAACGGCGCGGGCAAGACGACGGCCGTGCGGCTGCTGACGACGCTGCTGCGCCCGGACGCGGGCTCGGCGCGCATCGCCGGGCACGACCTGGTGCGGGACGCGGCGGCCGTACGGCGCCGGATCGGCGTCACCGGGCAGTACGCCTCGGTCGACGGGGACCTCACCGGCCGCCAGAATCTCCGCCTGTTCGCCCGGCTGCACCGGGTGCGCGGGCCGGCCGGGCGGGCCGGTGAGCTCCTGGACCGCTTCGGGCTGGCCGAGGCGGCCGACCGGCCGGTGTCCACGTACTCGGGCGGGATGCGGCGCCGCCTGGACCTGGCGGCGAGCCTCGTCCGCCGCCCGGACGTCCTCTTCCTCGACGAGCCGACGACCGGACTCGACCCCGCCAGCCGCAACCAGATCTGGGACGCGGTGCGCGAGCTGACCGCCGACGGCGCGACCGTGCTGCTGACCACGCAGTACCTGGAGGAGGCCGACCGCCTCGCCGACGACATCGCCCTCGTGGACCGCGGCCGGGTCGCGCACACGGGCTCACCGGCCCAGTTCAAGGCGCTGATCGGCGCGCACATCGAGGTCGTGGTCACCGACGCCGACGTCATGGTGAAGGCAGCGGCCGTACTCGATCAACTCACCGGCGCCGAGCCGTCGTTCGACCACGAGCGGCGCGCCGTCACCGCGGTCACCCGTGACAACACGCTCACGCTCCCGCGTCTGGTGCGCGAACTCGACGCGGCGGGGGTGCCGTTGATCGACGCGAGCCTCAAGCCACCCACGCTCGACGACGTGTTCCTGCGACTCACCCAAGAAAGCCAAGCACCCCAGGAAGCCCAGGAAACCCAGGAAGAGGAGCGTGCGGCATGAGCGCCTTGGCGTACGACGGCGGCGCGATGCTGAGCCGGCAGCTGCGGCGGATCCGGAACAACCCGGGCCTGCTGGTCCTGACCCAGACCATGCCGATCACGATGCTGCTGTTCTTCGGCTACGTCTTCGGCAGCGCGCTGGCGATGCCCGGCGAGCAGTACCGGTCCTTCCTGGTGCCCGGCCTGCTGGTGGCGACCGCGGCCAACGGGCTCATGACCGGCATGTTCCAGGCCGCCCAGGACACGCACCGGGGCGTGATGGACCGGTTCCGGACGCTGCCCATGAGCCGGGCCGCGGTACCGCTGGGACAGGCGGTCGCGGATCTGGTCGTGACGGCCGCAGGGACGGTGCCGTTCCTGCTGGTCGGACTCGCGGTGGGGTGGCGGATCGAGGGGTCGGCGCTCGAAGCGGCGGGAGCGGTGGGGCTGTTGCTGCTGTTCCGCTTCGCGATGACGTGGATCGGGATCTTCCTCGGCCTGCTCACACGGAACGAGGAGGCCGCCGGTCAGCTGGGCGGGGCGACGTTCGTGCTGCCGCTGCTGTCCAACGCCTACATTCCGACCGAGGGTCTGCCGGGCTGGCTGCGCACGCTCGCCGAGTGGAATCCGATCAGCGCGGTCACGATGGCCCTGCGGGACCTGTTCGGCAACGCGGCCGTGCCGGATGGAGCCGCGTGGCCGGTCGCCCATCCCGTCGCCGGGTCGCTCGCCTGGTGCGCCGTACTGATCGCGGTGTTCACGCCGCTCGCCGTGCGCAGGTACGCGCACGGCGAGCGGTGACGATGAAGCCGGAAGACTGAGCGGGGAGTTGGGGAGTTACGCCCGCGCTCGGCCAGCCCGCCCGGGCGCCGCCGCGTGCCGTGGGGATGGCGGACGGCGGCGACGCGGTACGGCGCCGGAGCGGTGCGGCATGTCGAGCGCGGGCCTTAGAAGACGTTCGCCGGGAACGCCGGTGTGACTCAGCGCCCGCCGAACAGCGAACGGCGCAGCCGACGCAGTGGGGCGAAGAGCGAGACGCGGCGGACCCGCGCACCGCGGTCGCTGCGCTCGTGCGTCTTGTCACGAGTGGTCAGTTCACGCATCAGCGAGGTCGCTTCGGCCGCCTCCGTCTGAGGTACGGCGGGACCCGCCAGCACCGAGAGATGGCGGTCGAGGCGCGAACTGGTCGCGCTGCTCCCGCAGGTGATCGCAGGGACCCTGGCCCTGCTGCGCACTGTTATCTGATCCATGTCACTCCCCACCCGTACGAGTCCACCCGGCCCGGGCAGGTTAACCCTATCGCCCCGGTGGGGCACGCGTGTATCGCGGTCACAGGATTCACCTTCCCCGTAAGGGTGTTGACAACGCATCCCCGATTACTCTCCGAATCCAACCGATTTCAGGGCGAGTTGGACAACCGGCTGGCTGGTAGGTTGCGGTGAGCCGCCGTCAGGCTCGACGGTTACAGCCAGTGACGTCGCGGATTTGTCGAGACCGGCCGCGACCAAGGGCGTGTCGCCGTCGAAGAGCCCCAGAGAGCGCGGTTGCACATCGGGGCGCATCTCCCAGAGCTGGTGCACCCGGCCGCTCGGCAGCTCGCTGTATCCGCTCAGAGTGACGACGGCACGCCCCTCGGATGCGGAGGCGACCACTCCGATTGTCCGCCCCTGTGCGTCCTCGCCGGCGGTGGCTCGGGCGTCGGGAGCCGCGAGAACGTTAGCGATCTCACTTGCCCGAGCCCGCTGGGCGTCCAGCTGATCCTGCGTCCTGTCCGCCTGGACGGCGAAGAGGGAGGCGACGACGAGGGCCGCGGCGGCCGTAGCGGTGGCGAACGGCACCAGCAAGAGGCGCGTCCTGGGCGCACGGGTGCGCGGCGGCGGCTGGGCACCCCACACGTGCGGCGGCAGCTGGGGCGCACGCGCGCGTGCCGACTCCCACCCGGCGGACTCCTGCGGAGTCGTGCGTACGGCGGCCAGGACCCGGTCGCGCATCGCGGCCGGCGGCGGGGCGGCCGTAGACCAGGCGAGGCGTACGGCGTCCTCGGACAGGGCCCGTACCTCGCCCGCGCAGCTGTCGCAGGTCTTGAGGTGTTTCTCGAAGCGGAGGCGCTCGGCGGGTTCCAGGGCGTCGAGGGCGTAGGGGGCGGCGAGGGAGTGCAGGTCCGCGCGCCGCAGCAGTCGGTCGGTGAAGCTCACGCGGCGCCTCCCAGGCACTTGCGCAGCTGGGTGAGTCCGTCGCGCATCCGGGTCTTGACCGTGCCCAGCGGCAGGGAGAGCCGCTCGGCCACCTCACGGTATGTGTAGCCGTCGTAGTAGGCGAGGGTGACGGACTGGCGTTGCAGGGCGGTCAGCCGGTCGAGGCAGCGGCGCACCCACTCACGCTCGAGGCCGGCCTCGACCTCCTCGGCGACGTGGTCGAAGGCCGGGTGGTTCGCGCGCAGCGCCTCACGCTGCTCGCGCTCGCCGGCCGCGCGGGCGCTGCGCACCCGGTCGACGGCGCGGCGGTGGGCGAGGGTGAGGACCCAGGACAGGGCGCTGCCCCGCCCCGGGTCGAACTTCGCGGCGGACCGCCACAGTTCGAGCAACACCTCCTGCGCCACCTCCTCGGACTGGGCGGGATCGCGCACCACACGCCGCACGAGCCCGTACACGGGCCCGGAGACCAGCCCGTACAGCTCCTCGAACGCCTTTTGGTCACCGCCCGCCACGAGCACCAGCAGCTCGTCCGCCTCCAACTCGTCTCCCCCTCCGGCCAGACCGCAGCGCGGCCGTCTCGTCCCACGAGGCATTCGCAACGAACCCACCTCCGGATGGGGTTACGGATCAGCGCGCCGAAAACGCGGGTCGCCCCGGATGAAACAACTTTTCAGTTCCGCCGTAAGAACGCTTGGGATTCGACCAATCCACCCTGGCGACGGCTCCGAATCGGGTTCGTCAGGCAAGTTGGCACTGAGGACGGACGGCATGACACCTATTTCCAGGAGCGGTGCGGGACGCAAGGGCCTCGCGACCCTCGTATGTGGTGCGCTGGCCGCCGGGGGGCTCGCAGCCGCCGGCGTCGCCGCGCTGGGGCCGGGGGCGGCCTACGCCTCCAGCCACCGGGAGGCCCCGCTGATCTCGGGGACGCCGCAGTACGACAACACGGACGTGTACGCGTTCGTCAGCCCGGACAAGCCGGACACGACGACGATCATCGCGAACTGGATCCCGTTCGAGGAGCCGGCCGGCGGCCCGAACTTCTTCACGTTCGCCGAGGACGCCCAGTACGACCTCCACATCGACAACGACGGTGACGCGCAGGGCGACCTGCTCTACCGCTTCACCTTCGACACGCACATCAAGAACAAGAAGACGTTCCTGTACAACACCGGTCCGGTCGAGAGCCTCGACGACAAGGACCTCAACATCACGCAGACGTACGACATCGAGCTGCTGAAGCTCAAGGACCAGCACCTGGTGTCGAAGACGAAGGTCGCCAACGACGTACCGGTGGCGCCCTCGAACGTCGGCAAGGCGTCCATGCCGGACTACGCCAAGCTGCGCGAACAGGCCGTCCACAAGCTGGCCGGGGACGCGACGTCGTTCGCCGGGCAGGCCGACGACCCGTTCTTCCTCGACCTGCGGGTCTTCGACCTCCTCTACGGCGGGAACCTCTCCGAGGTCGGCAACGACACGCTCAAGGGCTACAACGTCAACTCCATCGCCCTGCAGGTCCCGACGCACATGATCGCCGAGTCCGCGGACCAGCCGATCGTCGGCATCTGGTCGACGACCCAGCGCAAGAACGCCAAGGGCTACTTCGAGCAGGTCTCCCGCCTCGGTAACCCGCTCGTGAACGAGGTCGTGAACCCCCTCAAGGACAAGGACAAGTTCAACGCCTCCTCGCCCTGGGACGACGCCCAGTTCCTGAAGAACGTCACCAACCCCGAGCTGCCCAAGCTCATCGAGGCGATCTACAAGATCCCGGCGCCGGACGAGCCGCGCAACGACCTGGTCGACGTCTTCCTCAAGGGCGTGAAGGACCTCAACCAGCCGCCGCACGTGACAGCTTCGGAGATGCTGCGCCTGAACACCTCGATCAAGCCGGCCGCCGAACCCAAGCGGCTCGGCGTCCTCGACGGCGACACCGCCGGCTTCCCGAACGGCCGTCGCCTCACCGACGACGTGATCGACGCCTCGCTCCAGGTCGTCGAGGGTGAACTGCTCGGCGCCAAGAACGACTTGGGTGACGCGGTCGACAAGAACGACAAGGACTTCGAGAAGGCCTTCCCGTACGTGGCCCTGCCGACCGAGGGTTCCCGGGGCCCGCTCGCCAAGGGCACGGACGGCGAGACCGACGTCCGCAGCCAGCTCGGCGACGCCCTCCAGCCGGCCGGCGCGGGTGCCTCCGGCATGGATGACACGACCCTGATCGCCGGGTCGGCGGGCGCCGGCGCGCTGGGGATCCTGCTGATCGGCGGGGCGCTGATGTGGTGGCGCCGGATGCGGGATCGCGCCTACTAGGCCGTCGGTCGTCTGCGGGTCCAGTGTGGCTGGTCGCGCCCACGCGGCGCAGCCGCATATCGACACGGCCCGCGCCCCTTACGGGGCGACCCCCAGCTGGCGCGGCCCGCGCATCCCCCACGGCGCGGGCCGCGCCGCCGCACGCGACAACGACCGTTCCTGGAAAGCCGAGGAGAGGGCATGGCCCCGCGTACGAACGACAGCGCACCGGAGAACAAGGAGCCCAGTGAGCGCGTTGCCGCCGTGCGGCGAATGGCTGCCGCGAGGCGCCGGGGCACGGGGCTCAGCATTCCAGCCCGTCCGGCGTTTGAGGACGAGGCCCCTTCAGGGCCGACGGGGGTCCAGGGGGCGGAGCCCCCTGGCGGGGCCGAAGGGGCGGAGCCCGTTCAGGATGGGACGGGTAGGGGCGGCGGGGGCGAGGAACCCGGCGACCAGCGCGTCACCGCCGTACGCCGCGCCGCCGCGGCCGGACGCCGCCGACGCGCCCTCCACCTCGCCGGCTGCACGGCCCTGTTGGCCATAGCACTCACCGCCGGATCGATCGCGATCGGTGCCGTACGCGACAACGCCCCCGCGACCGTCGCCCCCGCCGCCGCAGCCGTGTCCCCCGGCCTCCTCGCCAGCGGCGACCTGGACGCCGGCATCACCACCCTCCAGGCCCACCTCCGCGCCCAGCCAAGGGACTTCACCGGCTGGTCCACCCTCGGCCTCGCCTACGTCGAACAGGCCCGCACCAAGGGCGACCCCTCCCGCTACCCCCAGGCCGACCGGGCCTTCCGGCGCTCCCTCTCCCTCGAACCCGACAACGACCAGGCCCTCGCCGGCCGAGCCGCCCTCGCCGCGGCCCGGCACGACTTCGAGGACGCCCTGAACTACGCCGACCGGGCCCTGAAGGTGAACCCGTACAGCGAACGCGCCCTGTGCACCCGGGTCGACGCCCTGGTCGAACTCGGCCGCTACCCCGACGCCGCCAAGGCCGCCGACACCGCCGACGACCGCCGCCCGGGCATCCCGGTCTTCACGCGCTACGCGTACGTACACGAACTGCGCGGCGACGTACGGACCGCCGAACGTGTCCTGGAACAGGCGCTCTCCTCCGCCGTCACGCCCGGCGACATCGCGTACGTCGCCACCCAGCTGGGCCAACTCGCCTGGAACCAGGGCGACTACGACACGGCGCTCACCCACTACGCCCGCGCCCTGGCCGCCGACGAGAACTACGTCCCCGCCCTCGAGGGCCGGGCCCGCGCACAGGCGGCGAGCGGCGACAGGACGGGCGCGCTCAAGGGCCTGAAGGACGTCGTCGCCCGCTACCCGCTCCCCGGCCCGCTCGTCGAACTCGGCGAGCTGTACGAGGCGACCGGCGAGAAGGTCAAGGCCGACGACCAGTACGCCCTGGTCGACGCCTGGACGGCCCTCGCCCGCGCCAACGGCGTCAACGCCGACCTCGACACCGCTCTCGCGGCCGCCGACCACGGAGACAAGGCGTCGGCCCTGCGGGCCGCCCGCGCCGAGTGGAAGCGCCGCCAGACCGTGCACACCGCGGACGCCCTCGCCTGGGCGCTGCACGTCAACGGCAAGGACGAGGAAGCCCTCCCCTACGCCCGCAGGGCCACGGCCACCGGCTACCGCAACGCCGCGTTCCTCCACCATCGCGGGATCATCGAGCGCGCCACGGGCCACACCGAGGACGCCCGCGAGCACCTCGAGGCCGCGCTGAAGCTGAACCCCGGATTCTCACCGCTGGGCGCCCGGGAGGCCCGTACGGCGCTCAAGGACCTGGAGGCGGCCAAGTGACCCCTCGTCGGCTGTTCGCCTCGTCCGCCGCCGTGCTCACGGCGGCCTGCGCGCTCGCGCTGCTTTCCTCCCCGCCCGCGAGCGCGCATCCCCTCGGCAACTTCACCGTCAACCGCTACGACGGCCTCGTCGCCGCCCCCGGCGAACTGCGCGTCCACCACGTCGAGGACCTCGCCGAGATCCCGGCGACGCAGGCGAAGCCGGACATCGAGAAGGCGGGCGGCATGACGGCGTGGGCCCGGCAGCGGTGCGCGCGGGCCGCGCGGGGCAGCGAGGTCACCGTGGACGGCCGTACGGTCGATCTGACGCCGAACAGCAGCCACGCGCGCGTGCGGCCCGGTCAGGCGGGGCTGGACACCCTCCGCGTGGAGTGCCGGCTGACGGCACCGCTCCCCGAGGACGCCTCGGTCGCCCTCGGCTTCCGCGGCGCGGGTGCGCAGGCCGGCCCCGGCTGGCGGGAGATCACGGCGCGCGGCGACCGGATGACACTCACCGCCTCGGACGTGCCGAAGGAGTCGGTCTCCCGTGAACTGACCGAGTACCCCGAGGAGTTGCTGTCCTCCCCGGCCGACACCAGGACCGCGTCCGTACGCGTACGCCCCGGCGGACCGGCCCTGGCCCAGGCGGAGCAGGACACCCCCGCCTCCTCCGTCCTGCCGCGTGGCGCCGACCGCTGGACGCGTGCCCTGGACGGCCTGGTCTCCCGCCAGGACCTCACCGTCGGCTTCGCCGCCCTCGCCCTGGTCATCGCGGTCTTCCTCGGCGCGATGCACGCGCTCGCCCCGGGCCACGGCAAGACCCTGATGGCCGCGGTGGCGGCGGCCCGCGGCGGCCGGGCCCGTATGAAGGACGTGCTGCCCCTGGCCGCCTCGGTGACGGTCACGCACACCCTGGGCGTGGTCGCCCTGGGCGTCCTGGTCACGGCCGGCTCGGCGGCGGCCCCCTCGGTGATCACCTGGCTGGGCATCGCGAGCGGCGCCCTGGTGATCGCGGCGGGCGCGACCCTCGTACGGCGGGCCTGGCACGTCCGCAGGCACGGACACCCGGGGATACACGGCCACGCACACGGGCGCGACCATGCGCACGGACACGGGCCCTCCCACGATCACGACGACCACACCCACCCGCACCACCACACGCACCGGCACCACCACGACCACGAGGCCGACCACACCCACGAGCGCCGACCGGTCCTGGTCGCCGCGCGGGGCCACGCCGCCGCGGACGCCCTCGCGCCCACGCCGGGCCACGCCCACGACCACAGCCAGCCTCACGAGCACGACCACCATCAGGCCCAGGAGCACAGGCACGAGCACGGCCACACCGCCACCCGCGCCCACGGCCTCCTCACCCACACCCACGGCGGCTTCACCCACACGCACGCCACCGCCCCCACCCTCCGCGGCACGATCCTCCTCGGCTTCGCCGGGGGACTCGTGCCCAGTCCCTCCGCGGTCGTCGTGCTCGTGGGCGCGGCGGCGCTCGGGAAGGCGTGGTTCGGGCTGCTGCTCGTCGTGGCGTACGGCGTCGGACTCGCGCTCACCCTCACCGCGGCCGGGTTCGCCGTCGTGAGGCTGGGTACGGGAGTGACACGGTTGCTGGACAACCAGCCCCGCTGGACGGCCCACCCCCTGACGGTCTTCGTCCGCAGGATCGCACCACTGGGATCCGCGGTGCTCGTCGTGCTGATCGGGGCCGGATTGGTTCTCCAGGGGGCGGCATCCGCACTCGGCTGAGCTACTTTTGTCTGGAAATCGCTCGGACTGGAGATTTCGCACGGATGCGAATGGGGGACGCCCGTGTCCGAAGAATCGGGCAGTGAACGTCTGATCGCGGGCCGCTACCGCCTCCTGTCCCCGCTCGGCGAGGGCGGCATGGGCACCGTGTGGCGGGCCCGTGACGAGCTGCTGCACCGCGAGGTCGCCGTCAAGGAGGTGCGTGCGCCGCACGGGCTGCCGGCGCCGGAGGTCGAGCGGATGTACGCCCGGCTGGAGCGCGAGGCGTGGGCGGCAGCGCGGGTCGCCAACCGCAATGTCGTCACGGTGTACGACGTGGCCACGCAGGACGGCAGACCCTGGATCGTGATGGAGCTGGTCCGCGGTATCTCGCTGGCCGAGCTGCTGGACGCCGAGGGCCCGCTGAGCCCGCAGCGGGTCGCGCACGTCGGCGCCGAGGTGCTGGCGGCGCTGCGGGCCGCGCACGAGGCGGGGGTGCTGCACCGGGACGTGAAGCCGGCCAACGTGCTGATGTCGAACGACGGCCGGGTCGTCCTGACCGACTTCGGTATCGCCATGGTCGAGGGCAGCTCCGCGCTGACGATGACCGGCGAGGTCATCGGCTCCCCCGAGTTCCTGGCCCCGGAGCGGGCGCTGGGCCGCACGCCCGGCCCGGAGTCCGACCTGTGGTCGCTCGGCGTACTCCTCTACGCGGCCGTGGAGGGCAACTCCCCGTTCCGCCAGGACACCCCGCTGAGCACCCTGCGCGCGATCGTCGACGAGGAGCTCCCGCCGCCCCGCCGGGCCGGCCCGCTCACCCCCGTCATCGAGGGGCTGCTGCGCAAGGACCCGGCCGAGCGGCTGCCGGCCGACCGGGCCGAGCAGGACCTGCGGACCATCGGGGCGGGAGGCACACCTCGCGCGGACACCACGGGGGCAAGCCCCTACACGCCGACCGTCGCGGCCTTCCCCGCACCGGGACGGACCGGCCCGACGGCCCCGGTCCCGCCGCCCGCGCCGACCCGGCCCTTCACCGGCACTCCCACCTCCGCCACGAGGCCCGACGGTCCGGACCGTCCCGACCGCAACCGCCGCGCCGTCGTCGCCCTGATCGCGGGCCTCGCCGCCCTCGCACTGGCTCTGGCGGGGCTGACGTACGCCCTCCTCAACCGCGGGGGCAACGGCGACGAGGCGGGCGGCGACACCACCAGCCAGGAGAATGACGCGACCGCGCCCACCGGGACGGGGGACGAGAACACCTCCGGCGGGGCCGAGAGCCCGACACCGACCCCGAGCAGCAGCCGTACGACCGCTCCGGCGCCGCAGTCCGTGAAGGTGACGCTGACGGGGGCCGACACGGAGTACTCCGGGTCCTGTCCGCCGCCGAGCGGCGAGGCGCCGTCCTTCACGGCCACGTTCACGGTGGGGCGGTTGCCGGCCGAGGTCAGCTATCGCTGGGTGTCCGAGGACGGCGAGGTCATGGATTCGGGCTGGAAGACCCTGTCGTTCCCGGAGGGCGGCGAACGGACCAAGCAGGACCGGGCGTTCGTGACGACGTACGACGAGAGCGGGACGTTCGAGAACGAGATCAGCGTCGAGGTCCGCGATCCGGTGGAGACGAAGTCCGACTCGGTGGCGTTCTCGGTGACGTGTGTGACGGAGACCCCGACGGGCGGGGTCTCGCCATCACCTACGGTGTCGCCGACCTCGTAGGAGAGCCGGCGTCCCAGGAGATCAGGCCGCGCTGTTCAGCACCGGCAGATAACCACCCGACTGGCCCGCGGCCGTCGGGTGGTACGACTCCGGGATGTTGAGCCAGTTCACGGCGTGCATCCACGAGCTGCCTGAGCAGATCTCGTGCCCGGTGAAGGTGGGCCGCACGTCGCCGAAGGTGAATCCGTGGTCCAGGGCTCGCTTCTCGGTCGCGGCGTCGATGTAGTCGGCCGCGTCGTTGAGCGCCCTGCGCTTGGTCTCGGACAGACCGAGGCAGCCCGACGCGCCCAGCTTGTAGAAGCGGGGGTAGCCGAGTACGACCACATGGGCGGACGGGGCCTTGGTCCGGATGGCGGTGTAGACGGTGTCGAGCCGGCCGGGCAGCGTCGAGTCGACGAACGCCTTCGCGGTGTTGATCCGTGAGACGCAGGCGCTGTCGGACTGGAGCACACAGGTCGTCATGATGTCGGCGAAGCCCGCGTCGTTGCCGCCGATCGTGATGGACACGAGCGCGGTGGTGGAGTCGAGCGGGCCGAGCTGACTGGCCGTGACATCACTCGTACGAGCGCCGGAGCAGGCGGTGAAGTCGAACGACGAGGGTGAGTTCGCGGCGGCCCACAGGTACGGGTACGCCTTCGTGCTGCGCTTGCAGTCGCCGCTGGAGCTGATGTAGCTGCCCGCGCCGAGGCCGGAGGAGTAGGAGTCGCCGAGGGCCACATAGCCGCCGGTGGCAGCGGTGTCGGCGGCCTGTGCGGTGGCGGTCCCGGCGAGGGCGGCGCTGACTGCGAGGAGGAGTGAGGCGACGTATGCGGTAAATCGGGAACGTCTCATGGAACCTCCCTATAGCAGGATCTCTGCTGTAACCGTCGTACCAACTACGCGTGTTGACGGGAAGTGTTCATGCCAAGACTTTTCCGGTCATCGCGGGCCGCAACCTATGAGTTGCCCATGAGATTGATTTCGTGTTCATGACAGGCTTGTTGACAGGTCGTCAACTCCCTTGTCCTCCATACCGGGAGCACAGATCCTTTACCTCGGCCCGGAACGGGAACGCGCCGTTCCGGGCCGTGCGTGCGAGGACGCGCGCACCCCCCACATGTGCGCGCACCACCCATGCGCGCCGCCAAGAGGAGGACTCCCTCGTAATGGCACAACTGCGTAGCAAGAAGTTCCGGTTCGCCGCGATAACCAGCCTGGCGACCGCCGCCCTCGTCGGCGGACTCACGTCCCTCCCCGCCCAGGCCGCCCCGGCCGAGGGCAAGATCCTGGCCGCCGGTTCCCCCACGGCGATCAAGGACAGCTACATCGTCACGCTCAAGAAGAGCGCCGGCCTCAAGGCCTCCTCCAGCGCGGGCAAGAGCCTGATCAAGGAGTACGGCGGCTCGGTGAACAAGACGTTCGGCACCGCGCTGAACGGCTATGCCGCCACCCTCTCCGCGGCCGAGGCCAAGAGACTCGCCGCCGACCCGGCGGTGGCGACGGTCGAGCAGAACCAGCGGGTCAAGATGGACGCCACGCAGTCCAGCGCCCCCTGGGGCCTGGACCGCATCGACCAGACCTCGCTTCCGCTCTCCGGCACCTACACCTACCCGGACACCGCGGGCAGCGGCGTGACCGTGTACGTCATCGACACCGGCGTGCGCATCACGCACCAGCAGATCAGCGGCCGTGCCTCCTACGGCTACGACGCCGTCGACGGCGACACCACCGCCTCCGACGGCAACGGCCACGGCACCCATGTGGCCACCACGATCGCGGGTTCCACCTACGGAGTCGCCAAGAAGGCGAACATCGTGGCGGTGCGCGTGCTCGACAACGCCGGCTCCGGCACCACCGCGGGCGTGATCGCGGGCATCGACTGGGTGACGAACAACCACTCCGGTCCCTCGGTCGCCAACATGTCGCTCGGCGGCGGCGCCTCCACCTCGCTGGACACCGCGGTCGCCAACTCGATCGCCAGCGGGGTGACCTACGCGGTGGCGGCGGGCAACAGCAGTGCCAACGCCTCCTCGTACTCCCCGGCCCGCGTCTCGGCGGCGATCACGGTCGGCGCCACCACCAGCTCGGACGCCCGGGCCAGCTACTCGAACTACGGCTCGGTCCTGGACATCTTCGCGCCCGGCTCCTCCATCACGGCGGGCTGGTACACCAGCGACACCGCCACGAACACCATCTCCGGCACGTCGATGGCCACCCCGCACGTCGCGGGTGCGGCCGCCGTCTATCTGGCGGGCCACACCTCGGCCACCCCGGCCGCGGTCGCCTCGGCCCTGACGAGCGGCGCCACCACCAACGCGGTCACCAGCCCCGGCACCGGTTCGCCGAACCGGCTGCTGAAGCTCGTGCCGTAGCGGCTCCCGTGACGACTCCCGTCACAGCACACCGCACAAGCTGAACGAACCGTCCCCCGGAGGCGCCCGCCGTCTCCGGGGGACGTCTTGACGGCCCCCACGGAACTGAGCCACATTGAAGCCCGGCATCCGGCGCTTCGGGGGGCAAAGTCGCCAATGCAGACCTTACGTATCAAGGCACGTATCAAGACAGCTTCATCCAGAGCCGAGGCTCAGGACGGCGGGCGTGTGCGACCAGGACCGGGGAGGGACCTGGCGCCGCTGCTCGCGGGCGCCGCCACGGCGGCGGGGGGATTCGGCGCGGCGCTCGCGCTGGTCGACTCGGGCTCGCCGCTGCGCGGCCCGTTCACGCTGTTCTTCCTGCTCGCCGCACCGGCCGCGGCGATCGCCGCGGCGCTGCGCGGGTTGGAACCCTTCGGCCGGACCGTCGCCTCGGTCGCGGGCGCGGTCGTCGTCAACATGCTGGTGGCGCAGGGCATGCTCGCCGTGCACCGGTGGTCGGTACGCGGCGGGATCGTGGCCGTGACCGCGATCAGCGCCGTCATTCTCCTGCTGGTCCTGGTGCGGCGGCTGCGCGGCCGTACGACGCGAAGGCGGACTGACTGACGTGGACATCAGCGTGTACCGCCCCGGCGAGCTGAGCTCCGCCGACCGGGCGGCGTGGACATCGATGCAGTCCAAGGCCCATCTGCAGGGTTCGCCCGAGCTGGGCAACCCCTTCCTCTCCCCCGAGTTCGTGCTCGCCGTCGGCCGTTGCCGGCGCGGGGTGCGGATCGCGGTCGTACGGGAGGGCGGTGAGCCGGCCGCGTTCTTCCCGTTCCAGCGGACTGCGGCCGGTGTCGGCCGGGCCGTCGGCCTCGGCGTCTCGGACGCCCAGGGGCTGGTGCACCGGCCCGGGTTCACCTGGGACGCCAGGGAGCTGCTGAAGGCGTGCGGGCTCGCCGTATGGGAGTTCGACCACCTGGTGGAGGGCCAGGCGGCGTTCGAGGCGGAGGCGTCCGGCAGGTTCCCGTCCCCGGTCATGGACGTCGACCAGGGGTACGAGGCGTATCTGAGCCAACTCCGCGCGCAGTCACCGAAGTTCACCAAGTCGACGCTCGCCAAGGAGCGCAAGCTGGGCCGGGACCACGAGGGTGTGCGGTATGTGCACGACGAGCGCGATCCGGCCGCGCTGCGCACGCTGATGGCCTGGAAGTCCGCGCAGTACCGCAGGACGGGGCGCAGTGACCGCTTCGCGCACGAGTGGATCACCCGGCTCGTGGATCAGCTGTTCCACACCCGCTCCGAGCCGTTCGCGGGGATCCTGTCGGTGCTGTACGCGGGCGGCAAGCCGATCGCCGCGCACTTCGGGCTGCGCACCGAACGGGTGCTGGCCTGCTGGTTCCCGGCATACGACCCGGCGTTCTCGAAGTACTCGCCGGGGCTGGTCCTGCATCTGCGCATGGCCGAGGCGGCCGCCGCCGACGGCATCGCCTATCTCGATCTCGGCCGGGGCCAGAAGGAATACAAGGACTCCCTGAAGACACGCGAGCTGATGGTGTCGGAGGGGTGGGTGACCCGGCGTCACCCGGTCGCGTTCGGACACCGGGCACGCCGTGCCCCGGTCCGGGCGCTGCGCAACACCGTGCAGACCCGGCCGGAGCTGTTCGAACCGGCGGACCGGCTCCTCAAGCGCATGGGGAGGATCCGCTCCAGGTAGGTAACTCCGGTCAAACCAACAAAAACGTGAGAGCTCGTTCCAGCTCTTGCCATACAGGCTCAATCATCAATACTGTCGTACATCTCACGCGCATCGGACTGTCATCAGCGGCCCAGGGGAGGGCTCAAGGACCGCGACAGTCCCGGCGCGGGGCGCGGTAGGGGGGTGCTCGGTGACGGTGTTCGCATGTGTGACCGAGTCGTGCCGCGCGACCGGCTGCCGTTCAGGCGGCGGTCGGCCAGATTTGCCAGCTCACTTCACGTCCACGGAAAGCCAGTTGGCGCGGAGCCAGTCATCCGTGCCGTGAGTGAGAACCCCCCTTTCGAACCGGACAAGACACCGGGCCGCCCAGGGGCGGGCGGTCCACCGGACGAGAGGGACCAGACTCATGAGTTCTGTTCTGCGCCCGGCGGTTGCGGACCAAGATCTGTCAACAGCCGGCAAGTACCGCCCTGTCTCCTCACACATGGCCATCGCGCCGCCGGTGAGCGTGGTGATTCCGGCCATGAACGAGGCGGAGAATCTCCCGTACGTCTTCAAGACGCTGCCCGACTGGATACACGAAGTCGTCCTGGTGGACGGCAACTCCACCGACGACACCGTCGAAGTGGCCCGTGAGCTGTGGCCGGACGTCAAGGTCGTGCGACAGCTCGGCAAGGGCAAGGGGGATGCCCTGATCACCGGGTTCGAGGCGGCCACCGGCGACATCATCGTGATGGTCGACGCGGACGGCTCGGCCGACGGCCAGGAGATCGTGAGTTACGTCTCCGCGCTCGTCTCGGGCGCGGACTTCGCCAAAGGGTCCCGCTTCGCCAACGGCGGCGGCACGGACGACATGACGCCGATCCGCAAGCTGGGCAACTGGGCGCTGTGCACGGCCGTCAACCGCAAGTTCGGCGCCCGCTACACCGATCTCTGCTATGGATACAACGCGTTCTGGCGGCACTGCCTGGACAAGATCGACCTCGACTGCACCGGCTTCGAGGTGGAGACCCTGATGAACATCCGGGTCGTCAAGGCGGGGCTGAAGGTGCAGGAGATCCCCAGCCACGAGTACCTCCGCATCCACGGCACGAGCAATCTGCGGGCCGTGCGGGACGGGCTGAGGGTGCTCAAGGTGATCCTCAAGGAGCGCTCCAACCGGCGTGCGCTGCGCCGCCGCAGTGCCGCCGCGCACTCCCCGACGCTCGACTCGGTTCGCCCGGTTCACTCGGCTCACTCGGTGCGGGGAGAGGCGTCTTGAGCGGTCCCGACATCTCCGTCGTGATCTGCGTGTACACCGAGGACCGCTGGGGGGACATCCTCGCGGCGGTCTCCTCGGTGCGGGCGCAGGCGTATCCGGCGCTGGAGACGCTGCTGGTCGTCGACCACAACGAGGCGCTCCTGGACCGGCTGACCAAGGAGTACAAGGAAGCGACCGGCATCCGGGTGCTCGCCAACGCGGGCCCGCGCGGCCTGTCCGCCGGCCGCAACACCGGCATCGCCGCCTCGTACGGCGAGGTGATCGCGTTCCTCGACGACGACGCCGTGGCCGAGCGGGACTGGCTGAGGCACTTCGCGGCCGGGTACGCCGACCCGAGCGTCATGGCCGTGGGCGGGCGCACCGAGCCGATCTGGGCGTCGGGGCGGCGGCCGGCCTGGTTCCCGGAGGAGTTCGACTGGGTGGTGGGCTGCACCTACCGGGGCCTGCCGCGCGGGCGGGTGAAGGTGCGCAACGTCCTCGGCGGCAACGCGTCCTTCCGGCGTACGGCGTTCGACTTCGCGGGCGGCTTCGCCTCCGGCATCGGGCGGGACGGCGACCGGCTGCCGCTGGGCGGCGAGGAGACGGAGCTGTGCATCCGGCTGACGCGGGCGCGACCGGACGCGGTGCTGCTGATCGACGACCGTGCGGTGATCCACCACCGGGTGCCCGGAGCGCGCGAGCACTTCCGGTACTTCCGCACGCGTACCTACGCCGAGGGCCTGTCGAAGGCGCTGGTGGCCCGAAGTGTGGGCGCCGGCAAGGGACTTGAGTCCGAGCGCCGGTACACCACCCGGGTGCTGCCGGCCGGCGTGGCGCGCGGGCTGCGGGACGCCGTGCTGGCGCGGCCGGGCGGTGCGGGACGGGCCGGGGCGATCGTCGCGGGGGTGCTGACGGCGGCCGGTGGGTACGTGGTGGGGAGTGTCCGGGCCCGCCGGGGCGGCGTTACGTACTCGGTGGCCGGGACCGAAAGGGAAACCGGCGAGGGGGAAGCCGGCAGCGAGGGGGGCATCAGATGAGCGACGCGCGTGTGCCGATTCTCATGTACCACGCGGTCTCCACCTCGCCGAACGACGCCACCCGCGACCTCTCGGTGGCGCCGGAGGCGTTCGCGGAGCAGATGGCGCTGATCGGCGACCTGGGCCTGACCCCGGTCAGGACGGCCGATCTCGCGGCGCGCTGGCGTTCGGGCGGACCGCTGCCCGAGCGGCCGGTGCTGATCACCTTCGACGACGGCTACGAGGGCGTGCACCGGCATGCCCTGCCGGTCCTCGCCAAGCACGGCTTCCCGGCCACGCTGTTCGTCTCCACGGGCTGGCTGAAGGGCCCGCACGACACCGGCGGCGGCCTGGACACCATGCTCGACTGGGGCCAGGTCCGCGAACTCGCCGAGGCGGACGTCGAGATAGGCGGCCACAGCCACACCCACCCGCAGCTCGACCAGCTCCCGGACGGCAGACTGCGCTCCGAGCTGATCCTCTGCAAGGAGATCATCAGCGACGAACTCGGCACCGTCCCCGCCTCGTTCGCCTACCCGTACGGCTACTCCAGCCGTCGGGTGCGCGAGGCGGTCCAGGAGACGGGGTACGCCCAGGCGCTCGCCGTCAACAACGGGCTCGCGCGGCGGCGACAGGGGCCGTACGCCCTCACCCGCCTGACCGTGCGCCGGGGCACCGGCCTCGAGGAGTTCCGGCGGATGGTCGAGGGCCGTGCGATCACCCGCACCTTCGCCAGGGACCGTGCCCTGACCAAGGGGTACGCCGTGGTCCGCAGAGCCCGACAGGTCCGCCGGAAGGCCATCCGTTCCCGTGTCTGACACGACGACCAAGACCGAGCCCGCGTCGACCGACGCGACGGCGCCCGAGCAGTCGGGGCGCCGGCTTCGCCTGCCCGGCATGGGCGGGCCCTCCGGGGGCAGTCAGCTGTTCCGCAACGCCTACGCCCTGATGATCAACACCGGTGTCTCCGCCGTACTGGGGCTCGGTTTCTGGCTGGCCGCCGCCCGCTACTACTCCGAGTCCGCGGTCGGCCAGGGCTCCGCGGCGATCGCCGCGATGAAGTTCCTCGCGGGTCTGACCGCCGTGGCGCTGACGGGCGCGCTGGCCCGCTTCATCCCGGTGGCGGGCCGCAGGAGCGGTCGGCTCATCTTCCGGACGTACGCGGGCAGTTGCGTGATCGTGGCCCTCGCCGCGGGCGTCTTCCTGCTGACGCTGGATCTGTGGGGGCCGTCGTACCGGTTCCTGGACGGGGCGCGGGGCGGGCTCTTCTTCGTGGTCGCCGTCATCGCCTGGAACCTGCTCACGCTCCAGGACGGCGTGCTGACCGGGTTGCGCAGCGCGGTGTGGGTACCGGTCGGCAACACCGTGTTCTCCGCGGTGAAGCTGGGTCTGCTGGTGGCGTTCGCGGTGGCGATCCCGACCGCCGGTGTCTTCGTGTCATGGGTCGCGGCCATCGCCGTTTCCGTACTGCCGCTCGGCTGGCTGGTGTTCCGGCGGCTGGTGCCGCGCCATGAGGAGGCGACCGAGGAGCATGCCCGTCCGCCGTCCCTGAAGGAGATCGGGAGGTTCCTGGCGGGCGACTACACCGGCTCGCTGTTCTCCCTCGCCGTGGTCTATCTGATCCCCGTGATCGTGGCCGCGCAGGTCTCCGCCGAGGACAACGCGTACTTCTACATCACGGCCACCATCGGCGGCACGGTCAATCTGCTCGCCATCAACATGGGCGCCTCCCTCACGGTCGAGGGCTCGCACGACCCGAGGCGGCTCGCCGCCAACACCCGGGCCGCGTTCCGGCGCATGGCGCGGATCATGGTGCCGGTCGCCGCGATCCTGTTCTTCGGGGCGCCCTGGATCCTGGGCGTCTTCGGCCAGGGTTACGCGGACGCGGCGACCCCGCTGCTGCGCTGGTTCGCGGTCGGCGCGCTGCTGCGGGTCGTGATGGAGACGTACTTCGCGGTCCTGCGCGCCCAGAGCCGCACCGCCGGACTGGCCTGGCTGCAGGGCCTGCTGTGCGCCCTGGTGCTCGGCCTGACGCTGCTGCTGCTTCCGCGCATGGGCCTGACCGGCGCGGGTGTCGCCGAGATCGTCTCCCTCGCGGTGATCGTCGCGATCGCCGCGCCCAGGCTGTACCGGATCGCGCGGGCGACCACGGCCGAGGTCCCGGAGGACGCGGCCCCCGACGGTGACCTCGCCGACCTGGGGGCGCGCGAGGTCTCCGAGGGGGCGCGCAAGCGCATGCCCGCCTGGGCGCTCGACACCGACACCCTCGCTCTCGGTATCCACGTCGACTTCGACCACCTGGAACGCCGACCGGACGTCCGCCCGGGGCCGGGTACGCCGCCCACGGGCACGCCGCCGGTAAGCCTCGAACCCCGGCCGGACCACCGCCCGGCCTGGGCGCGCAAGCCCGAGGTCGGGCTGCCGGTCGAGGTTCGGGAGCCGGGCTCGGAGGCGTCGCTCGGGCCCGCCGAGGTGGACGCGCCGTTCGAGGCCGACTTCGACATGCCGGGCGCGAGCGACGAGGCCGTACCGGAGCGCGAGGAGTCCGCCGTACGGGAAGAGTCGCCCATGCACGAAGAGGCCGTACGACAGCCCGACGCGCCCTCGCTCACCTGGCGTGAGCGTCTGCTGCCCACCCGCCTCGGGGTGGTCCTCGGCTGTCTGCTGATCGCCGCGCTGCTGCTGTACTGGGTACCCGCGCTGCGGCTCGGCGAGGCCGACCTGGACGGGATGGGCGGGCTCGGGCTGATCTCGGTGCTGCCGCTGCCGACACTGGCCGGGGCCGCGCTGCTGGCGGTCGTGTTCGCCTCGCTGCTGTGGCTGGGCCGGGAGCACCGGGCGTTGCTGCTGGTCACCCTGGTCGCGACGGTCGTGTCGCTGCACGCCCTGCCCGCGCTGATCGAGACCGAACCGCGGTTCGCGACGGCGTGGCAGCACCTGGGCTTCCTCGACTACATCGACCGCACCGGATCCGCCGTGCCCGACCTGGACGCCCGCTGGAGCTGGCCGGGCTTCTTCGCGGTGGCCGCCTTCGCCGCGAAGGCGTGCGGGGTGAGCGACCTCACCGAGGTCATCCGCTGGTGGCCGCTGGCCATGCAACTCCTCTACCTGGTCCCGATGTTCCTGCTGGTGCGCTCGATGCGGGCGAGCTGGCGGGCGAAGTGGACCGGCATCTGGATCTTCGTGCTCAGCGGCTGGGTGGGCCAGGACTACTTCTCGCCGCAGGGCTTCACCTATCTGCTGTATCTGGTGTTCGCGGCGATCCTGCTGGTCTGGTTCCGGGCGCCGCACGTGATCTGGACGAAGCGGCGGCCCGGCGAGGTCGAGGTCGAGCCGGCGGACCGGCGGCAGCGGGCCGTGCTCCTGATGGTCGTGACCGGGCTGTTCGCGGCGAGCGTCCCGGCCCACCAGCTCACGCCCTTCGTGATGCTGGGCGTGCTGACGGCGCTCGTCCTGATCGGCAAGTCCGAACTGCGCGGCCTGCCCATCCTGTTCGGCGTCATGGTGACGGTGTGGATCGGCTTCCTGGCCGAGCCGTACTGGTCCGGGCACTTCGACGAACTCTTCGGCGGGGTCGGCGGCGTCGGCAGCAATGTGTCGTCCTCCGTCTCCGGCCGTATCGAGGGCGGCAGCTCCACCCACAAGCTGGTGCTGTACACACGCGTGCTGCTGGCCGGCAGCGTGATGGCGATGGCCTGCTGGGGCTGGTGGCGCCGACGCTTCCACCACTACCGGGAGCGCTCGCTGCTCGTCCTCACCTTCGTGCCGTTCCTGGGCTTCGGCATGCAGTCGTACGGCGGTGAGATGGCGCTGCGGGTCTTCATGTTCGCCCTGCCCGGCGCGGCCCTGCTGGCCGGACTCGCCCTGTTCCCGCGCACCGGCGTCACCGCGAAGGAGCGCGACAAGGACCGGGTGAGCCTCGCCCCGCTGGCCGCGCTGATGGCGGGCCTGGTGCTCATGGGCGGCTTCCTGGTGGCCCGTTGGGGCAACGAGCCGTTCGAGCGGGTGCGGCCCGGCGAGGTCGCCGCCATGGAGTACGTGTACGCCCATGACGATCCGTCCCTGCGGCTGCTGTGGCTGAGCGACGACCCGGTCAACGTGGTGACGCCGTCGATGCCGTGGGGCTCGCGGGACATGGAGAAGGTGGAGTACCTGCCGACCTTGGCGCCGGTCGACCCGGTGCTGGTGTCGGGCCTGGTCAAGTCGCTCAAGGACGCCGGCCCGAACTCGTATCTGATGATCAACCGCGGTCAGGTCACCTATCTCCGGATGGACGTGGGCTATTCGGCGACCTGGGAGTCACGGCTGATCCGGAACCTGGACAAGCGGCAGGAGCTGAAGAAGGTCTTCGCCAACACCGACGTGACGATGTACGCGCTGCGGAAGCAGCCGGCGGGCGAGGTGCCGAAGGCCGATCCCGGTCCGATCGGGCCGCAGGTGACCTGGACGCCGTGGTCGGTGGTCGGGGGCCTGGCCGCTCTCGCGCTGATCGTGCTGCTGATGGCCCGCGAGGTCGTCCGGGTGGCGGTGGCGCCGAGCGTGCGGCAACTGCGGTGGCTGCAGAGCAGCTTCTGGTTCTCGCTGCCGCTGCTGGCGGTGCTGTTGGCTTCGCTCGTGCAGCGGTTCCTGACGATCAAGTAGCCGATCAGGCAGGGGGCGGACAGACGGTTCCGCCGGAGGTCGAGTGGCTCAGCGCTTGAGCCACTTGACCTCGTAGGCCTGCAGCTCGTGCTTCTTGCCGTCGATCTCCGCGCCGGTCTGCCGGTCGAGGGTGTTCACGACGAGGACCGCCTTGTCCGTGGCCAGGACCCGGACGTCGGTCTTGTCGGCGTCGGCGAGGGACACCTTCTCGTACTCGGTGCCGGGCCGGAACTCCTTGCCGAACCGGGAGACCAGGTCGTACATCGGCAGCTTCTCTCCGCCGCCCGCGGTGTCGGTCGGCGTCCACAGACACCCGGCGCACTCGGTGCCCTGCTCCTTCTCCGGGTTCCAGTAGAAGCCGGAAGTGGCACCGCCCTTGGCCATCGCGATCATCCCGGCGGCCTGGACGGCGACGCGGCGGGCCTCGGACCAGCCCTTGCGGTCGTCGTTGCCGTCGGCGGGCTCGACGTAGTACTCGGCCCACCACAGCGGCAGGTCACCGGTCTGCCGCCGCACCCACTGGCCCACGGCCGTGAACTTGTCGGTGGCCGTGAACTCGTCGGGCAGCAGCTCGTCGTCCCGGGTGTAGCTGGAGCCGTCGACGACGACGAAGTCGGCGCCCACCTTGTGCTCGTTCCAGTACGCGAAGGCGTCGACGATGCGCTGGTCCAGGGCGCCCCAACTGCCCTTCAGGGCCGTCGACGCCTCCTCGGCGCGCGGGTCGACGCTGTCCATCACGAGGTACGGCCCGCCGACCATGATGTCGGGGTCGACCTTCTTCAACGCCTTGTGGACGAGGTTGTAGAGCCGGGTGTAGCCCTCGTAGTCCCAGCGGGCCTCGGCGTCGTTCCAGAAGCCCTTGAACTCGTTCCAGACGATGAAGTGCCGTACGTCCGGATAGCGCTTGGCGACGGTCGCGGCCAGCGCGGCGAAGTCGTCGAAGTGCTCGGGCTCGGGCGCCGTCTCCAGGGCGGCCTGGCTCCAGTCGGTGTCGTCGACGCCGGCCTTGCCGCCCTTCATCCAGTCGGGGGCGCAGCACAGGGTGACGACCGGGGTGCTGCCGGAGGCGCGGATGAAGTCGATGCGGCGGTCCATCGCCTCGAAGTCGTAACGCCCCTGGACCGGCTCGGGGTTGTCGGCGCCCCATCCCATGATGTGCTGGATCTGCGGCAGGCCCCCGGCGTCCGCGAGTCGTCCCTCGACGCGCTTCACGGCTGCGGCGGCGCCCTCGTCGGCGCTGTACTGGGTGTGCGTGAACCCCCAGCCGACCTCGGGGTTCGTGGCGTCCGGGGTGGCGGTCGGGTTGCCGTGCACCTTGTCGCCGTCGCGTGTGGTGCCCTCGGTGCTCGCGCCGTTTCCGGGAAGCGTGTTGAGCAGGGTCACCACCAGGGCCAGAGCGGCCACGCCCACACCGAGCAGCGCGGTGAGCCGCCACCGCCGTGCCCCCGAATTCCACCCATGACGTCCCATCAAGGACAACGGTAACGGGGGCGACAGCCGCTCGGGCGGGTTTCGTCACTCTGGACCTTTGGCGGTACGTGCCACGGAAACCGGGTGCACCGGGCCGCCGTGTGACGGATCATGGCCGCATGTCTGCGAACCCACACGACGCTCTGCCGATCCGGCTCAACGTCGACGACAGCGACTCGCCGTCCGACGTCGTCGACGCGCTGTTCCTCGGCCGCTTCGCGACGGGCGAGCAGCCGTACTCGCACGCGGCGAACATCGATCGCGTGCGGTCCGGGGCGACGCTCCTGCCGCCGGGCGCCAAGGTGCTGCGCACCGCCCGCGACGACGACCGCAGCGCGACGCTGGCGGAGGGCGAGGGGTGGACCCTGCTGGTCTCCCGCTGGAACCGGGGCGCCGACGTCACGGTGACGGCGACCAGCGAGGAACTGGCGGCGCGTGTGCTGGGCGAGGCGACGGACGGCGCGGCGGACGAGCCCGAGCCGCAGCCGGAGAACGTGACCATGGGGTTCTGGTACGTCTCCCCCAGGCGCGGCCCGCACCGCACGACCCGGCAGATCTCGGCGGGCACCTGGGACGAGGTGCGGGCCAACTACACCGCGCCGGTCGCGGACGCGATGGACCAGCTGATGAAGACGACCCCGGAGGACATCGCGGGCCGTCTGCTCCTGCTGCACGGCCCGCCGGGCACGGGCAAGACGTCGGCGCTGCGGACGCTGGCCCGCTCCTGGCGGGACTGGTGCCAGGTGGACTGCGTGCTGGACCCGGAGCGGCTCTTCAGTGACGTCGGCTATCTGATGGACATCGCGATCGGCGAGGAGGACGGGACCGGCAAGGGCCGCTGGCGGCTGCTGCTCCTGGAGGACTGCGACGAGCTGATCCGCGGCGAGGCCAAGCACACGGCGGGCCAGGCGCTGTCGCGGCTGCTGAACCTGACGGACGGCCTGCTGGGCCAGGGCCGCAACGTCCTGGTCGGCGTGACGACCAACGAGGACCTGGAGCGGCTCCACCCCGCCGTCGTCCGCCCCGGCCGCTGTCTGGCCCGTATCGAGGTCGGTCCGCTGACGCGCCGGGAGGCGGTGAACTGGCTGGGCACCGACGAGGGGGTCGGCCGGGAGGGGGCCACCCTGGCGGAGCTGTACGCGCTGAAGCGGGGCACCTCCCCGACGTCGCTGCCGGAGCCGCGGGACGGGGCGGACGCGGGGCTGTACCTGTAGCACTCCGGTGCTTTCATGGGTGTATGACCCTGTTCGTCGGCACGTCGGGATGGCAGTACAAGGACTGGCGGGGCGCCTTCTACCCCACCGACGTGCCCCTGCGGCGGTGGCTGGAGGAGTACACGGAGCACTTCGCCACGGTGGAGATCAACAACGCGTTCTACCGGTTGCCGACGCGGGAGAACTTCGAGGCCTGGCGTGACCGGGTGCCGCGGGACTTCGTGGTCGCGGTGAAGGCGAGCCGCTACCTCACCCACATCAAGCGCCTGAAGGAGCCCGAGGAGCCGGTCCACCGTCTGATGTCCCACGCGGCGGGCCTGGGCGACCGCCTGGGACCGGTACTCCTCCAGCTCCCGCCGACCCTGCGCGCCGACCCCGAGCTCCTGGACGCCTGCCTGGCCTGCTTCCCCTCCGGGACACGGATCGCGGTCGAGCCCCGTCACGAGTCCTGGTGGACGCCGGAGATCCGCAAGGTCCTGGAGTCCCGGGAGGCCGCCCTGTGCTGGGCCGACGTCCAGGCCCGCCCGGTGACCCCCTTGTGGCGCACCACGGACTGGGGGTACGTCCGCTTCCACGAGGGCCGCGCCCACCCCTGGCCCCGCTACGGCCGACGCTCCCTGGAGACCTGGGTCGACCGCATCGCGACCACCTGGTCCGACGCCGAGGACATGTACGCGTACTTCAACAACGACCCCGGCGGGGCGGCGGTGCGGGACGCGGTGGTCTTCGGGAGGGCGGCGTCGCGAGCGGGCCGCACGGTCACCCGCACGCCGGAGTTGGCCACCCGTCGCTGACTACTCCCCGTATGCCGCCCGCAGGGCGTCCCGCACGGCCGCCAGCGCGTCCGCCTCGGCGAGCCCAAGCCTGCGAGCCCGCTCCACGTACGCCTGCGCCGCCGACGCCAGCTCACGTTCCGCGGCCGAGCCGGCGGCGGCCACGAACGTGCCGTTGCGCCCGCGCGTCTCGATCACCCCGTCGCTCTCCAGCGCCCGGTACGCCTTCGCGACCGTGTTGGCCGCCAGTCCCAGCGACTCCGCCAGCCCTCGCACGGTCGGCAGCCGGTACCCGACCGGCAGCACCCCCGATCGCGCCTGCTCGGAGATCTGCGCCCGCACCTGCTCGTACGGCGCGGCACTGTCGTCGATGTGGATCTTCAAGGTCACAGGGCGATTGTCCCGTACCCGCCGGAAAATAAGAGGCACCCCGGCTCAACTCCCACGTAGCGTGCGCCGTGATGACCATGACCGTGCGCCCCCTGCGTCCCGAAGTCCGAGCCGATGTCGAGGGATTCGCCCACGTCCGGCGCCTCGCCCTGCCCTTCTTCGTGGTGACCCCGGACTCCATCGCCTACGACGCCACCCACATCCACCCGGATGCCCACTACCGGCCGCTCGTCGCGGAGGAGGACGGCGAGGTGATCGGCACGGCCCAGGTCGGGCTCATCCACGACAGCCCGGAGCCCGGCCAGGCCTACGTCAACGTGTACGTCCACCCGGAGCGCACCCGTCGCGGTGCGGGCACACTCCTGGTCCGCACCGCCGAGGAGTACCTGGCCGAGCGAGGCGCCACCAGACTGTTCGCCTGGATCCTCGACGCGCCGGGCAACCGCGCCTTCGCCGAACGGCGCGGCTACCGCGAGGGCCGCTCGGCACACTTCCTCCGCCTGGATCTGGCGAACGGCACTCTGCCCCCGCTCCAGGCCCCGGCCCCGGGCGTCGAGCTGCGCACGGCAGCAGACTTCGCGGACGATCCGCGCCCGCTGTTCGAGCTGGACGCGGAGACGGTGTCGGACGAACCGAGCGACGTCACCTATGAGTTCACGAACTACGAGGCCTGGCTGGAGGAGACCTGGAACCACCCCGTCCTCAGCCACGACCTGACGTCCGTAGCCGTCGTCGACGGCCGTCCCGCCGCCTTCAGCCTGGCCCACACGGACGGCGGCACCCGGTACGCCAGCGGCATGACCGGCACCGCCCGCGCCTTCCGCGGCCGGGGCCTGGCCAAGCTCGCCAAGAACGACTCCCTGCACCGCGCCCGCGCGGCCGGTCTCACGGAGGCGTTCACGGGCAACGACACCGGCAACGGCCCGATGCTCGCGATCAACAAGTGGTTCGGCTACGAAATCTGTGCGACGGAGGTGCGCTATGTCCGCGAACTCGGCTGACCGGCTCCGCCTGCTGGACGTGGTCCTGGTCAAGGGCGGTCGTACGAAGATCCGTTACAAGGCCGAGCTGCTCTCCGACGACCGCACCCGCATCGCCGTCCGCGCCCCCTGGTCCGGCGCCGGCGTCCGCGACTTCGGCTTCGTCCGCTTCGAGCCGGGCGACGTCTTCACCGAGTACTACTGGCGCGACCGCTGGTACGCCGTGAAGGAGGTCCGCGACGGCACGGGAGCCCTCAAGGGCTGGTACTGCGACATCACCCGCCCGGCCACGCTGTCCGACGCCGAACTGGTCGTCGAGGACCTCGACCTGGACCTGTGGTGCTCCGCCGACGGCACGGACGTGCGTCGCCTGGACGAGGACGAGTTCGCCGAGAGCGGCCTCGGGCGGACGGATCCGCAGGCCGCCGCGGCCGCCGTGTCCGCGCTGGACGCACTGGAGGCGCTGGCGCGCGGGGAGGGCTTCGCAGAGCTGCTGGGATAGCTCCCGAAGGCCGTTGGGCTCCTGGAACAGTTCCCGAAGGCACCACACCCCTTGGGTCAGGCCACCTCCGCCACCACCGCGTACCGCTCGTCGTCCACGCCCTTCCCCCACAGCCGGGCGTCCCCGGACAGTCGCTCCACGCGCACGTCCCCGGCGAGCGGTGCCAGCAGGGCGGCGAGCCGGTCCGCCGGTATACCGACGGCCGGCACAGCCGTCCCCCACACACCCTCGACCAGCACGAACCGCCCACCCGGGCGCAGCAGCCCGCGCCAGTGCCGCAGGGCGCGGCCCGGGTCGGGCAGGGCCCACAGGACATGCCGTACGAGCACCACGTCGAAGCGCTCCTCCCCCACCGGTGGCGCCGCCGCGTCACCGACGAGGAACGCCGCGTCCCGTCCGGCGAGCTTGGCGCGGGCGAGGTCGACCATCGCCGGGGACCGGTCCACCCCGGTGACCCGGTGTCCCTGTTCGGCCGCGAGGAGCGACAGGCTGCCGGTGCCGCAGCCGAGGTCGAGGACGTCGGACGGGCGCCCGGGCAGCCAGGACCGCAGCCGGGAGGCCCAGGCCTGGCGCACGTCGGGGTCGCGCAGGCCGTGATCCGGCTCGTCGTCGAAGGAGACGGCCGCCGCGTCCCAGTCCACGTCCGGACCCGTCCCCGTGATGGCGTGCTCACCGTTCGTCATGGGCCAAGAGTGACACCCGCCACTGACAGTCGGATGGTGACAGCCGCCACTGACAGGACCAGCGGCGATGAGGAACTCTCGCCAAAAGGGTCTACCTCCGTGACAACGCGGAACTCGGTGGCCCTGAAGGAGGCAGCCATGCGCCGTGTAACCGTGCAGAAGCCCCTGAAGAGGAAGACGGATGCCCGTCGGCTCCGGGAGGAGGCCGACGAGTCCCCCTCGGGACGACCCGAGGTCCGCAAGGACATCGCGCGGACCTGGTGGCCGGAAGGCTGAAACGCCCTGCCGGCCGCATGAAACAACTCAGCCGAGCCGCTTGCGGTAGTGGACGCGGTCGTACTGGCCGTCCACGCGGCGCTCGACGAACTCATAGCCGTACTTCGGGTAGATCTTCTGGTTCTCCCACATCAGGGCGTTCGTGTAGAGCCTGATCTCGGGCAGGCCGAGCGCACGCGCGCGTGCGTCCACGAAGTGCAGCAGCCGTCGCCCCACGCCCTTGCCGTGCGCGTCGGGGTGGACGGCGATGCTGTCGAGGAACAGATGGTCCTCGTGCACCTCGAGCACGAGGAGCCCGATCACGGGATCGCCCGTGACGAACACCTTCCCCTCGGCCACGTTCGCGGCGTGGTCCGCCAGCATGGGCACGGGCGCCCGCCCGATGCGCTCGATGTAGCGGTGGTAGGCGGCCTCCGTCACGGCCTTCACCATGCCTACGTCGGCGGCGACCGCCGGCCTGATGTCGTCGTCCGTCATAGCGCGACAGTACCTACCTGATCGCAGTCCGAACACTCCCTTAAGGCGACCCTAAAGATCGCCATCCCCCGCCGCCGACAGGCGATTTCGCGGTTTTCTCGGGCTAGCTTCTGATCGCCCCCACGGGATTCACCCCACGCGTTCAGAGCCCCCTTGAGGAGATCTTCCATGCCCGCACGCCGCAAGGCCGCCGCCGTCGCCGTCCTCGGCCTGACCCCGCTCGCCCTGACCGCGCTCGCCACGGCTCCCGCCTCGGCGCACGGTTCGATGGGCGACCCGGTCAGCCGGGTCTCGCAGTGTTACGCGGAGGGCCCCGAGAGCCCGAAGTCCGCCGCCTGCAAGGCCGCGGTCGCGGCCGGCGGCACCCAGGCCCTCTACGACTGGAACGGCATACGCATCGGCGACGCGGCCGGCCGGCACCAGGAGCTGATCCCGGACGGCAAGCTGTGCAGCGCGAACAGCGAGGCGTTCAAGGGCCTCGACCTGGCCCGCGCCGACTGGCCGGCGACGAGCGTGAGCAGCGGGTCGTACACCTTCAAGTACCGCGTGACCGCCCCACACAAGGGCACCTTCAAGGTCTACCTCACGAAGGCCGGTTACGACCCGACGAAGCCGCTGGCCTGGGACGACCTGGACCTGGCGAACCCGGTGGCGACGGCCACCGATCCGGCGGCCTCGGGCGGCTTCTACACCTTCTCCGGCACCCTGCCCGAGCGCTCCGGCAAGCAGCTGCTGTACGCGGTCTGGCAGCGCTCGGACAGCCCGGAGGCGTTCTACTCCTGCTCGGACGTCACGTTCGGGGGCGGCGCCGGCGATGGCGCCGACGACGGCGAGGCCTCGGCGGCGCCGAGCGCCTCCGCGCCCTCCGAGGAGCAGATCGAGGACGGGGCCGACGAGTCGACGGTCGAGCACCACGGCCACGGTGACCAGGACGCCGGCACGTCGGCGGAGCCGGTCGCGGCGGCCGAGGAGGAGCAGGCCGGCGCCCCGGCCAACCGGCCGAAGGCCGCCGGTGCCCCCGAGAACCTCGCCGAGACGGGTGGGGACAGCAGCACGGCGTATCTCGCGATGGGCGGTGCGGCGACTCTGGCGCTCGGGTCGGCGGTCCTGTTCGCGTCGGTGCGCAGGCGGGCGACGGCCGGCGGGCGCCACGGCAGCTGACGCCACGGAAACCACGGACAACACGGGCACCCCAAGGCTCCGGGGTCTGACCGGCGGCTCAGGCCGGTCAGACTCCGGCGGTGCGTCCCGCACATCCGCACATCCGCACATCCGCACACCCGCCCTCACGTGCTCACGTGCTCACGTGCTCACGTGCTCAACCGATCGCGGACGCACAGGTGGTGGGTGTGGCGCGCGCCGGGTCGAGCGCGTTGGCCACCTCGTGGAAGGCGATCCGGTCGGTCAGACCCAGGAACGCGTGCTCGGATATGTCGACCGCGCACAGGTCCTGGATCAGGACGTTCTTCACACCGGGCCCGTTCAGGAACTGACTCCGGTACGGCGTGACCACCTCGTCGTACTTGGTGGCGATGACCGTGTAGCGGACACCGGGGACGGTGTCACCGCCCTCGTTGAGCTTGGTCATGAAGTCGGATCCGGCAACCTGCTGGGCGAGGGCCGGAGTGGCCGTGGAGAGCAGGTCCTGCGCGCCAGGGAAGTACGGCAGCAGGTTGGTGAGCCCGGCCAGGGTGGTGCCGTGGTTGCTGGGCGCGATGCCCACGAGGGCGTTCACCTTGGCGGCGCCGCCGAGGAATTTGAGGTAGTAGCGGGGCATCATGCCGCCCTGTGAGTGGCCGACGAGGTCGGCCTTGGCGGCGCCGGTGGCGGCCAGCACCTTGTCGACATAGGCGGAGAGTTGCTCGGCCGACTTGTCGATGGGACCGAGGGCGTGGAAGAACGGCACACCCGGCAGCTGCCCGTAGTCGAGGGAGAAGACGCAGTAGCCGCGATTCTCCAGATACGGCGCGAGTCCCAGCCAGTTGTCGACGGAGTTCGCGAAGGTGCCGTGCACGAGGACGACGGGGCGGGGGTGGGCGGCGGACGGTTTGCAGGAGTAGTCGTTCCAGCCACTGTTCGAGGTCGCCGCCTCGGCCGCCTGGGCGGTGGTGGCGGCGGGGACGACGGCGACCGCGGTGGTCAGCAGCAGCGCGGCGAGGGGTCTGAGCGCGCGTTTCCAGGGCAGCATCGTGTGATCTCCTTGCGGCTCAAGGGAGGTGCGATGGCCTTACGCCCTGTGATCCGGATCACGAGGATGCTGTTCACTCATCAAGTTACGAGCGAGTAGTAGACGCGTGAAGTTACGCGTCAGTAAAAACTTCCAGTGGTAGTAAGGGGCGCTTTACAACTACTGATGAACCATCACCAGGCGGGCCTGATGGGCCCATAGGGCGCGATACGCGCCAACTGACCGCGCAACGCCCGCACTTCACCCTCGCCGAGCACATCAGCCCACACCCGTACGGCATCCGCGGCCGCCTCCTCGGCCGCACGGGTACAGGCCCATCCCCGCTCGGTCAGCACGACCAGCCGGGCGCGGGCATCCTCGGGATGCGGCCGGCGCTCGGCGTATCCCTTGCGCACGATCTCGTCGACGAGTTGGCTCGCGGCCTGCTTGGTCACGCCGAGATGGACGGCGAGGTCGGTGACCGTCGCTCCGTCCGGGGCGAGCCGGGCGAACGCGAAACCGTGCGCGGGCCGCAGCCCTTCGAAGCCGCGGGCGACCACGCCGTCATGGATGCGTTGCGTGAGCTCACCGGCGACGGCGAGCAGGGCGGCGGACAGGGCCATGGCTTCGGAGTTCTGCACGGAGGCATTGAAACACCCTTGACGGATTGGTCAAGCAGCTTGACCATGACTTCATATAGTCAAGAAGCTTGACCATCTCGGGCCGCCCGCACGACCCGGCCCACCCACCACCCGTCCCCCCAGGAGGCACCCGTGCCGGTCATCCGCGCATCCGAAGCCGTCACCCACAAAATCCACGGCGCCCGCTTCGTCTCGTACGCCACCCCCCGCACCGGCAGCAAGGAGCTGTGCGCCTGGCGCGGCGAGATCCCGGCAGGGACCAAGGCGCCCGCCCACACCGTCAACCGGGAGGAGATCCTGCACCTGCTCGACGGCGAGCTGCTGATCACGCTCGACGACCGGACCGACCGGATCACGGCGGGCGACACCCTGATCATCAACCCCGGCGCGACCCTGGCCGTGGAGAACCCGACCGACCGGACCGCCGTCACCTGGGTCACCACATCCATCGGCCTGACGGCGGAGCTGGCCGACGGCACACGCATCACGCCGCCGTGGGCCAACTGAGCCCTGAGCGGCGAGCGAGCGCCCCCGGCATCACCGCATGCGGCCCGAACTTCGCTCGCGCGCGGTCCGCGACCTCCTCGATGCGGCGGGCCTTGTCGTCGAGCGGGTCGAAGGAGAGCTGGTGAGAGGCGTGCTCGGCGGGGTCGAGACCCTCGGCGCGCAGGGCGAGGGCACGGACGCGGGCGCGCTGGAGGCCGAGGGCGTCGTACATGCCGTAGGCCGCCCTGGTCAGCGCCGCCGAGTGGGCCGTCGGCTCCTTCAGGGTGCGGCTGCGGGTCGTCGAGGAGCGGTCGGCATAGCGAGCAGTGAGGGTCAGGGTGCGGCAGACCTTGTCCAGGGCGCGCAGCCGGGCGCCCAGTTCCTCGGCGGCGGAGAGCAGGGCGCGGCGGTGCCGGTCGGGGTCCAACTCGTCGCGGGTGAAGGGGCGTTCGGTGGCCAGTGACCGCGACACGGCGTTCGGCACCACCCGCCCGCGGTCGATTCCGCTCGCCTTCTCCCGCAGCTCACGGCCGGCCTTCACGCCGACCAGGCGCTGGAGCGTGGACAGAGGTGCGGCGGCGACCAGACCGAGGGTGTCGAGGCCGTACTCGCACAGGGTGCGGGCGGTCGCGGCGCCGACGCCGGGCAGCGCGCCGACGGGCTGCCCGGCGAGGAACTCCGCGACGGCGTCCGGCTCCTCAGGGACGACGCAGGTCACCCCCGGCCGGGCGTCCCGCAGGGCGACACGGGCCAGCATCGGGCCCGGCCCGGCGCCGATCACGCAGTCGACGCCGTGGTGGGCGAGGGCACGCACCCGGATCACCGAGGCCAGCTCGACCGCGCCGCGCCCGAAGTACCGTTCGGCGCCCCGCAGATCGGCCAGCGCCCCGTCCGGCGGCAGCGCCTGAACGACCGGCGTGAAGTCCTCGAGCAGTCCGAGCAGCCCGGGCAGGGCCGCCTCGTGCATCGGCGGCAGCTGGAAACGTACGCAGAGGATGGTCATCCCGCACTCCCCGGACTCTGGTGCCACAACTTCCGTACCTGTGAAGGCGCTTGACCCGCCGGGCGCAGATCGGCCCACGGGTTGAGTTCGTATCCGGTGGGCAGGTGGATCCGCCGGCCGTGCGCCGGATCCCCGCCGTCCCCGGTCGGCACCGGCACGGGCTCCGCCAGCCGCGCCGCCACCACGTCCAGGCCGCCCTCGTCGCGCAGTTCGATCAGCTCGGCGAGGTTCCAGGCGGCGGCACCCACCACACTCAGACTGCGCGGACCGCGCCGCTGCACGACCCCCCGGACCAGCAGCAGCCAGGAGTGGAAGACGGTGTGGGCGCACGCGTCGTGCGAGTCGTCGAAGAAGGCGAGGTCGACCAGGCCCGTCCCGTCGTCCAGGGTGCTGAAGATGACCCGCTTGCCGGACCGGATCGGCGGCGTCTGGGTGGCCGCCTTGGCGCCGGCGACCAGCACGGTCTCCCCGTGCCGGGCGTCGCGCAGCCGCTTCGCCGAAACGACACCCAGCTCGTCGAGGAAGGCCCGGTGATCGTCCATCAGATTGCGCGAGGCATCCATCGACAGCACACCCAGCTCGGCACTGAGCCGCTCCGCCGAGCTGAGATCGGGCAGCCCGGCCGGCGCCGTCTTCCGCCCCCCGCCCAGGGGCAGTTGGCCCCCGCCGCCACCCCTGGCCCCCCGGTGCAGCTCGGTCAGGTGCAGTTGCAGATCACGCCGGTTGGCCCCGAAGGCGTCCAACGCGCCGACCTGCGCGAGCCTTTGGGCAAGCGGACGACTGGGCCGCCCCCGTTCCCAGAAGTCGAGCAGCGAGGCATACGGCTGCCCCTGCGCGATCCGCGCCGCCTCGGCCTCACTGATGCCGTACACATCGGAGAGGGCGAGCCGCAGCCCCCAGACCTTCCCCGACCCCCCGGATTCAGACACCAGTTCGATGCGGTGTGCGACGCCTGACACATTCACGTCCAACGGCAGGATCGGCACCCCACGCCGCCGTGCGTCCGCCAGCAGCAGCCGCTTCGGATACATCCCGGGGTCATGGGTGAGCAGCCCCGCGTAGAAGGCGGCCGGATGATGGGCCTTCAGCCAGGCCGACTGATACGTCGGCACGGCGAAGGCGACCGCGTGTGCCTTGCAGAAGCCGTACGACCCGAAGGCCTCGACGATCTCCCAGGTCCGCCGAATGGTCTCCGCGTCATACCCCTTGGCCGCCGCGTGCTGCGCGAACCACACCCGGATCCGCCCCTGCGACTCGGGATCCGACAACCCCCGCCGCACCCGATCCGCCTCGTCCCGCCCACACCCGGTCATGATGTGCACGATGTCGATGATCTGCTCATGGAAGACGACGACCCCGTACGTCTCCCGCAGCGGCTCCTCCAGATCCCGGTGCGGATAGCGCACCGGCGCCCGCCCGTGCCGCGCCTCGATGAACGGCCGCACCATGTCGGCGGCGACCGGCCCTGGCCGGAAGAGCGAGATATCGACGACGAGATCATGGAAGGTGGCCGGCTGAAGCCGCCCCACCAGGTCCCGCTGCCCCGGCGACTCGATCTGGAAGCAGCCCAGCGTCTCCGTAGAACGAATGAGCCGGTACGTCTCCGGATCACCCTCCCCCCGCTCGAAGTCGAGCGCGTCCAGATCGATCCGCTCCCCCGTGACCCGCTCCACCTCCGCGACCGCGTGCGCCATCGCCGACTGCATCCGCACGCCCAGCACATCGAGCTTGAGCAGCCCGAGGTCCTCGACGTCGTCCTTGTCGAACTGGGACATGGGGAAGCCCTCACCGCTGGTCGGCATGACGGGCGTACGGGAAAGAAGCGAGGCGTCGGAGAGCAGCACCCCGCACGGATGCATGGCGATGCCCCGCGGAAGGGCGTCAAGAGCCTCCGTCAGCTCCCACAATTTGCCGTACTTCTCCCGCTCCCCCGCCAGTTTCCTGAGCTCGGGCAGTTCATCCAGGGCGGCCCGGGCGTCCCGCGCCCGGATGTGCGGGAAGGACTTGGCGATGCGGTCGATGTCGGCCGGGTCCATGGACAGAGCCGCACCCACATCCCGGATCGCGTGCCGCACCCGATAGGTCTCCGGCATCGATACGGTCGCGACCCGCTCCCTCCCGAACCGGTCGATGATCGCGCGATAGACCTCCAGCCGCCGCGCGGACTCCACATCGACATCGATATCGGGCAGCACCAGCCGCCGCTTGGACAGGAAGCGCTCCATCAACAGCCCGTGCTCCACGGGATCGGCGTGCGCGATGCCGAGCAGATGGTTGACGAGCGACCCCGCCCCGGACCCACGGGCGGCCACCCGAATCCCCATCTTCCGTACGTCATCCACGACTTGAGCAACCGTCAGAAAATAAGAAGCGAACCCGTGATGGGCGATGATGTCCAGCTCCTGATGCATCCGCTCCCAGTACGCGCGCCGCCCGTCATAGCCGCGCAGCACCATGCCCGCCACCGCCCGTGAGGCCAGCGCCCGCTGGGCGGTGCGCTGCCCGGCACCGACGAGATACGGCTCGGGGAAGTGAACGCTGCCGATGCCGAGGTCGTCCTCGGGATCGACGAGACACTCGGCGGCGGCGGCCCCGGTCTGCTCCAGCAGCCGGTACGCGGCATCGCGCCGAAAGCCCGCGGCCTCGACGACCCGCTCGGCGACCCGCACCATCTCCCCCGCACCCTTGAGCCAGGCCTCACCGGAGTCCAGCTCCTTGGTGGAGTCGATGGGCACGAGCCGGCGCGCGGCGTCCAGCACATCGGCGACCGGCCCCAGACCAGGATCCGCGTACCGGACGGCATTGCTCAGCACAGGCCGCACCCGCTGCTCGGCGGCGAAGCCGACGGTACGGGCGGCCAGCCTCAGTGATCCCGGACCGGTGCCCTTACGCCCGTGCCAGACGGCCTCCAGTCGCAGGGAGTCCCCGTAGACCTCCCGCCAGGGACCGAGCAGCCGGGCCGCCCGATCGGGACGACCGGCGGCAAGCGCACGCCCCACATCGGAGTCGGCCCCGAGCAGAACGATCAGACCGTCCCCCCGATTGTCATGCCGAAGCAGCAGCGGCGGCCCTTCACCGGCATGCGCGGCCGAAACGATCCGGCACAGATCAGCCCACCCCCGGGCCCCGTCCCGGGCGAGAAAGGTGACCCGTGGCGTCGACTCATCAACGAAAACACCACCCCGCACCGGAACCCGGCGCCGCCGCCCCACGGACTCCTCCGCCCCCGAGAGTCCGAACTCCTCCACAGCCAGCTCCGCACCGAACAACGGCCGCACCCCCGCCGCCGCACAGGCCTTGGCGAACCGAACCGCACCCCCGAGCGAGTCCCGATCGGTGAGAGCCAGGGCATCCATACCCCGCTCGGAGGCACGCTCGGCCAGCCGCTCCGGGTGCGAGGCGCCGTACCGCAGGGAGAACCCGGAGACGGTGTGCAGATGCGTGAAACCCGGCACACGCACCTCCCGACTCATGAGCCCGATGACCGGTCGAACACCAGCCATCGAACATCAGTTCCCAACTCTCCCACCCCCACCATAGACCATTTCCGGACCGTTTCTCGAACATCCGTACGACATCCGTTCGGCCGCCTCCCACCTGCACAAACACCGCACGGCCCGGACCGTGGGGGCATGACGCAGACCCAGGGCGCCACCCCTCCTCCCAGCTCCTTCATGGCCGAGGTGAAGGACGCCGTCACCCCCCGGGCCACGCTGCTCGTGACCGGCGTGGTCGCCCTCGCCCTGCTCTTCATCGCCTCCTATGTAGGAGCGCTCCACGACCCGAAGCCCAAGGACGTGCCCTTCGGGGTCGTGGCACCCCAAGCCGCCGCCCAGCAGGCGGTGACCCGCCTCGAGAACCTGCCCGGCGATCCCCTGGACCCGCGCGCCGTGGCCGACGAAGCGACGGCCCGCAAGCAGATCCTGAACCGCGACATCGACGGCGCCCTGCTGCTCGACCCGACCGGCACCACCGACACCCTCCTGGTCGCCACCGGAGGCGGAAAGGTACTGGCCACCACCCTGGAGTCCCTGCTCACCACCCTGGAGAAATCCGAGGCTCGCACCCTGCGCACCATCGACGTGGCCCCGGCCGACCGCCACGACGCCAACGGGCTCACGTCCTTCTACGTGACCGTGGGCTGGTGCGTGGGCGGCTACCTCTGCGCCTCGATCATGACGATCAGCTCGGGCGCCGGCCGCCCCACCCCAAGACGCTCGGTGATCCGCCTCATCGCCATGGCCGTGGTCGCCCTGGTCGGCGGCCTCGGCGGCGCCCTGATCGTCGGCCCGATCCTGGGCGCCCTCCCCGGCAGCATCGCCGCACTCTGGGGTGTCGGCGCCCTGATCATCTTCGCGGTGGGCGCGGCCACGCTCGCCTTCCAGGCCATCTTCGGCCTGGCGGGCATCGGCCTGGTCATCCTGATCATCGTCATCCTGGGCAACCCCAGCGCGGGCGGCGCCCTCCCACCCCCACTGCTCCCCCCGTTCTGGAGAGACATCGGCCCGGCCCTGCCACCGGGCGCGGGAACATGGGCCACCCGCTCGATCGCCTACTTCAAGGGCAACGACACAACCGCCTCACTCCTGGTCCTCTCGGCCTGGGCTGCGGCAGGAACCGCGATCACGCTACTGGCGGCACGACTGCGAACGCCCCCGCCCCAGAAGCCGTAGCCGCCCGGCCGAACACACCCGCAGCCGCGTACGGCCGCGAGGGGACGCGTCGGGGGGTGTCCGCCCGCAGAGTCCGGTGTCAAGAAACGGCACCTCCTGGCAGTACGCCCACCACCGGACCGAGGACGGACACCCCCCCCCCCCCCCCCCCCCCCCCCCCCCCCCCCCCCCCCCCCCCCCCCCCCCCCCCCCCCCCCCCCCCCCCCCCCCCCCCCGGCCCCGACCACCCACCACCCTCAGGCGCTACGCGAACCCCCACCGAACCGGCACAGGCGCCGCAGGCACCCGGCACCAAAGCCGCACACCACACGAAAAGTCCCGCCCCTCACACACAGGGGCGGGACTTCACGAAGCGACGAACGATCAGCCGATCTCAGTACCCGTGGCCGACAGCGCCTCCGTCACCGGCTGGAAGAACGTCTCCCCACCGGAGGTGCAGTCACCGCTGCCACCGGACGTGAGCCCGATCGCCTTGTCACCGGAGAACAGCGAGCCACCACTGTCACCGGGCTCGGCGCAGACGTCGGTCTGGATCAGCCCGTTGACGATGTCACCGTTGCCGTAGTTCACGGTGGCGTCCAGGCCGGTGACCTTGCCCTCGTGCACCTGGGTGGTCGAACCGCTCCGCGTGACGGCCATACCGACGGTGGCCTCGGCGGCACCACTGATGGCCTGCGAGGAGCCGTTGTAGAGGTTGACCTCGCTCGGGTGGTCGACCTCGGCGGTGTACTTGACCAGCCCGTAGTCGTTGTCCGGGAAGCTGGAGTCCGCGTTGGTGCCGATCGCGTTGCCGTCCGCGTCCGACCACTCCGTGATGCCCTCGGTGCAGTGCCCGGCGGTCAGGAAGAACGGCTCACCGCCCTTGACGACGTTGAAGCCGAGCGAGCAACGCCCGCTGCCACCGGTGATGGCGTCACCACCCGCGATGAAGGGCTTGAACTCCCCCTTCGTCCGCTTGAGTTCCGCCGTGGCACCCAGCCCGTCGACGACCTTGCCGAGCTTGGCCCACTCGGCGTCGGACACCGTGCGGTCGGCGGTGACGACGACCTTGTTGGTCGCCGGGTCCGTCACCCAGGCGGTGCCGGGAATGGTCGCGTCCTGCTTGAGCGTCGTACGGGCGCTCTTCAGCTCGGCGAGGGAGTTCTCGACGACTCTGGCCTTGGCGCCGGCCGCCTCGACGGCGTCGGCGGCGGCCTCGTCGAGGACGTTCACGACCAGGTTCTTGGTCTGCGCGTCGTAGTAGGTCCCCGCGGCATCGGCGCCGAGGTCCTTCGCCAGCGTCGAGGCGAGCTTTCCGGCCGCGCCGACCGACAGCGTCTTCGGCGTGGACGCCTCAGGCGTCTCGCTGGCGTTCGCAGTCTGCAAGGTCACTCCCGCGGCAACCAGCGCGGCGATGCCCGCACCTGCCACGGCTGCACGCCGCTTGGGTATGCGTCGGTGCTTCAACTTACGTCCTCCTGTGGGGGGTCGGCCCGAGAGGTTGTGGGGACCTCACGAACCGGAAGGCGTACGGCCACGAAGGCGGCTCACAACAAATGCCGCGTCCGGGCCGGTTGAACAACGCTCACTATTCCGATGCCTGCAGGGAGCGCACAAGGTCGACTTCCGGACGCGCGTAGAACACGGTTGCACGCCCCTCGCCACCTTGACCGTGCACAGTCACACCCGCTCTCTTCACTCAGCAAACACCAGGAGCAAGCTACTCATAGGCAGTGCGTAAGGTCTACTCCTGTCTTGAATTCGACCCTCCACATCCCCGAAACCGAAGACCTCGACCCGCGCCCCCTTTTCCATAAACCGCAACAAATCCACCAGAATCGGAAGCACCAACACCGGAATCGGCAGCGTCAACGAGGAGCTCTCCTCGACCATCACGCCCCCAGGTATCCGGCCCGGACACAAGGGTGAGCCCCCGCACGACAGTTGCGTGCGGGGGCTCGAATGCTGCTGGCCGTAGGTCAATCCACGCCGATCAGGCCATACGGATCAGGCCATACGGATACCGGCGTGCGACCGAACGTCAGTAGACGCTGACGCCATAGGCGCTCAGGGCCTCCGTGACCGGCTGGAAGAAGGTCGTGCCACCGGAGGTGCAGTTGCCGCTGCCGCCGGAGGTCAGACCGTACGCGGTGCCGTTGCTGCCGTAGAGCGAACCGCCGGAGTCGCCGGGCTCGGCGCAGACGGTGGTCTGGATCAGACCGCCGACGACGTCGCCGCCGCCGTAGTTGACGGTCGCATTGAGGGCGGTGACCCGGCCGCTGTGCGTACCGGTGGTGGAGCCGTCGCGGATGACGGTGGTGCCCACGGCCGGCGTGGCCGCGCGGGTGATGTCCACGCCGTTCGCGGTGCCGGGCCGGCTGACGGACCCGGAGTAGCGCACGATGCCGTAGTCGTTGCCCGGGAAGCTGGAGCCCGCGGTCGAGCCGATGACCGTGGTGCGGCCGGAGTTGGAGTACCAGGTCCCGGCGCCGTCGGTGCAGTGGCCGGCCGTCAGGAAGTACTGGTTGCCGCTGCTGTCCTGGACGTTGAAGCCGAGCGAGCAGCGCCAGCTACTCGCATAGATGGCGTCGCCGCCCTGGATGAACTTGCTGAACTTGCCGGCGGTGCGCTTGATCGTGAGCGCGTCGGCGTTGCTGCCCGCCCGCTCCTTGATCTTCGCTATCTCCGCCTGGGAGACCGTGCTGTCGACGGTCACCATGACGCGGTTGGTCTTGCTGTCGACCGCCCAGGCGGTGCCCGGGATGTCGGCCTTCAGCACGGAGCCGCTGGCGCTCTTGAGCTCGGCGGCGCTGAAGGTGGTGGGAGAGTCGGCGGCGGTCGCGTTGGGGATCGCGATCGCGGCTGCGGCCACGAGGCCGGAGGAAACGGCGATCAGCCGGGTCCGTCTCGTAATGCCACTGCGGGGGGTGGTGCGCTTGATCCTCACGTTTCGTTCCCTCCAAGGGAAGTCGGGGGCCCGCGTGGGGTGGGGCCCGTGAGGCGCAGTCAGACGGCCGCACGTCCGGATTCCGAACACGCCGTGCCCCTGACAAGCGCTGAGGGGGAGTATTCGGCCGAACAGTGGGTAGCCGCAAGGGCGCCTTTCGGCCGTCAATCTTTGAACGATCTGTGCGAGTTGGCCGTCTCTGCCCCGGTCAGCCCTGCACTCGCCGCAGATCACGCTCCGCCTCGACGGCCGGGTCGAAGTCCCGTTCGCCGCACGCCCCCTCGCACACCAATACAACCGGCCGACGCTCCCGTGGACTACCTGAGCCCAACCCGGGCGCCTCCCCCACCATCGGCCGCCCATACTTCAGGGATGTCCGGAAGTCGCCTCTGCGGACACCCCTCCAGGGACCGCGAGACGGGCCCTAGCAGCCGTCGCAGGGGCAGCAGCAGTCGCAGCCGTCACAGTCGCAGTCACGGCAGCAGCCCTCGCGCTTCTTGCGGGACCACGGCCCCTCGTACTCCTTCGCGCAGCACAGCTTGCAGGTGCAGCACAGCAGCCAGAACATCCCGCAGCCGGCCCAGAATCCCCGCCGCCCCTTCGGCGGCTGAGCGGCAGGCCCACCACCGAACCCACCGAAGTCCCCACCCCCGCCACCACCATGACCCCCATGGCCACCACCACCGGGCACTCCCCCACCGCCCGCGTACGGGTTCCCTCCCGCGTACGGGTTCTGTCCGGCATACGGATTCTGCGGCGCCCCGTACGGTCCCTGCCCCTGCGGTGGCTGCCCGTAGGGCCCAGGCTGATGCGACGCACACATCGGCACCGTGCCGAACGCCCGGTCCACCGACCGCCGCAGCTCGTGCACGAGCAGCAGATGCGCGAGCTTGGCATCGCCGAACTCGACCTCGCGCAGCGCCAGCCGCACCCCCCGTACGGCGTCGTCGGCGAGCCGGCGCGCCTCGGGCAGCGAGGTTCCGGTCGCGGTGAGCGGGTTCCAGGCACCCGACTCGGCGTCGGCCGCCTGGTCCTCCACGGCGTCCAGGAGGTGCGCCAGCCGTCCGAAGAGCCGCCCGGCCTCGGCGAGCGGCTCGGCGTTGTGCGGCCGTCCGGCCAGGATCGCGGTGTGCGCGAAGGCGGCGGCGGTCGCCGTCTCGGTCGGTTCGGTGACGGCGAGGATCGGCGTGCCGGGCCCGGCGAGCGCCTCGATGCCGACCTGCCGGTCCACGGCGTCGACGAGTACGGCGGTGTCGAACCCGACGGCGGACCCGGTACGGGCACCCGCCGCACCCCAGCCGGAGGCCACCCGGCGCGCGGCGAGCGCCACGGGCTTACGGGCCAGCAGCCCGTCCCCGTCGGCCACGTGGTCCCGCACCTTGGCCGAGGCGAGCACCAGCGAGACGGCGGCGGCGAGCCGCGCGCCCTCACCCTGGGCGACGGACGCGGTCCGCATCCCGCGCAACGCGCACGGTCCCGCCGTACGCCGCATTCCACTGTTCTTCTCGGCCTGAGCCTCCGTCAGAACAGAGATGAGAAGGCCGTCGTAGTTCGTGACGATCCGCGCGAACTGACCGTGGTCCCCGCGCAACGAGAGGCACAACCCGCACAAATGCGCCATCCATTCACCGGTGAGCTTCTCCCCGAGCCGATGACGACATGGCCTGACGATTCCGAACACGACGCCCCCCGTGGTTCTTACGACGCTTCTCACTGCCCTGAGCTGCCGCATCGTATCGACCTTGGTACAGATGGCCACGGCAGGCCCGTTCACCCGTACGCACCCAGCGTCACCCATACGCCGTGAAGAATCATATTTCACTCACAGTCAGCAGCCGTACGTGGCATGCCCCTTGGGGGACACGGGCTCTCGACGGATTCGCTGTGCACCAGTACCGTCACAAACCCCCCGCGCGGCGTCTATCCACTTGGCACGACGTCCGCATCATGGATGACCATAGGGATGCGGAATGTAAGAGAGACCGCTGTGAGAGGAGGCGTCCATGGGATCGGTGCGCAAGGCGAGTGCCTGGCTGGGCCTCGTTGACGACAACGATGACGAGCGTTACTACGACGACGACTACTCCGAAGGGACCGAGCCCGGGGACGCCTGGGTCACCGACCCGCGGGTCAAGGTGGCCACGGATGTCGCCGAGGAGAAGGGCCGCCGTATCGGCACGGTCACTCCGGACAGCTTCCGGGACGCCCGCGCCATCGGCGAGCTGTTCCGGGACGGGGTCCCGGTCATCATGAACCTCACGGCCATGGAGCCGGCCGACGCCAAGCGCGTCGTCGACTTCGCGGCGGGGCTCATCTTCGGTCTGCGCGGTTCGATCGACCGCGTGTCCAACCGTGTGTTCCTGCTGACTCCGGCCGACACGGAGATCATCAGCGGGGAGGCGTCGCAGCACCGCACGGACGGCTTCTACAACCAGAGCTGAGGCAGGGCCGCTCGCCGGCCCTGCCCCCTGGTGGGGATCAGCGGAAGGCGTCGAGTCCGGTGAGCGCCTTGCCCAGCACGAGCTGGTGCATCTCGACGGTGCCCTCGTAGGTGAGCACCGATTCGAGGTTGGTCGCGTGCCGCATCACGGGGTATTCGAGCGAGATCCCGTTGGCACCGAGAATCGTCCGGGCCGTACGGCAGATGTCGATGGCCTCGCGGACGTTGTTGAGCTTGCCGAAGCTGACCTGCTCGGGACGCAGGCGGCCGGCGTCCATGCGCCGCCCCAGATGATGGGCGAGCAGAATCCCCTTGTGCAGTTCGAGCGCCATGTCGGCGAGCTTGGCCTGGGTGAGCTGGAAGCCACCGATCGGCCGACCGAACTGCTCCCGCGTCTTCGCGTATTCGACGGCGGCCTCGAAACAGGATCGCGCCGCACCCATGGCACCCCACACGATCCCGTAGCGGGCGTGCGAGAGACAGCTGAGCGGCCCCTTCAGACCGACCACCTCGGGCAGCACGGCCTCAGCGGGCAGCCGTACGTCGTCGAGCACGAGTTCGCTGGTCACGGACGCGCGCAGGGACAGCTTGTGCTTGATCTCCGGCGCGGAGAACCCGGAGATGCCGGCGGGCACGACGAACCCGCGAATCCCTTCCTCCGTCTGCGCCCACACGACGGCGACCCCGGCGACGGACCCGTTGGTGATCCACATCTTGCGCCCGCCCAGCACCCAGTCGGAACCGTCCCGCTTGGCGTAGGTCCGCATCGAGGCGGGGTCGGACCCGTGATCCGGTTCGGTCAGCCCGAAGCACCCGATGACCTCACCGGAAGCCATCCGAGGCAGCCACTCCTGCTTCTGCTCCTCGCTCCCGAACCGGTGAATGGCGTACATGGCGAGGGAGCCCTGCACGGAGACGAGCGACCGGATCCCGGAGTCGGCGGCCTCCAGCTCCAGACAGGCGAGCCCGTACTGCACGGCGGAGGCACCGGCACACCCGTACCCGTCGAGGGACATCCCGAGAGCGCCGATCCCCCCGAGCTCCCGGGCGAGCTCACGAATCCCGGGCAGCTCGCCCTTCTCGTACCACTCGGCGACATACGGCACCACCCGGTCCGCGGCCCATTCCCGCACGGTGCTCCGAATCGCCAGGTCCTCGGGCTCCAGGAGATCGTCGATGCCGAGGGGGTCGGCAGGGTCGAACGGTGGCAACTTCGAGGACGCGGACATGGGACACCCTCCGGCAAGGATTAAAACTAGCGCCGCTAGTTACGACTCTGCGCAGACGCTACGACGCAGTGTCCCGCACGTCCAGTACGACTCCGACGCACCGCGGCGGATTCCCATGCCGCGGCGGTTTCCACATGCCGCGGCCGTTCCCACGAACCGCGGCTCTTCCGCGCATCACGGCTGTTCCACGAACCGCGGCTGCCCCACGCACCGCGACCACCCCACGTAGGTTGCCCCGCGCACCGCGACAGCCTCACGAACCGCGGCCGCCGCACACACCGCGACCACCCCAGGTACCACGGTCGCCCTACGGACCACAGCAGTTCCACGAACCGCGACCGCCCCACGCACGCGCCCCCCACACGCAACGCTCCACACACGCAACCGCTCCACACACGCGACCGCCCACACACCGCAAGCCGCCGACGGCGACCAGCCCCCACAGGAGAGGTCCACCCATCAACGAACTGGAAACGGGTGGTGCGTGGGCGGGAGAAGGTTGGTCACACCGAGACGCGGGACTCCGCGACTTCCCTCTGCGCAGGCAACTCCACGGCAGGCGCCTCACACTGCATGACCCGCGGCAACCGCAACGCCATCACCGCCCCCAGCAGCAACAACCCCGCACTCACCAGCAACGTCACATGCAGCCCGTGCACAAAACAGTCCCGAGCCGCCCGCTGCAGGGCCACCCCCGCAGGCCCGCCCAGCTGCGCAGCAACCTCGTAGGCCTCCCCCAACGAGTGCGAAGCCGCCGCGGAGGCCGACGAAGGAACACCCGACACGCTCGTCAGCCCGGGGGCATACGCCGCGTTCATCACGCTGCCCAGCAGCGCGATGCCGATCCCCGCACCCAGCTGGTACGACGTCTCGCCGATCGCCGCCGCCCCACCGGCCTGCTCGGGCGGAGCCTCGCTCAGCATCGACTCGTACGCCCCGAACAGCGTCGTCTCCAGCCCGAAGCCCAGCAGCACGAACCCGGACAGCAGCAGCGCGGGATTGTCCTCGCCGCCCATGGCCGTCAGCAGCAGCACCGCGACGGCCGTCAGACAGAACCCGGCGCACACCATCCGCCGGGGCCCGAACCGCCGCAGCATCCGCGCCCCCGCGAGGCCGGACGCCATCGCCGCGAACGTCAGCGGCAGCAGCCGTAGCCCCGTCTCCAGCGGCGACAGTCCCAGCACCAGCTGCAGATACTGCGCGGCGATCAGTTCGAGTCCCACGAGCGCGAGCATCGCCAGCACGATGCACCCGACGGACGTACTGAAGGCCGGCCGGGCGAACATCCGCAGGTCCACCAGCGGAAACTCCCGGCGCCGCTGCCGTCGCACGAAGAGAACCAGCAGCACCGCGCCGACGACCAGCGGCGCCACTGTGAACACGCTGGCCACCGCCTCTCCGCCGCCGAGCCGCTTCACGCCCAGGACGACACCGAACAGACCGCCCGCCGCCATCAGCGCGCCGACCACGTCCCAGGGGCCCTTGCCGTCGCCCTTCGACTCGGGCAGCAGCAGTCGTCCCACCGGGAGGCTGATCAGCATCAGCGGGATGTTGACGAGGAAGACCGAGCCCCACCAGAAGTGCTCGAGGAGGAAGCCGCCGAGCAGGGGTCCGACCGCCGCGCCCACCGCGGCCACCGCGCTCCAGATGCCGATCGCGAGGGCCCGCTCACGCCGGTCGGGGAAGACCTGGCGCAGGATCGACAGGGTCGCGGGCATGATCATCGCGCCGCCGACGCCGAGCAGGGCACGGGCCAGGATCAGCACCTGTGGGTCGTGCGCGAGGGACGCGAGGCCGGAGGCGAGGCCGAAGAGGCCGTACCCCAGAAGCAGGACCCGTCTGCGGCCGACGCGGTCACCGAGCGTGCCGAAGAGGATCAGCAGCGAGGCGCAGACCAGCGGGTAGATGTCGACGATCCAGAGCAGTTCTATCGCGCCGGGCCTGAGGTCCTCGGTGACGGCGGGCACCGCCACGTGCAGCACGGTCGCGTCGACGGCGACGAGGAGCAGGCTGACGCACAGGACGACCAGGACGACCCAGCGGTTGGCACCGGCCCCGGCCGCCCGACGGCGCAGCGCAGCGGCGGCCGTGGTCGTCCCGGACATGTACGTACCTCCCAGATGTTCCCTCGCCCCGGCGGGCTCACGGGGTGGGGACTCCCCGTGACTCGGCCGGAGAGGAGCGGTGGTCTCCGGCCCGCGCAACGAAGGCGAGTGACTCGTCAGAGTACGCGAGTCCGCGTCGGCGCCGAGTGGCGGACCTCTCAGACTCCGCACAGAGCGCGTGTGGCGTACGCCACGTCCGACCGCACGGCCGCCCCTCCCGCGGTGAGCTCCAGGGGAATTCCATCCCATCATTCGGTGAACCAATTCATAAGCAGCGAAAAACGAGCTGCCGAAATGATCAAAGGAATTGAAGGATGTAGCGCCCGGCGATTACGGATTCCTTGGAAATAAACCTCCTCCTGAGAGGAATCCCACATCACATCGTCATCACAAAGCCGTGGAATCGCCCTTGAACTGCGCTCACTCGCTGTAACGTCGATTGGGTGCGTACCGAACGAAAGCTGACCCGTCTGGACCGGGTCTTCGCCAGGCTGGACCGGGAGCCGGAACGTCCGGCCCACATCGATGTGCCGCGGATGACGCGGCACAGGATCGTGCTGTTCGCATCGACCCTGGCCTTCTACGGGGCCATCGTGTGGGCCATCGTCATCACCTCCTGGCTGGTCCGGCTCGACTGGCAGGTCATGTTCTTCCGTCCGTACCAGCAGTGGGCGGAGATCCACGCCTTCGTCGACTACTACGTGGTGCTCGGCCAGCGCGGCCCGACCGCAGTGATGGTCGCGGCCTGGCTGGGCTGGCGCTCCTGGCGCCAGCACACGCTGCGGCCGCTGCTCGCGCTCGGCGTCTCGCTGCTGCTGCTGAACGTCACAGTGGGCGCCGCGAAGCTCGGCATGGGCCGCCTCGGACCGCACTACGCAACGACCGTCGGCTCCAACGAGATGTGGCTGGGCGGCGATATATTCCCCAGCGGCCACACCGCCAACGCCGTGGTGACCTGGGGAATCCTGGCGTATCTGGCCTCGACCCCGAGAGCGCGCCGCTGGCTGTCGGCCCTGTCGGCGGTGACCTCGCTGGGCGTCGGCCTGTCCACCGTCTACCTCGGTACGCACTGGCTGAGCGACGTTCTGCTGGGCTGGGCCGCAGGCCTGCTGATCCTCCTCGCCCTGCCGTGGTTCGAGCCGCTGATCGCCCGCTCCGAGAGCTGGATCTTCGACCTGCGCGACCGCTGGCGCGAGCGCCGGGCCGGCGCCACGTCCTCCCCCGCTCCCGAACCGGCTCGCGCGGGGGGACCCCCGTCGGCCACCCCGGTCGCGGCCCCCGTGATGCTCAAGCCGCGCCCCACGACCGCCGACGACGAGGTCGCGGCGTGCGAATCGGCCCCCGTGCCCCGCTCGCCCCGGGCGCCCGTCTATCTGGCGCCCGGCCCGCACACGGCGCGCGCGGAGCGCACTCCGGTCACCCCGATCGGCAGCCGCCGCCCGCCGCACCCGGACCGCGTCACCCGCGGCGCGGCCCCGGCGGCCCGCCCCCTCGCGGGCGGCTGACCTTCCCGGACCGCGGGTTCGGTACGCACGACCACCCCGCGGCGCGACGGCCCCGGTTCCTCGACAGGAACCGGGGCCGTCGCCCTGTGTCAGCCTTTTCGTCAGCCCTTCCAGGCTCGCGCCACCTGGCCGTCCTTGACCTCGAAGTTCAGGCGACCGCTTCGGTATTCCATGGTGATGATCGCCCCCGGCGGCAGCGAACGCACCGTCGACCACCCGCGGTCACGGGCGAGTCGCTCGGCCCGGCCGGCGTCGAGACCGACATATGCGTCCGGGCTGTCCTGGGGTTCGGCAGGGGGTTTCGGAATGGGTGCCATGCCGCCACGCTAGGGCCTGGGCGAAGGATCGGGCCAGTGTGGGCCGGGAACCTTTGTAGCGGCCATCCAGGTCACACATCCCCCTCCGGTCACGCTTTTGTCACAGAATCACGACACGCGTTTCGGCCACGCTTCGTCACACGGACGAGCGGATCCATAGGCCTTCCGCAGGCACTTCCACAGGCATTCGATCGTAATTTCCGCGTGTCGCACCGCCCCGGCCAATAGCCCGCCGGAAAAGTTCCCGGGGAGCTGTCCCCGGAGGCCCTGGCGGACTCCTATTCCCCCGATTCCGCGCGGGCCCCGGGAGGCGGTATCGCACAGAAAGTACATGGTTCCACCACAGGATCTCCGTACGCCCCCTGTCGGAGCGCTGTCGGCGCGAGCATCATGGCGTGAGCTCGCGTCGGCGCGTGCGGCGCGGGCTTTCAGCGGGCCCGGGGCGCTACGAGCGAAGGGGCGAGCGATGGGGACGCAGACCGTACGGGCGACGGCACTGCCCGAGCGGACCAGAGAGCCCGGACGGGTGATCGTCGACTGGTTGACCACCACCGACCACAAGAAGATCGGCCATCTCTACCTGATCACGTCGTTCGGGTTCTTCCTGGCCGGCGGCGTCATGGCCCTGCTGATGCGGGCCGAGCTGGCCCGGCCCGGGACGCAGTTGCTGAGCAACGAGCAGTTCAACCAGCTGTTCACCATGCACGGCACGATCATGCTGCTGCTGTTCGCGACCCCGACCTTCGCGGGCTTCGCCAACGAGCTGATGCCGCTGCAGATCGGCGCCCCGGACGTGGCCTTCCCCCGGCTGAACATGTTCTCGTACTGGCTGTTCCTGTTCGGCGGCCTGATCGTGATGGGCTCGCTGATCGTGCCGAGCGGGCCGGCCTCCTTCGGCTGGTTCGCCTACGCGCCGCTCAACAGCCTGGAGCGCTCGCCCGGCATCGGCGCCGACCTGTGGATCATGGGCCTCGCGCTGGCGGGCTTCGGCACGATCCTCGGCGCGGTCAACTTCATCACCACGATCATCGGGATGCGCGCCCCCGGCATGACGATGTTCCGGATGCCGATCTTCGTGTGGAACACGCTGTTCACGTCGATCCTGATCCTGATGGCGTTCCCGGTGCTGGCGGCGGCGCTGCTGGTGCTGGAGGCGGACCGCCGGTTCGGCTCGGTGGTGTTCGAGGCGGGCAACGGCGGGGCGCTGCTGTGGCAGCACCTGTTCTGGTTCTTCGGCCATCCCGAGGTGTACATCATCGCGCTGCCATTCTTCGGCATCATCAGCGAGATCATCCCGGTCTTCTCGCGCAAGCCGCTGTTCGGCTATCTGACGCTGGTCGCGGCGACGATGGCGATCACCGGTCTGTCGATCGTGGTGTGGGCGCACCACATGTTCGTCACGGGCGCGGTGCTGCTGCCGTTCTTCTCCTTCATGAGCTTCCTGATCGCGGTGCCGACGGGCGTGAAGTTCTTCAACTGGACCGGCACCATGATCAAGGGCTCGCTGTCCTTCGAGACCCCGATGCTGTGGGCGTTGGGCTTCCTGGTGACGTTCCTGTTCGGCGGACTGACCGGGGTGATCCTGGCGTCGCCGCCGATGGACTTCCACGTCTCCGACTCGTACTTCGTCGTCGCCCACTTCCACTACGTCGTCTTCGGCACCGTCGTCTTCGCGATCTTCGCCGGGTTCCACTTCTGGTGGCCCAAGTTCACCGGGAAGATGCTCGACGAGCGACTGGGCAAGATCCACTTCTGGACGCTGTTCGTCGGCTTCCACACGACGTTCCTGGTGCAGCACTGGCTGGGCGCGGAGGGCATGCCCCGCCGTTACGCCGACTATCTCGCCGCCGACGGCTTCACGGCGCTGAACACGGTCTCGACGATCGGCGCGTTCCTGCTCGGTATGTCGACGCTGCCGTTCCTCTACAACGTCTGGAAGACCGCCAAGTACGGCAGGAAGGTCGAGGTCGACGACCCCTGGGGCTACGGCCGCTCCCTGGAGTGGGCGACCTCCTGCCCGCCCCCGCGGCACAACTTCACCGCGCTGCCGCGGATCCGCTCCGAGTCCCCGGCGTTCGATCTGCACCACCCGGCACATGCCCTGGAGGCTCCGCAGCCCGAGCCTGAGAGCGAGCAAGCCCCCTAGCTAAAGGCGTGGCCGGCACCCGGCATTCGACGCTCAGGTTGCCTTGTCGCGTCTCGTAGGGGACTCGGGAAGCGAGGGAGTGCACCTTCATGGCACCCGGAGCCAAGCGATGCGGCTCCCCCTCCGTCACACAGGCGTACGCGTCCCAGTGCCCCTCCGGCAGGGCGACACTGCTCGGCAGGGCGGCGCGCAGGCGGCCCGTCGTGGCCGGGGCCAGGGGCAGGGTGACCTCCTCGTGGCCCTCGCGGTGCCGCAGCACCAGGTGGGCCGCCTCGGTGACCCCGGCCGAGGTGACGTCGAAGGTCAGCCCGCCGGCCGAATCCGCGATGCAGTCGGCACGCAGGGGTACTGCCTGCGACACGGGCGTCATACGCTGCGCTTCCTCCTTCGGCTCTGTGCTCTGTCGGTTGGACCGACGATGCGGCCTTTTGGTTGCCCGTCACGGCTGGTACGACAGTTGCGGGACCTCGAAGCACATGCTGTTCATGTCCCCTTGGGAGACCCAGCCCCTGCCGTCCTCCCAGCGGGCCACGGACAGACAGGTCCGACGGCTCTTCGGCGGCTCGGCCAGCCGCTCGAACCTGACCGGGATCAGCAGGCCGTCGGCGGTGTACCCCTGGCTGCGGTTCATGAAGTCGTCGACACACGCGCGCGTGACGCCCTGTCCGGCACACGACTTCGCCGCGTCCGTGAACCACATCGCCGCGGCCCAGCCCTCCAACTGCCACTGCGAGTGCGCCTGCAGGCCCACGGTGCCGTCCCGGAACTCCCGTACGGCGTCCTGGTCCGTGTCCTCGAAGTTGCGGGACGATCCGGTCGCCCACAGGGCGTTGCGGCAGCGCGGGGAGTCCTTGTACTCCTCGGCCACGGTGGAGGTCCAGTTCTGGACGTTCGTGACCTTGGCGGTGACGTCGGCGCCCACGTCGTCCATCGCCTCGCACAGCCGGGCGTTGCCGTGGCTGTCGATGGCGTCGAAGACGAGGTCGGCACCCTGCTCCTTCAGATCGGCGGCGACCGCCCGGAAGTTGGGCAGCGCGAAGTCGACCTGCTCGGTGACCACCTTGTAGCCCTCGGCCTTCAGCCCCCGCTCGACGAGTCGGGCGTAGGCGGCGGACGCGGGCTGGTTGTAGGAGACGACGGCGGCCGTACGGGCGCCGTGCTCGCGCTTGAAGTAGCGGTAGACCTCCGTGCCGCCGTACTGCTTGCCGTCCCAGCCGGTGGTGCCGTTCCGGGGCGCGAGGCTGCCGTAGATGCCGTACAGGTGCGGATGGGTGTCGTAGGCGGCCCCGATGGGCTGGCCGCCGATGTCGGGCACGCGCGCGCGTGAGACGCGGGAGGCGCCCGCGTAGTCCAGGGCGGTGGTGGCGACCAGAGCGACGACCTTCTCCTCGTCGATCAGCTCGTGCACGCACTCGTTGTTGCCGACGCCGCTGCCGCCGTCGTCGCACTCGCGCACCTCGACCCGGCGCCCGTCGATGCCCCCGCGCGCGTTGAGGCGGTCGAAGAAGGCCTTGGCGCCGTCGCGCGGGCCGGTGAAGGCGCTGCCGCCGACGGGGCTGGTGGCGCTGGTGATGATGCCGACGCGGATCGGGGTGCGGTCCGCCGCGGTCGCCGAGGGCGTGCTCCGGTCGCGGTGCTCGAAGTCGCTCTCCGGCAGCCGGCTGCCGCACGCCGTACTCAGAGTCAGCACCATCACGGCGATCGCCGCCTCAGCACCCCGGGATCGGCGACCCATTGCCGCTCAACTGGACCAGCGCGCACAGCGTCTTGGCGGACACCTTCCAGGTGCCGTCCTGTTCGACCGCGGTCCCGGAGGCGTTCGGCAGGGCGGTCGCGCCCTTCAGGGTGAGGTCGTACGTCACGTTCGCCTCGGTCGGCGAGGTGAACTCGACCTTGGAGACCTTCGCCTGGACCTGTCCGCCGCGCTCGTCACCGCTGAACGCCTGCAGGACCGGCGCCATCCGTTCGCCGTTCTCCAGGACGGTCTGCTTGTCCTCCAGGGACGTCTCCGGGTCGAAGAACTTCTGCCAGTTCTGCTTGATCTCCGTCTCGGCGGCCCCCACGTCGGCGGGCGCCGTCGCGGCCGGCGACTGCTCGGTCGGCTCGGTCCGCTCGACGGTCGGTGTCGGCGGCGTCGCGTTGCCGCCACCTCCCTCGTCGTCGCTGCAGGCCGCGAGGGCCGGGGCGAGGAACAGGAGCAGGGCGGCCGCCACCGCGGTCCCCCGTCCCGCCGCCCGTGGGCGACGCCCCTTGGGGACATTGCTCCGCCTGAGGTCGCTCCCGAGAACCATCTGGCTCACCACCGGGTGTCGATCCGGGCCGTGTGCGCCCGGTGCTTTCAGGGTCAGCTTGCAGGGGGCATAGTGCAAGCCATTGGCTGACATGGACAGGCACAGCGCAGAAACCCGCTGTGCGTGCCCCGAACCCGACGTGTGGGAGCCGGCGATGCGGACAGCCCGACTGCGGACCGTGCACCCCGTCCTGTGGGCCGGCTGGGCCGCGCTCGCGGCGGGCGCGGTGCTGTGCGTCATCGGCTGGTACGGCATCTCCGGCGAGCGGTTCGCCGAGCGGCAGCTGCCGTATCTCGCGTCCTGCACGATTCCCGGCGCCGCGCTGATCATCGCCGGGGCGGTGCTGCTGACCCACGGCCGGGGCGCGCTCGCCGCCGCGCGCGTGGAGGAGCTCTACGGCCTTCTGGTGGCCGCCGAGTCCGCCGACGCCGAGGAGGCCGGGCAGGCGGCCGCGGCGCCGCTCGCGGTCAGCGCGGACCTGCTGATGGTGCCCGGCGGCACCCTCTGGCACCGCGCGGACTGCCCGCTGGTCGCCGGGAAGGCGGAGGCGGTGCCGGTCGATGCGAAGCTGGTGAGGAGCGGCGAACTTGGCCCGTGCCCGATCTGTGAGCCTGCCGAAGCGGATGACTGAAGCGGATGACTGATGTCCTCCCTGACGTACGACCTCACCCTGGCCGGCCTGTCGGTCGGCAGCGCCGCCGCGCTCACCGGGATCGGTCTGGTCGTGACGTACCGCGCGACCGGGGTGCTGAACTTCGCGCACGGGGCGATCGCGATGGTGTGCGCTTATGTGCTGCGGCAGTGCGTGGTGGAGTGGGGCTGGCCCCTGTGGGCGGGCGCGACGGTGACGCTGCTGGTGGTCGCGCCCGGTATCGGGATGGTGCTGGAACGGTTCGTCTTCCGGCCGCTCGCGGTCCTGGGCAGCGACCCGGCGCAGACCCTGGTCGCGTCCATCGGCGTGTTCGTGCTGCTGGTGGGCGGGGCGGCGCTGCTGTGGGGCCAGGGGGCGCGGGACGACGCGCCGGAGCTGGTGTCGGCGGATCCGTGGGGTCAGCTGGCGGTGGCGCTGCTGCTGGCGGCCGGGGTCGGGGCTGTCGTCCGCTGGACCCGCTTCGGGCGGGAGGTCCGTGCCGTCGTCGACGACCGGCAACTGGCCGTCCTCGGGGGCATCGACGCCGACCGGGTGGCGGCGGCGGGCTGGGCGTTCGGCTCGTTCACGGCGGGCCTGACGGGCGTGCTGCTGGCGCCGTACGTCCGTCTGGACCCGTACGGCATGCCGCTGCTGGTCATGGAGGTGGTCGCGGTCGCGGTGGCCGCGCGGATGCGCAGCCTGCCGGTCGCGGTGATCGCGGCGCTGGGCATCGGCGTGGCCCAGAGCCAGCTGACGCGCCTGCACCCCTCCGGCTGGGGCGCGCCCCTCCTGCAGGCCGTCAGCACGAACCTCTTCGTCGTGGCCCTGCTGATCGCGGCCCTGGCCCTCCCTCGCGTCGGCACCCGCGACGCCCTGCCCCGCACGGCCACCGCGCGCGTGCCGACCCCGCCGGGCGCCTGGATCGTGGCGACGGTTCTCTTCCTGCTCCCCCTGGGCTTCGCGGGCTCGGACCTGCACACGTCGGTCCAGGTCCCGGCGCTGGCCGTGGTGCTGCTGTCCCTGGTCGTGGTCACGGGCCGGGGCGGCCAGATCTCCCTCGGACAGGCGGCCTACGCGGGCCTCGGCGCCCTGTTCACGGCCCTGCTGGCGGCGGGCCGCTTCCCAGGCCTGCCGCGCCTGCCGGAACTCGCGGCACTGGCGCTGGCGGTCGTCCTGGTGGCTCCGCTGGGTCTCCTCACGGGCTGGCCGGCGATCAGCCGCCGGGGCCTGGCCCTCGCCCTGGCGACGTTCGCGGTGGGCGTCGGCGTGAGCCGCTTCGTCTTCACCCAGCCGTACGCGATCTCGGGCCTCTCCCTGGGCCGCCCGGCCGGCTTCGAGGGCGACCGCGCCTACTACGTCCTGGAACTGGCCCTCCTGGCGGCCGCCCTGCTGGCGACCCGGCTGCTGCGCCGGGGCCGCACGGGCCGGGCCCTGGCGGCGATGCGGGACCACGAGCCGGGTGCGTCGGCGGCAGGCGTCCAGGTGCCCTCCTTGAAGCTCCTGGCCTTCGTCTCGGGCGCCGCCCTGGCGGCACTGGGCGGCGGCCTGCTCGGCATGGGCCTACGCGCCTTCGACCCGGCCGCCTACGACCCGGTCCGCGGCCTCCTCTGGTTCGCCGCGGTGGTCGTCCTGGGCGCCGACAGCACCCTGGGCGCCCTGGCCGCGGCAGCCCTCCTGGTGGGCCTCGACGCCGGCGCCCGGGGCGGGGTGGCGGCGGCCCTGATCGGGGTGCTGGCGGTGCTGGTGGGCCGCTTCCCTGGAGGGCCGTACGAGGCGTTGCGGACGGCGGCGGGGAGACGGCGGCGAAGGGCGAGGCTCACGGCGTTGGGGGCGGAGGTACGGAGGCGACTGCGGCCACCGGAGCGAGGACCTGCGTCCGGGCCTACCTCGGCGGGTTTGACGGCGCAGCCCCGACGAGCCGCGGCCGCCGACGGCGCTCACCCCCCACAGGGGCCACCCGCACCCGACGACGAAAGCAGCACGGGTGGTGCGGATGGGACCCCAAACGCGGCCGAAGGCCGCGTGCACCACCACGCACCCGCACCCAACGACGCCACCCTCACCACCCACCACCTCCAGGCCCGCTACGACACCTTCACCGCCCTCCACGACGTCACCCTCACCGTCCCACCCGGCCACATCACCGCGATCATCGGCCCCAACGGCGCCGGAAAGAGCACCCTGTTCCACTGCCTGGCCGGCACCCACCGCCCCGCCCACGGCCAAGTCCTGCTCGGCACCCGAGACATCACCCGCCTGCCCGCCCACGCCCGCACCCGCCTCGGCATCGCCCGCACCTTCCAGCAACTGGCCGTGTTCCCTTCCTTGACCGTCGCCGAAAACGTCCGCGTAGGCGCCGAGCAGGGCCGGGTCCGAGACCCCGCGGCCGTGGAGCGAGCCCTCGGCCTCCTCGGACTCGACGGCCCCGTAAGGGCAATGCCCGCCGCGGACCTCCCCACCGGCACACTGCGCCGCGTCGAACTGGCCCGCGCCCTCGCGGGCAGCCCGCGCGTGCTGCTGCTCGACGAACCCGCCGCCGGCCTCGACACCGCCGAAGTCAACGCACTGGCCCGGGTCCTGAAGGCCCTCGCCGCCGACGGCACGGGCCTGCTCGTCGTCGAGCACGATCTCGACCTGGTCGCCGACCTCGCCGACACCGTGCACGTCATGGCGGCGGGCCGCATCGTCGCCTCCGGCCCACCCGACCGCGTGCTCGACCTCGCGGGCTCCCAGGAGACCGCCGTATGACCACGATCTCCCTGCGCCACGCGCGCGTGCGCTACGGCCCCCTGGAGGCCCTCCACGGCGTCACCCTCGTCGCCCCCGGCCCCGGCCTCACCGTGCTGCTGGGACGGAACGGATCCGGCCGTACGACCGCGCTGCGCGCCCTGGCCGGCACCGTGCCCCTGTCGGGCGGCGCGGTGGTGTGGGACGGCGCCGACGTGACCCGTATGCCCGCGGACGAGCGGGCCCGCCGCGGACTGTGCCTGGTACCCGAGCGGCAGGCGACGTTCGGCTCCCTCACCGTGCGCGAGAACCTCGAACTCGCGGCCGAGTCGTACGACATCGCCCTCGACGCCTACCCCCGGCTCGCGCCCCTCCTCGCACGCCGGGCCGGCACCCTCTCCGGCGGCGAGCAGCGCATGCTCGCCCTCGCCCGTGCCCTGCTGGCACGCGCGCGCGTGGTACTCGTGGACGAGCCCGCGCAGGGCATGTCGCCCACGGTGGCGGCCCGGACGTACGAACTGCTGAGCGGACTCGACGCCTGCGTGATCGTCACCGAGCAGCGCCTGCCGCGCGTGCTGCGCGGCAGGGCGGCGCTCGTCCACGAACTGCGGCGGGGCGTGGTCGTGTTCAGTGGAGAGAGCGGCGAGTGGGAGCGCCGTGCAGCGCGCCGAACCGGGTCGAGCCCTTCCGGATGAGCTGCGACGTCTTCGAGGTCAGGCGGTCCACGACGCTGGGCCTCTCCAGCTGCATACGGCCCTTGAGCCCGTACCGCCTGGAGCAATGCGGCCAGGCGCCCCATCCCTGCACGGCCACGACTTTACGGGCGATCGCGATCTGTTCCTGGCGGGTGGCGAGATCCGCGCGCGGGGCGTACTTCCCCCCGCCGAAGCCCTCCCAGGTCGACTGCGAGAACTGCAGCCCCCCATAGTGGCCGTTGCCGGTGTTGATGCTCCAATTGCCGCCGCTCTCGCACTTGGCGACACAGCCCCAGGGCCACTGGTCCTTGGCACAGCCGTACGCCGCGGGTTTGGGCGGCGGTCCGGGGGCCGGTGGTGGCGCCGTATGGACGTGCTGCGTCGGGTGCGTTGGCTGCGCCGCGTGCGACGTTCCCGGGAGAACGGCGGTGAACAGTGCGGCGGCCAGGGCGATCGTGAGTCGTGTGCATTTCATATCAGCACGCTAGGCAGCTCATTGCGGTCGGCCGGGGCGGCGCGTCCGACGACCGCCGGGGCCCCACCCGGTCGGCGGACCGAGTGGGGCCCCACGCCCGGTGCGGCAGGCGACGCACTCAGAGTGCGAGGCGCTGTCCGGGCACGATCAGATGGGGATCACCGCCGATGACGGACTTGTTGGCGGCGTAGAGCCGCTCCCAGGTGGTTCCGTGCCGGGCGGCGATGCCGCTCAGCGTGTCGCCCTCACGGACGGTGTGGTCACCGCGGGACGAGCCGCGGTTCGGGTGTCCCGCCGAACGCTCCGGCGTCCGCGACGGAGTCGACGGGGCCGCCTTGGCGGAGGATGTGGCGGCGGAGGGGGCCGAGCCGGTGGCGGGCGCCGCGGGTGCGTCTCCCCACGCTCCGGCACGGGCCGAACAGGTCGGCCACGCACCCCATCCCTGGGCGCGCTGGACCTTGGTGGCCACGGCGATCTGCTGGGCCTTGCTCGCCTGGTCCGCCGTCGGCGCGTAGGCCGTACCGCCGTACGCGCGCCAGGTGGAGGGGGCGAACTGCAGTCCGCCGTAGTAGCCGTTGCCGGTGTTGATGTGCCAGTTGCCGCCGCTCTCGCACTGTGCGATGCGGTCCCACACTCCGCCGTCCGCCGCCACTGCGTTGCCGGTGGCGGCCAGCAGCCCGAGCGGGGCGAGCAGTGCCGCCCCGGCGAGGACCGCCGTCGTACGAGTCCGGCTCCGGTTCGGAGCCTGCTGCGTCTTGAGACCGTTGCCGTGAGTGTTATCGGCACATTCGGACATGTAGTTCCCTCTCGAAGGACCCGGGGTCCCCCAGGGCGAAGCGCCGCTCCCACGCCATGGGGCGCGTGAGTCGCGCTCACCCCCGTCCGCCGGAGTGGTGCTGCGAGCCGGCTTGTTGCGGCCGGCGGACGTACCCGAGCGGTGCTCGTTGCACACGGCCGAGGAATCTAGGGAGGGCGCACGGTCGGCATCAACCAACTCCTTGTCACTCCAGGCCAGTTCGCCGTTACCTCCGGTATCGGCGATTTCCGGCCACCCACTTCATTCGCTGATTTCCGGATTTGTCGACCACCACCCCCGACGATCTGTGACGCACCCCACGCAGTCAACTTCCTTGGGTTTCCGAGGAGTTGACGATGAGTACGCGATTCCGCACGCGAGGTGACCGTGCGCTGTGGATGGTTCGATTCCGTTCGCCCGAGTGCGTGACTCCCGCCACAGATCGTCCGTTGTCTTCTTCATGAGCCCGGCACCCGCCCGGTTCACGGGCCGGGAGCCACCCGGCCCCGCCACGCACCGCACCCCGAGGGAGCCAACCGTGCCGCGCATGCTCGACGTCAGCGACGAGGTACGTGCCGAGATCGGCGACGAAGAAGCCGACCGGCTGCTCGCCGGAGAGAACGCCCCCGGCAGTTACGACTGCACGTCCTGCCGCACCCCGGGCGACTCCGAACAGGAGCGCACCAGCACCGTCCTGTTCATCGGGGACGAGACCGCAGTCCTCGCCTTCGCCCACGCCACCTGCCTGCCCTCGCAGGTCGTCCAGGTCACCGAGGAGCAGTTGCAGGGTGCCGTGAAGTCCATCACCGGCGACCGGGTCGATCTGGAGCCGGAGTCGATCGTGCCGGAGCAGGCCGTGCTCGGCGTGACCAGCGGACTGGTGCTGATCGCCGGGGAACTGCACCCCGCCCTGGTCGTCGAACCGACCGGACCCATCGTGCGCCCCGGGGCGATCGGCGCCGGGGACGACTTCCTGCCGCTGCTCATCGAGCAGGGGTTCATGCCGGTGACGGAGCTGGCCGACGTACCGCCGGTGCTGCACGGCTGGTCCGTGCTGCTGGCCATGGGGCAACTGCACGCGGTCCTCCAGCCCGGGACCAACGGCGGCCAGCCGGTCGCCTGGTGGCAGGCGCATCAGCCGTTGCTGGTGACCGACGGCTGGCGCGCCGCGGCAAACAAGCACCAGCAGGTGCTGATGTTCGCGGCACCGGTGGGTTCGATCGGGCGCCAGCCCCGGGAGGACCTGCTGCGGGAGGCACTGGACAAGGCCGCGGCGAACGGGAAGTTGGTAGGGGCCGCACTGCCTCTCGCGGGGACCTGAGCGCGCCCGCCCCGCGCCCCGGGACGTTGCCGACGCCCCGATGAGCAGGCGATCCTTCACGGCCAGCCGCATCTCTTCGACCGCGGGGTCGTTTGGACATACGTGCATGCATACGACGTTCCCCGCCATCAGGGCGGCCCCTCGCCCACGCCGATCTACGACGCGCTCTACGCCGAGTACGTCAAGTCCTTCCGCTCGCTGCCGGGTGATCGCAGCGGTGAGGAGGAGCTGGGGTTCATCGCGTTCGGGAACATCCCGCGCAGTACGGGCTCGTACGGGGGTCACCGCCCGGGGTCGTTCAGCAGCTCGTACACCGCCTACAGCGCGGGGGCACAGAGTGCGCGCCAGGGCCACGGCCAGCAGCCGCAGTGGCAGCGCGTCGGGCACATCGGGCCGCAGGGCACGGGGATGCACCACGTCCCGGCCGCGCTGCCACCGGCGCGCAGAGGCTGAACACACGGAAGGGCGGCCCGCACCGGGCCGCCCTTCCGTCATGTCCGTTACTTCTTCTTGCCGCGCTTCTCGCGCACCCGCACCGAGATATGGATCGGCGTGCCCTCGAAGCCGAACTCCTCGCGCAGCCGGCGCTCGATGAACCGGCGGTAGCCCGCCTCGATGAAGCCGGAGGCGAAGAGCACGAACCGCGGGGGCTTGGTGCCGGCCTGGGTGCCGAACAGGATGCGGGGCTGCTTGCCGCCGCGGATCGGGTGGGGGTGGGCGGCGACCAGCTCACCGAGGAAGGCGTTCAGGCGACCGGTCGGGACGCGGGTCTCCCAGCCGGCGAGCGCCGTCTCGATCGCCGGGACCAGCTTCTCCATGTGCCGTCCGGTGCGCGCGGAGACATTGACCCGCGGTGCCCAGGCGACCTGGCCGAACTCGGTCTCGATCTCCCGCTCCAGGTAGTAGCGGCGCTCCTCGTCGAGGGTGTCCCACTTGTTGTAGGCGATGACCATCGCGCGGCCCGCCTCCACGGCCATCGTGACGATGCGCTGGTCCTGCACCGAGATGGACTCGGAGCCGTCGATCAGGACGACGGCGACCTCGGCCTTCTCGACGGCGGCCGCGGTGCGCAGCGAGGCGTAGTAGTCGGCGCCCTGCTGGAGGTGGACGCGCTTGCGGATGCCCGCCGTGTCGACGAACTTCCAGGTCACGCCGCCCAGTTCGATGAGCTCGTCGACCGGGTCACGGGTCGTACCGGCGAGTTCGTTGACGACGACGCGCTCCTCGCCCGCCACCTTGTTCAGCAGGGACGACTTGCCGACGTTCGGGCGGCCGATGAGAGCCACGCGACGCGGACCGCCGATGCCGCCCCCGCCGAAGGACTCGCGCGGGGCCTCCGGCAGCGCCTCCAGGACGGCGTCCAGCATGTCGCCGGTGCCACGGCCGTGCAGCGCGGAGACGGGGTGGGGCTCCCCCAGTCCCAGCGACCACAGATACGCGGCGTCCGCCTCACCACTGGGACCGTCGACCTTGTTGGCGCACAGCACCACGGGCTTGCCGGCCTTGCGCAGCAGTCGTACGACGGCTTCGTCGGTGTCGGTGGCACCCACCTTGGCGTCGACGACGAACACGACGGCGTCGGCGGCCTCGATCGCGAACTCGGCCTGCGCGGCCACGGAGGCGTCGATGCCGAAGACGTCCTGCTCCCAGCCACCGGTGTCGACGACCTTGAAGCGGCGGCCCGCCCACTCGGCCTCGTAGGTCACGCGGTCCCGGGTGACGCCGGGCTTGTCCTCGACGACGGCCTCGCGGCGCCCGATGATCCGGTTGACGAGAGTCGACTTGCCGACATTGGGCCGGCCGACGACGGCGAGGACGGGAAGCGGCCCATGACCGGCCGCCTCGATCGCCCCCTCGACGTCCTCGAGGTCGAAGCCCTCTTCCGCGGCGAGCTCCATGAACTCCGCGTACTCGGCATCGCCAAGCTCTCCGTGGTCGTGCTCTTCGAGCGAGCCCTCGGAGTGGATGTGGTCGTTCATGAAGTCCGTACCTCGTTCATCGTGGTGATCGGTGGACCGCCCGGTGCCTTTGTGCCGGTCTGATCCACTACTCAGTGTCGCCTAGCGACCGGTCAGTCGCCTGGCGTTTTCCAGGTGCGCGGTGAGCTGCTTCTGGATGCGCTCGGTCGCCTCGTCCAGCGCCTTGCGGGTACGCCGGCCGCTGCCGTCGCCCGCCTCGAAGGGGTCGCCGTACACGACGTCGACGCGGTGCCGCAGCGGAGGCAGCCCCTTCATCAACCGTCCCCGCTTCTCGGAACTTCCCAGCACCGCGACCGGGACGATCGGGGCCCCGCTGCGCACGGCGAAGTAGGCGAGCCCCGCCCGCAGCGCGGCGAAGTCGCCCTCGCCCCGGGTGCCCTCGGGAAATATCCCGAGCACACCACCGTTCCACAGCACATCGAGCGCCTGCGTGATGGCCGTGCGGTCGGCGGAGTGACGGTCCACCTTCAGCTGGCCGATGCCGGTCAGGAAGGGGTCGAGCGGGCCGACGAACGCTTCCTTCTTGATCAGGAAGTGCACGGGGCGGGGCGACACGCCCATCACCATCGGCCCGTCGATGTTGTGGCTGTGGTTGACCGCGAGGATCAGCGGCCCGGACGCGGGCACCTTCCAGGCACCCAGGACCCGAGGACGCCACAGCCCGTACATCAGGCCGACGCCGATGCGCCGCCCGACCTCGGCGCCCCGCTCGGAGGGCGCGGACGCAACGCTCACTTCCCGGCCCGCTTCTCCTCGACGAGCGTGACGACGCACTCGATGACCTGCTGCAGCGTGAGCTCGGTGGTGTCCACCTCGACCGCGTCGTCCGCCTTGGCGAGCGGCGAGGTCTTACGGCTGGAGTCGGCCGCGTCGCGCTTGATCAGCGCCTCGCGGGTCGCGTTGACGTCGGCGCCCTTCAGCTCGCCGCTGCGGCGGGCGGCGCGGGCCTCCGGGGAGGCGGTGAGGAAGATCTTCAGATCGGCGTCGGGCAGCACGGTCGTACCGATGTCACGCCCCTCGACGACGATGCCGGCCTCCGCAGAGGTCGCCAGGGTCCGCTGCAGCTCGGTGATCCTGGCCCGCACCTCCGGCACGGCACTGACCGCACTGACCTTGGAGGTGACCTCCTGGGTGCGGATCGGGCCGGCCACGTCGGTGCCGTCGACGGTGATCGTCGGGTTCGCCGGGTCGGTGCCGGACACGATCTCGGGCTTGCCGGCCACGGCGGCGATCGCGGTCGGGTCCTCGATGTCGATCCCGTTGGTCACCATCCACCAGGTGATCGCCCGGTACTGGGCGCCGGTGTCGAGGTAGCTCATCCCGAGCTGCGCGGCGACGGCCTTCGACGTGCTCGACTTGCCCGTGCCGGAGGGGCCGTCGATGGCGACAATCACGGGCTTGGCGGCACCGTTTTCCACGGGGGAACACCTTCCTGGTGCGGTGAGGCGGGAGGGGCGGGGCGCGAACGTGCCCCGCACAAGGTTACTGGGTGCGGCTCACTCATCCGGCCGCACACTTCCCCGACGCCGGTCCGGGCGTCCCAGCCCGTCCGGCGTACGAGGACAAGTCCGAACCGCCCCGAGCCCCCCACCCACCCGCGGGGACCTCGCCTCATGGCGCTGACGACTAATTCTCAGCACCGGCCCAGGCATCTCAGCCCGTCCGGCGTTTGAGGACGAGGCCCGAAGGGCCGACAGCGGGGGTCTGGGGGCGCAGCCCCCAGGGGACGGGACGGGTAGGGGCGGCGGGGGCGAGAAACCCTACTGCCGGATCGCCCAGCCCCGCTCCCGCAGCGCAGCACTGAGCACCGGCGCCGCCTTCGGCTCCACCATCAGCTGAACCAGACCGGCCTGCTGCCCCGTCGCATGCTCGATCCGCACATCCTCGATATTGACCCCGGCCCGCCCCGCATCCGCGAAGATCCGAGCCAACTGCCCCGGCTGGTCGTCGATCAGCACCGCGACGACCTCGTAGACCCGAGGAGCCGCCCCGTGCTTGCCGGGCACCCGCACCTGCCCCGCGTTCCCCCGCCGCAGCACGTCCTCGATCCCGGACGTCCCCTCCAGCCGCTTGGCATCGTCGGACGACTGCAGCGCCCGCAGCGCCCGCACCGTCTCCTCCAGATCCGCGGCGACATCCGTGAGCAGATCGGCGACCGGCCCCGGATTCGCGGAGAGGATGTCGATCCACATCCGCGGATCGGACGCCGCGATCCGCGTCACATCACGAATGCCCTGACCACACAGCCGTACGGCCGCCTCCTCGGCGTTCTCCAGCCGCGCGGCGACCATGCTGGACACCAGGTGAGGCATGTGCGACACCAGGGCGACCGCCCGGTCGTGGGCGTCGGCGTCCATCACCACCGGCACCGCACGGCAGTGCGAGACCAGCTCCAGAGCGAGGTTCAGCACCTCGGTGTCGGTGTCGCGGGTCGGCGTCAGCACCCAGGGCCGGCCCTCGAAGAGGTCCCCGGTCGCGGCCAGCGGCCCGGACTTCTCCCGGCCCGACATGGGATGCGTACCGATGTACGCGGACAGATCAAGCCCCAGCGCCTCCAGCTCACGCCGCGGCCCGCCCTTGACGCTGGCCACGTCGAGGTAGCCGCGGGCCACCCCCCGGCGCATGGCGTCGGCGAGCACCCCGGCCACGTGCGCGGGCGGGGCGGCGACGATCGCGAGGTCCACGGGCCCCTCGGGGGCCTCGTCCGTGCCGGCGCCGAGCGCGGCCGCCGTACGGGCCTGCTCCAGGTCGTGGTCGGCGAGGTGGACGACGACGCCACGCCCTGCCAGCGCCAGCGCGGCGGACGTACCGATGAGGCCGGTTCCGATGACGAGTGCGGTTCTCACTGGGCGATGTCCTTGCGCAGGGCGGCCGCGGCACCGAGGTAGACGTGCGCGATGTCGGCGCGGGCCTTGTCGGACTCGATGTGCGCGAGGACACGCACGACTCGGGGCATGGCGCCGGCGATGTCCAGTTCCTGGGCGCAGATCAGCGGTACGTCGACGATGCCGAGCTTGCGGGCGGCGGCCGCCGGGAAGTCGCTGTGCAGATCGGGCGTGGCCGTGAACCAGATGCTGATCAGATCGTCCGGGCCCAGGCCGTTGCGCTCCAGGATCGCGGTGAGCAGGGCCCCGACCTGCTCGTCCATGTGGCCGGCCTCGTCCCGCTCCAGTTGGACGGCCCCCCGGACCGCTCGTACCGCCACGGCTTGGCTCCTTGCTGCTGTACGGATCGGCTCTTCGCCGGTCCAGCCTAGTCAGCCCGGTCACGCCCGGCGCATGTCGCCCGCCCGCTGAGACACCGACAGGCACCCCAAGTCGACTTTGGGTGTTTCCTGGCACTCCCTCCCAGGTTGCTTCTCCTTGGGTGCTTTCAGTGCAAAGATGCTGTTGCTCCGCTCGGAGCGACTTCCCGGCCGGCTGCTGCCGATCTTCGACGGGCCGATCCTCACCGCTCTCGCGATCATCCGGCTGACCGCCGCCCTCTGCTTCTTCCGCACTTACGGAGTGACGACATGAGCAACCGTCCGACGCGGCGCACCGTCCTCATCACGGCAGGCGCCACGGGCGCGGCGGCACTCGTCGCGGCCTGCGGCGATTCCGACGACAAGGGCAGCTCGACCCCGAGCCTCTCCCCCGGCCGGGAGCTGACCACCACCGCCGACGTCCCGGTGGGCGGCGGCACGATCCTCAAGGACGAGAAGGTGGTGGTGACCCAGCCGAAGTCCGGCGAGTTCAAGGCCTTCTCCGCGATCTGCACGCATCAGCGGTGCACGGTCGGCAGTGTCTCGGACGGCACGATCAACTGCCCCTGCCACGGCAGCAAGTTCAACATCACGGACGGCTCGGTGGCCAACCCTCCGGCGACGAGGCCGCTGCCCGAGAAGAAGATCACCGTGGACGGAAATTCGATCCGCCTGGCGTGATCCGCCCCGTACGCTCCGGGTCATGCACCCCGAGACCCTGGTACGCGACCACACGATCTACGCCTGCGTCATGGGCTCGCGCGCCTTCGGTCTGGCCACGGACGGCAGCGACACCGACCGCCGGGGCGTGTACCTCGCGCCCACTCCCCTCTTCTGGCGCTTCGACAAGCCGCCGACGCACGTCGAAGGCCCGTTGGAGGAGCAGTTCAGCTGGGAACTGGAACGCTTCTGCGAGCTGGCCCTGCGTGCCAACCCGAACATCCTGGAGTGCCTGCACTCCCCGCTCGTGGAGTACGCCGACGGCACGGGCCGCGAGCTGCTGGCCCTGCGCGAGGCGTTCCTGTCCCGCCAGGCCCACGAGACGTTCACCCGCTACGCACTGGGCCAGCGCAAGAAGCTGGAGGCCGACGTCCGCGTGCACGGCGCCCCGCGCTGGAAGCACGCGATGCACCTGCTCCGCCTCCTGATCAGCGCCCGCGACCTGCTCCGCACCGGCCGCCTCACGATCGACGTGGGCGACCATCGCGAGCCACTGCTCGCGGTCAAGCGCGGCGAGGTCCCCTGGCCGGAGGTCGAGTCCTGGATGACTCGCCTGGCCAGGGAGACAGAGGAGTCCTGCCACCACAGCCCACTCCCGCCGGAGCCGGACCGCCGCCGCGTCGAGAACTTCCTGATCCGCGTGCGGCGCGCCTCAGCCCTCCAACCGAGTCCTCACGACGAAGGCGTGCAGGGCGTCGTAGGCCCCCGGAGCGTCGGGCAGCGCTGAGGCGGCCTGCGCCTCGTCCAGCACCCCGTGCAACCGCTCGACGTCGGCCCGCACGCGCGCGTGGTCGACGTCGGCGGCCCCGTGCTCCTGCTCCGCCTTCGCCGCGATCAGTTCCGGCAGATAGGCCGGGGCGTCCACGTGCTCCAGCAGCGTGGGCAGATGCGCCTGCACTTCACCGCCGCGCATCAGGTGGACGCCGGTGAGCAGCACGCGGAAGGTGTACAGCAAGGGCTTGAGCTCGCCGGTCTTCTCGAACAGCCGCCACTGGGTGCCCGCGAACCCGCGGTAGTGGTGGGCATGGTGGCTGGTCAGGACGCCGGGTGCGAGATCGGCCAGCTCCCGGTGGACGTCCGTGGTGTGCACGACGAGCGGCGAGAGCAGCTGCTCCAGCACATAGCCGTTGCGCCGCAGCATCAGCCGTACGAACTTGCGCAGGTCGTGCGTCACCAGGTCCATCTCGACGCCGTCCCGCACCCACATCCGCGACCGCGTCTCGGCCGGCTCCCGCAGCCCCACGAGGTCGGCGACCGGCAGCAGATGCACACCGCGCAGGTCCACGTCGGAGTCGCGCGACGGGAAGCCGTACAGGTGCGCGCCGGAGACGGTCGCGAACAGCACCGGGTCGGGCTGTTCGGCGACGATGGGCGCGAGGTCGAGGTCGAGGGCGTCGATCATCCGTCAAGCGTCCCAGAGCGCTCCGAGGGTCAGCAGATCCCCTCGGTACTCGACCCGGTCCGCCCACTCCGTCGGCCAGGCGTCGGCCCCGAGCCAGGCGCCCGCGAACGCCCCCGTCAGGCACGCGATCGAGTCCGAGTCCCCGGACGTGCAGGCGGCCCGGCGCAGGGCCGTCAGCGGCTCGTCGACGAACATCAGGAAGCACAACAACCCGGTCGCGAGGGCCTCTTCGGCGATCCAGCCCGCGCCGGTGGCCAGGCACGGGTCGGTCTCGGGCGAGGCCGTGCGTACGGCGTCCTGGAGGCGGCCCAGTATCTCCAGGCACTCGTCCCAGCCGCGTGCGATGAAGTGCTCGGGGGTGGGGTCCTGGCTGCGGGTCCACAGGTCGCCGAGCCAGCGCTGGTGGTAGTGGGAGCGGTTCTCGTAGGCGTAGGACCGCAGCAGCCCGACCAGCCCGGTCGGCTCTGCGCCCTGCGCGAGGAGCCGTACGGCGTGTGCGGTCAGGTCGGACGCGGCGAGCGCGGTGGGGTGCCCGTGGGTGAGCGCGGACTGCAACTGGGCGGCGCCCGCGCGCTGTTCGTCACTCAGGCCGGGGATGAGGCCGATCGGCGCGACCCTCATGTTGGCGCCGCAGCCCTTGGAGCCGATCTGGCTGGCGTCCTGCCAGGGCCGGTCCGGGCGCTCCAGCAGGTCGCAGGCCCTGAGGCAGGTGTTGCCCGGGGCACGGTTGTTCTCCGGTGAGCGATTCCACGCGATGAACTCGGCACGCACCGGCTCCACCATCGCCTCGGGCCGGAGCACACCCAGATCCATCGCCGTGCGCAGCCCCTTCCCCAACGCCAGCGTCATCTGCGTGTCGTCGGTGACGATCGCCGGCGTCGGCAGTTCCATCTCGCGCCAGGGTCCGCACTTGGCGAGGATCGACGGGACGTCGTGGAACTCGGTCGGGAAGCCGAGCGCGTCCCCGAGGGCGAGGCCGAGCAGGGAGCCGGTGGCGGCGCGCTTGCGGACGGTGGTCGTGGTCATGCGGGGCGTCCTTCCGGGGTGGGCCGCAACAGGGGTGGGTGGAGGGCGGTGGCGGTGCCCGCGCGGTAGAGCGCGGCCGGTTTGCCGCGGCCGCCGGTGAGCCGGGCGGCACCGGGGACGGGTTCGACGAAGCCCGGGGTGGCGAGCACCTTGCGGCGGAAGTTGGGCCGGTCGAGGGTGGTGCCCCACACCGTCTCGTAGACCTGTTGCAGCTCGCCGAGGGTGAACTCGGGAGGGCAGAAGGCGGTGGCGAGACAGGTGTACTCGAGCTTGGCGCCGACGCGTTCGTGGGCGTCGGCCAGGATCCGGTCGTGGTCGAAGGCGAGCGGCCCCGCCGTGTCGTACGGCACCCAGCGCGCCTGCGCCGCGTCGCTGCCGCCGTGCGGTTCGGGCGGGTGGGGCAGCAGGGCGGTGAAGGCGACCGTCACGACTCGCATCCGGGGGTCGCGGTCGGGCTCGCTGTAGGTCCTCAGCTGCTCCAGATGGAGCCCGGAGACGTCCGACAGGCCGGTCTCCTCGGCGAGTTCACGCCGGGCGGCCGTCTCCGCCGACTCGTCCGGCTGCACGAAGCCGCCGGGCAGCGCCCAGTGCCCCTTGTACGGCTCCTGCCCGCGCTCGACGAGCAGGGCGTGCAGGACGCCGTCGCGGAGGGTGAGGACGGCGAGGTCGGCGGTGACGGCGAAGGGTTCGTGGGCGTACTTGTCGTAGCCCTCGGGCGCGTTGGGTCCCGGCATGCCGCTCACCCCTTTATGGTCGACGCGACTATTAGTCACTCCGACTATAAAGAGAGGTGATCCGGTTCCACAACCCCAAGAAGGCAAAACCGGCACCGGCGCGGAGGCACGCGAACGCTCCAGCAGCTGCCGGAGTTCGACAGGCCCAGCAAGGCCCCCAGCAGCCCGTCAGACGCACGGAACAGCTCGCCCTGGCCCGGGAGGACCTCCGACGCCGCGCACGGCCCTCCAGCGCTCTCGGACAGCAGTCGGCCGGCCCTGGAGCACACCAGGACCGGCCGACGCGGGAACAGACGCGGGTACGACCTACAGATCGACTTCCTTCATCAGCATCCCGACCTCGGTGTTCGACAGCCGCCGCAGCCAGCCCGACTTCTGGTCGCCGAGGGTGATCGGCCCGAAGGAGGTGCGCACCAGCTTCTCGACGGGGAAGCCCGCCTCCGCCAGCATCCGGCGCACGATGTGCTTGCGGCCCTCGTGCAGGGTGACCTCGACCAGGTAGTTCTTGCCGGTCTGCTCGACGACCCGGAAGTGGTCCGCGCGCGCGTAGCCGTCCTCCAGCTGGATGCCGTCCTTGAGCTTCTTGCCCAGGTCGCGCGGGATGGGGCCGACGATGGCCGCGAGGTAGGTCTTCTTGACGCCGTACTTGGGGTGGGTGAGGCGGTGGGCCAGCTCGCCGTGGTTGGTGAGCAGGATGACGCCCTCGGTCTCGGTGTCGAGCCGGCCGACGTGGAAGAGCCGGGTCTCGCGGTTGGTGACGTAGTCGCCGAGGCACTGGCGGCCCTCGGGGTCCTCCATCGTCGAGACGACGCCGGCGGGCTTGTTGAGGGAGAAGAACTGGTACGACTGCGTCGCGACCGTCAGGCCGTCGACCTTGATCTCGTCCTTCTCCGGGTCGACGCGCTTGCCCTGCTCCAGCACGATCTCGCCGTTGACCTCGACCCGCGCCTGCTCGACCAGCTCCTCACAGGCACGCCGGGAGCCGTAACCGGCCCGCGCGAGCACCTTCTGGAGCCGCTCGCCCTCCTGCTCGGCGCCCGGGAAGGTCTTGGGCAGCTTGACGTCCTTCTTGCCCGCGTACCGCTCCCGGTTGCGCTCCTCGGCGCGCGCGTCGTACTCACGGGAACTCGCCGGTGCCGAACGGCCCCGGCCGGTGCCTTGCTGCCGGCCCTGCTTGGGCCCGCCCTTGGCGCCGCCGCGCGCGGAGGCACCGCGCCCCGACTTCGGGCCGTCCTGGGTGGCGCCGGGGCCCACGTCGTAGCGACGCTCCTCCGGGCGCGGCTTCTTCGGCCGGCCGCCCTGCTTGTCGTCGCGGTTGTTACCGGCGCCACGGTAATTACCGCGGCCACCGCTGCTTCCGCCGCGGCTGCCGCTGTTGCCACCACGGCTCCCGCCGTTGTTTCCGCTGCTGTTCCTGCCGCTGCTGCTTCGCATCAAAGTTCCGTCTGGTCGTCTACGTCGTCGGTACCCCGGCTCACCGGGGTGCCCGGACCGTCATCGGGAGCGTCCGGGTCGAACGACGGCACCCCTTCCTGGGTCTCGGCCTCGATCGCCTCCGCCTCCGGGAGGAAGGGCGCGAGCTCCGGGAGCTCGTCCAGACCGCGCAGGCCCATCCGCTCCAGGAAGTAGTTCGTCGTCCTGTACAGGATCGCACCTGTTTCGGGTTCCGTGCCCGCCTCCTCGACCAGCCCGCGCTGAAGGAGGGTGCGCATGACGCCGTCGCAGTTCACTCCGCGCACGGCCGAGACGCGGCTGCGGCTGACCGGCTGGCGGTACGCGACGACCGCGAGCGTCTCCAGGGCGGCCTGCGTGAGGCGGGCCGTCTGCCCGTCCAGCACCAGCCGCTCGACGGCCGCCGCGTACTCGGGACGGGTGTAGAAACGCCAGCCGCCCGCGACGAACCGCAGCTCGAAGCCGCGCCCCTGCACCGCGTACTCGTCGGCCAGCTCCCGCAGGGCATCGGCGATCTGCCGGCGCGGCCGCTCCAGGAGCTTCGCGAGGCGCTCCTCGGTCGCGGGCTCGTCCACGACCATGAGCATCGCCTCCAAGGCGGGCTTGAGGTCGAGGTCGGCGACGCCGCGCAGCCCGACCGGAAGCTCGGTGGTGTCCTCACTCACGCCTTCTTCTCCTCCTTGGGCGGCTCGGGCGGCCGGTCGAACTCGTCGGTCACCATGGGCGTCTCGTCCCCGTCCCCACCGGTCCACCGGACCGTGAGCTCCCCGAGGGCGGTCTCCTGGTCGAGGGCGACGGCCTTCTCCCGGTACAGCTCCAGAAGCGCCAGGAATCGGGCTACGACGGTGAGGGTGTCGTCGGTGTCCTCGACGAGCGCCCGGAAGCTGGCCTCACCGAGCTCCTTGAGCCGCGCGACGACGATCCCGGCCTGCTCCTGCACGCTCACCAGCGGCGCGTGGATGTGATCGACGTAGACCTGCGGCTTGGGCTTGGGCTGCATCGCCTTGACCGCGAGCCTGGCGAATCCTTCCGCCCCGATGCTGATGACGACCTCGGGCAGCAGCTCGGCGTGGTGCGGCTCCAGCCCGACGGTCCGCGGATAACGCCGGGCCTCGTCGTCGAGCCGCCGGCTGAAGATGTCGGCGATCTGCTTGTACGCCCGGTACTGCAGCAGCCGCGCGAACAGCAGGTCCCGCGCCTCCAGCAGCGCGAGGTCGGCCTCGTCCTCCACCTCGGCGGAGGGCAGCAGCCGCGCCGCCTTCAGGTCGAGCAAGGTGGCCGCCACGACGAGGAACTCGGTCGTCTCGTCGAGATCCCAGTCCGAGCCCAACGCCCTGATGTGCGCCATGAACTCGTCGGTCACCTTGGACAGCGCGACCTCGGTGACGTCGAGCTTGTGCTTGGAGATCAGCTGGAGGAGCAGATCGAAGGGGCCCTCGAAGTTGGAGAGGCGAACCTTGAAGACGCCGTCGTCGGGTTCACCGGGACCCTGGGTTTCGCCGGAGTCCTGCATGCTGCCGGAGTCCTGGGCTTCCCCGGGCTCGGGTTGTTCCGGTTCGACAGCTTGCAGCTCGGTCTCGGGCCGGCCGCCGTTGTGGGCAGGCGTTCCGCAGGGGGTCCCCCCAGGCCCTTCAGACACGGGGGGAGGAACGGGTGGGCACAACGGCCCACCGGCCTCAGCAGGGGACTCGACCTCGGCCACCGACAAGCTCTCCGCATGAGGCGCAGGAACCGGCTCAGCCGACGGAACAACAGGAGCCGCCCCGGGCCCCCGCCCCAGCGCACGCCGACGCCCGCCGGAGGCACCGGCGCCGGGGGTGGGAACGTCGTTCGAGGTCATGGCCCCCGCAGGCTACCGCTACCGCCCGCGAAGCCGTCGTACGAGGATGCTGGCGTCCCCGCGGGTCTCCAGATCGGCGAGGACCACGGCCACCGCCTCGCGGACGATCCGCCCGCGGTCGACGGCGAGCCCGTGCTCACCGCGGAGCACCAGACGCGCGTGCTCCAGATCCATGAGCTCCTCGGCGGAGACGTACACGGTGATCTTCTCGTCGTGCCGTTCGCGACCACTGGGCCGACGCGAGGCCGTCCGCCCACGCTTGCGCGGCGCGGCACCGGAGGCGGCAGCGGCCGTACCGGACGCCGCGGGACCGCCGGAGGCGCTCGCCCCGGCAGAACCTTCCTGCACCCCCTGACGTCGCGGGGAGCGCTCGGCGGCCGCGGCCCGGCTGCGGGACTCACCCGCGTCGACGGACTCCGCCTCGGCCGCCACGTGCTCCGCGCCGTCACCGTCACCGCCCTGCACGGGCACCGACTGCGGCGTGTCCTCGGCCGCGGCGGCGGCGTCGCTCTCCCCCGCGGGAGCCGGCACCCGGGCCTCGCCGTTGACCGGGCGCCGGGGAGTGGACGGCTGGAGCGCCGTGCCCCCTGTCGTGCGGAACAGTTCGTCGGCCCCCGGCAGACTCACTCGGCGTGACACCGGGCGAGCACCTCCCTGGCGAGCTGGCGATAGGCGGCGGCACCGACGGAGTTGGAGGCGTACGTGGTGATCGGCTCACCGGCGACCGTGGTCTCCGGGAAGCGCACCGTGCGCCCGATGACCGTGTGGTAGACGTGGTCGTCGAACGCCTCGACGACACGCGCGAGCACCTCACGGCTGTGCACGGTGCGCGAGTCGTACATCGTGGCGAGGATCCCGTCGAGCTCCAGCTCCGGGTTGAGCCGCTCCTGGACCTTCTCGATGGTCTCCGTCAGCAGCGCGACACCTCGCAGGGCGAAGAACTCGCACTCCAGCGGCACGATCACCTTGTGGGCGGCCGTCAGCGCGTTCACCGTGAGCAGACCCAGCGAGGGCTGGCAGTCGATCACGATGAAGTCGTAGTCGTCCATCAGCGGCTTCAGGGCCCGCTGGAGGGTGGACTCGCGCGCGACCTCGCTCACCAGCTGGACCTCGGCGGCCGACAGGTCGATGTTGCTCGGCAGCAGGTCCATGTTGGGGACCGCCGTCTTCAGGAGCACCTCGTCCGCCGACATGCCCCGCTCCATGAGCAGGTTGTAGACGGTGAGGTCGAGCTCCATCGGGTTGACGCCGAGGCCGACCGACAGCGCGCCCTGCGGGTCGAAGTCGACGAGCAGGACCCGGCGTCCGTACTCCGCGAGCGCGGCACCCAGGTTGATGGTCGACGTCGTCTTGCCGACGCCGCCCTTCTGGTTGCACATCGCGATGATCTTCGCGGGACCGTGATCGGTCAGCGGGCCCGGGATCGGGAAGTACGGCAGCGGGCGCCCGGTCGGGCCGATGCGCTCGCGGCGCTGGCGTGCCGCGTCGGGCGCGAGCGTGGCCGCGTACTCGGGATCGGGCTCGTACTCCGCGTCGGGGTCGTAGAAGTGCCCCTCGGGCAGTTCGTCGTAGTCGGCGAAGTGGTTGTGGGGCGCGCCACTTCCGTCGCCGGCCATGGCGTTCACGTGATGGCCATCCATGCTCATGTTTGCTGGCTGAGTCACCCCTGAGGTCAGGTGACCCTGGTGGGCTGCGAAGGTGCGCACCGCGACGGAGCCGACAGCCTCGAATCCCGCGGGACCCTGGCCCCGTACCGGCATTCCTGGTTGACCACCCCCGGGAGAAAATGTCGACTCATTCACAAGTCGTCTTACCTCCTTGGGGACCAGGAAACTTCTAGACAGGTCAGCGTGGCACCATGCCGACGGTTGGCGACTCTATGGCGTGTCGGCGGTTCGCAGCAACACAATCCGCCGGACCGGGCAGATGTGTCGACAATGAAACATCCCGCTGTCAAGGGCGTACGGCCGTCGCACGGCAGGTTTCACCGGTGTGCGAATCGGTCGAAGGGTTGCGTTCGAGGCGAGTTGACCGAGAGTCGCAAAGTGACCATACACACATCCGGCCGGACCTTTTCGGGCAAGGTCCGGCCGGGTGCGTACGGTTGACGACTCGTGTTGACGTATCGCCTTTACCAGAAAGTGACTTAACCGATCGGCTCAGCCGAGCAGCGACTCGAGCTCGACGTGCTCCAGGTCGTGCGCCTCCGCGACCTCCCGGTAAACCACCTTGCCGTCATGCGTATTGAGGCCCTTGGCCAGCGCGGCGTCGCGGCGCAGGGCCTCGACCCAGCCGCGGTTGGCCAGTTCGACGATGTACGGCAGCGTGGCGTTGGTCAGCGCGTAGGTGGAGGTGTTGGGCACCGCGCCGGGCATGTTGGCGACGCAGTAGAAGACCGAGTCGTGGACCTGGAAGGTCGGCTCGGCGTGCGTCGTCGGGCGGGAGTCCTCGAAGCAGCCGCCCTGGTCGATCGCGATGTCGACAAGGACACTTCCCGGCTTCATCCGGGAGACCAGCTCGTTGGTGACCAGCTTCGGGGCCTTGGCGCCCGGGATCAGGACGGCGCCGATGACGAGGTCGGCGTCCAGGACGGCCTTCTCCAGTTCGAAGGCGTTGGACATGATCGCCCGGACCTTGGTGCCGAAGACCTTGTCCGCCTCGCGCAGCTTGTTGATGTCGCGGTCGAGCAGCGTGACGTGGAAGCCCATGCCGACGGCGATCTGCGTCGCGTTCCAGCCGGAGACGCCACCGCCGATGACGACGGCCTTCGCGGGCTGGGTGCCGGGGACGCCTCCGGGGAGCACACCACGGCCGCCGGCCGAGCGCATCAGGTGGTAAGCGCCGACCTGCGGGGCGAGGCGGCCCGCGACCTCGGACATGGGGGCGAGCAGCGGGAGCGCGCGGCTGGGCAGCTCGACGGTCTCGTAGGCGATCGCCGTGGTGCCGGACTCGATGAGAGCGTCCGTGCACTCCTTGGAGGCGGCCAGGTGCAGATAGGTGAAGAGCGTCTGGTCCTTGCGGAGGCGGTGGTACTCCTCGGCGATGGGCTCCTTGACCTTCAGCAGCAGGTCGGCGGTGGCCCAGACCTCGTCGGCGGTCGGCAGGATCCGGGCGCCTGCGGCGACGTACTCGCCGTCCGGGATCGACGAGCCGACACCGGCGTCCTGCTCGATGACGACCTGGTGGCCGTGGCGCACCAGCTCATGCACGCCGGCGGGGGTGATGGCCACCCGGAACTCGTTGTTCTTGACCTCGCGGGGGATGCCGACCTTCACGTCGATCACGGTCCTTGGCTCAGAGGGTGTGGGGGCATTGCAAGACATACCCAGGCATGCAGGGCACACCGGGAGACACCGCAGGAGAAGGTGCGGCAGAGCCAGTCTAATGAAGGTGTTCCCGCTGTCTAGCCTTTCATTGCATCAATCTTCGGCGGATGCACTACGGATTTCGCAGGCGTTAGCGTCGTGTTCCGGCTCGAAAGCGTCTTGCCCGGGCTCAGGCTCGGCCGCATCGGACTCCTGAGGCTCCTCCCCCAGCATCCGCTGGGCGGCGCCACGGTGCAGCTGCGCCGCCGCGGGATCGCCCAGATGCTCCAGGGTGTCGGCGAGCCGCAGGAACAGCGCCGCCTGCAACCGCGTGTCCCCGGCGCGCCGCGCCAGCTCCACCGCCTCCCGGCAGGTGCGCAGCGATTCCTCGGGCCGCCCCGCGTACTCCTGGACCCGCGCCAGCTCGCTCAACGCCCGTGCGTGGGCCGCGAGATCGCCGTTCTTGCGGTGCCCGGCGACCGCGGCCCGCCAGTTGCGCAGCGCCTCGCCGTAGCGGCCCGCGAAGGTGTGGGCGGCGCCGATACGGCCGTACAGCCGGGCGGCGTCGGCGCGCTCCCCCCGGGCCAGCCGCTGGACCAGCGCCCGGCCGAACCAGTCGGCGGCCCGGTCGTAGTCCCCGAGCTCCAGGTGGGCGCCGCCTACGGATTCCATCGCGCGACCGGTCGCATACGGGTCGTTCGCCTCCCGTCCGGCGTCCAGCGCGGCCCGATAGCTCACCAGCGCCGCCTTCGTCCGCCCGGTGCGGGCGTCGAGATCGCCGAGGTTCAACAGGGCCGCGGCCTTCTCGCGGGGCAGGTTCCGGCGCTCGGCCACGTCGAGGACCAGGCGGTGGATGCCGTACAGGTCGCCGGCGGCCGCCTGTGTGCCGAAGTGCGCGACCATGGCCCTGACCAGCTGGGACATCAGGCGCCGGGCCAGGGTGTCCAGCTCCCCGTCGGCGACCGCGGCGCGGGCCGAGGCCAGCAGGGCGGGCCTGCGGATCTCGATCCAGTCCGCGGCGGCCCGGGGATTGGGAAAGCGCAGGGCGCGGGGCGTGTCGAGGAGCTTCTGCCGGGTCTCGGGGTCGTCGGTCTCGGTGATCGCCCGGCAGGACTGCAGCAGCCGTACGGTCCGCTCCAGCATGCGGGCGCGCGCCAGCTGGATCTCGCCCGGGCGGTCCTGGGTCTCGGTGAGGGCCGTGAGGAGGGGGTGCAGGCAGGCCGGGACCTCGTACTGGGGCAGCGGCGAGTCGACGGCGTGCAGCAGGCCGAGGGCGACGAATTCGTCCAGGGTGGCGCAGGCGCCGTCGACCGAGCAGCCGGCCAGGGCGGAGGCGGTGTGCGGGTCGACCAGGCCGCCCGGCGCGAGGGAGAGCAGCCGCAGCATCCGGGCGGCGGGGCCCGGGAGGGACGCGTGGACGAGCCGGAAGACCCTGCTGAGCGGTGCGCCCTCCTCGCCTTCGGCGTGCACCTGCTTGGCGAGGTCGGCGACGGCCACCTTGGGGCGGGCGGCGAGCCAGCCACCCGCCATCAGCAGCGCGGCCGGCTGCCCCTGCAGGACCTCGACGAGGCCCTCGGCGGCCCGTGGGTCGACGGTGATGCGGACCGAGCCGGCCTGCCGGGACAGCAGCTCCACCGCCGACTTGGTGTCCAGGCCGCCCAGCGTGCAGGGCCGCACGCCCGGGATCCCGGTCAGCGGACCGTGGGAGACGGCCACGACCAGGCACTGCGGGGTGTCCGGCAGCAGGGCGTCGACCTGCTCCGCCTCGGCCGCGTCGTCGAGCAGGAGCAGGGCCCGGCGCTCGGCCAGCGCCTCGCGGAGGGCCGCCGTGAGGTCGTCCTCGTCGGCGCCGGGCGGGGCCGGCCGGTCCAGGGCGGTGAGCAGTTCGCGGGCGGCGCGCTCGATGGGGACGGGGGTGCCGTCGGGCTCGCTCAGGCGGGCGCGCAGCACGCCGTCCGGATAACGGTCCGCCACCTGCCGTACCAGTTCCTCGGCGAGTGCGGTGCGGCCCGAGCCGGGGCGGCCTGCGATGAGCAGCACGCGCGCGCGTGGCGCCTTGCGGCCGGAGAGGGTGTCCAGGCCCGCACGCTCGATGTCGGCGCGGAGTTCCTTCAACTCGCGTGTGCGGCCGAGGAATTGAAGGGCGGATGCCATGTCCGCCGCCCGCCCGCCCGATGCGACCGCCTGTTCCGCCACCGTCACACTCCCTTCCCGCCGAGGGCGGGTTGCCGCAAGAGCACCACACGAACCCCCAGCGATTCGTATGCTGACCGGGCACACACCCGAGTCCTGCAGGCACAGTTCCGGCCGCGGCCGGTGGACCCGGTTTTTCGGGATGCTGACGGTGTGCGGTCCGCCGGGCCGGTACGCCCGGGCTGCGGGGCGCGGCCCATCGCCTCCGCATCCTTCGCGGATGCTGGACGCGATCTGGGCTTCGAAGCCATCGGTGCTCCCGAACTGCAAGCCTGTCGCTTCGGCTACGGGCAGTGGGCAGCCTAGTTCACGCGCTGCGACGATCCCGTCGGAGCACAACGGGAAAGTCCCCCGATCGGATCATCCGACCGGGGGTCGCCCGATAGTGACTCAGGATTCGAAGGGGCGCGCCGGCCACGGCGCCTGCGCCGGGCGGAGCGCGTCCAGCCCGTCGCCGTTCCTCGCGGCGACCAGCGACAGCGCGCCCACGACGAGGCAGTTGTTGTGCAACTCGCCCGCGAGCACGGCCCGGACGAGCTCGTCGACCGGCACGCGCGCGTGCTCCATGTCGGCCTCCTCGTCCTCCACCTCGAAGCGCTTGCCGTCGGCCTCGGACAGGTTGCGGGCGAGGAAGATCCGTACGGCCTCGTCGCAGCCGCCGGGCGTGGTGTAGACGTCGGTCAGCACCCGCCAGTCCTCGGCCTTGACGTGCGCCTCCTCGTAGAGCTCACGCTGGGCGGCGTGCAGCGGGTTCTCACCGGGGACGTCGAGCAGGCCGGCCGGGATCTCCCACAGCTTCTGCCGCACCGGGTGGCGGTACTGCTTGATGAGCAGGACGCGGTCCTCGTCGTCGAGGGCGAGGACGGCCACCGAGCCCGGGTGGACCTGGTAGTCGCGCCGGACAACCGAGCCGTCGGGCATGACCACGTCGTCCGTGCGGACGGAGGTCTTGTTGCCCACGAAGGGGGTGTCCGTCGCCCGGATCTCCCACTCCTGCGGGGTGTCCTTGATCGTCATGCCTGCCCTTCCACACACTTTCAAAAGACCCGCCAAAGAAAACCGGGGTGCGCACCTTTGAAGGTTTGCACCCCGGCCACCGTACAACTCTCGTGTTACTTCGAATTCTTACCGGCGCCCTCGCCCTGCTGACGCTCGACGGCTGCCTTGACCAGCCCGGCGAACAGCGGGTGCGGACGGGTCGGGCGCGAGCGCAGCTCGGGGTGGGCCTGCGTGGCCACCAGGTAGGGGTGGACCTCGCGCGGGTACTCCACGTACTCGACGAGCTTGCCGTCGGGCGACGTGCCGGAGAACAGGATGCCGGCCTTCTTCTCCAGCTCCGCGCGGTAGGAGTTATTCACCTCGTACCGGTGACGGTGCCGCTCCTCGACGTACTCCTTGCCGTCGTACACCTCGCGCACGATGGAGCCCTCGGCCAGCTTGGCCGGGTACATGCCAAGGCGCATCGTGCCGCCCATGTCGCCCTCACCGGCGACGATGTCGAGCTGCTCGGCCATGGTGGAGATGACCGGGTGGGAGGTGGCCGGATCGAACTCGGTGGAGTTCGCGTCGCCGATGTCGGCGAGGTTGCGGGCCGCCTCGATCACGATGCACTGCAGGCCGAGGCACAGGCCCAGCAGCGGGATCCTGTTCTCGCGGGCGAACTTGATCGCGCCGACCTTGCCGAGCACACCGCGGTCGCCGAAGCCGCCCGGGATGCAGATGCCGTCGACGTCGGCGAGCTGCTGCTTGGCGCCGGCCGGGGTCTTGCAGTCGTCGGACGTGACCCACTTGATCTTCACGCGGGCTTTGTTGGCGAAGCCGCCCGCGCGCAGCGCCTCGGTGACCGAGAGGTAGGCGTCGGGCAGGTCGATGTACTTGCCGACCAGCGCGAGGGTGATCTCGTGGTCGGGGTTGTGGACGCGGTCGAGCAGGTCGTCCCAGGTCGTCCAGTCCACGTCGCGGAACGGCAGGTCCAGCTTGCGGACGACGTAGGCGTCCAGGCCCTCGCCGTGCACGGTCTTCGGGATGTCGTAGATCGAGCGGGCGTCGGGGCAGGCCACCACGGCCGCCTCGTCGACGTCGCACATGAGGCTGATCTTCCGCTTGATCGCGGTCGGCACCTCGCGGTCGCAGCGCAGCACGATCGCGTCTGGCTGGATACCGATGTTCCGCAGCGCCGCAACCGAGTGCTGGGTCGGCTTCGTCTTCAGCTCTCCCGAGGGGCCGATGTACGGCAGGAGCGAGATGTGGACGACGAAGACGTTGTCACGACCGACCTCGTGACGGACCTGGCGGACAGTCTCCAGGAACGGCAGCGACTCGATGTCGCCGACCGTGCCGCCGACCTCCGTGATCACCACGTCGACCTCGTCCGTCGCCATACGGCGGATGCGGTGCTTGATCTCGTTGGTGATGTGCGGGATGACCTGCACGGTGTCGCCCAGGTACTCGCCGCGCCGCTCCTTGGCGATCACCGTCGAGTAGACCTGGCCGGTGGTGACGTTGGCGGATCCGTCCAGGTCACGGTCGAGGAAGCGCTCGTAGTGGCCGATGTCCAGGTCGGTCTCGGCGCCGTCGTTGGTGACGAACACCTCACCGTGCTGGAAGGGGTTCATCGTGCCAGGGTCGACATTGAGGTACGGGTCCAGCTTCTGCATCACGACGCGCAGGCCCCGCGCCTTGAGCAGCATGCCGAGGCTGGAGGCCGTCAGGCCCTTGCCGAGCGAGGAGGCGACACCCCCGGTGACGAAGATGTGCTTGGTCGTCGTGGAATTTGGCATGGCCAAGAGGGGGCTCCCGTGGTCGCGATCTTGAAGTGCGGTTCGGGGGTCTTCACGCCCACCGGTCCACGGGCTACCAGGGTATCAGCGACTAGGACCGACGGCTTCCGGCCACGCTCCGCACACGAGTCGGCACGGATCCGCATGCCCTACCGGTTTCCCACCCATCGGTCACCCCTTGCTCACCCGTTCGGCCGACCCGGGTTGCCCGGAGCGGCACGCAGATCATCTACGTGCGTCGTATCCTGCTCGGACATTCGCTGCCGAGCCCGGCCGGCAAACACGGCACCACCCCCGCCCGTCACACCCGGAACAACGAGAGCTCGTCAGTTCGTTGAGCAGAGATTGTTGAGAAGAGACGGTCGTTTTGCCTCACGGCCGAGACGACTGCTTTGCTTCACCGCTCAACGACGCATTACACAACCCACCCCTTGACCGCACTAGCGAGAGCCCCCTTGTCAGAAGGGGGTGACGTGGCCGTTCGACTGGAGTTGCACGTGGCCGGGCGCATCGAAGACTACGCACTCATCGGAGACATGCAGACCGCCGCGCTGGTCTGCCGGGACGGCACAGTGGACTGGCTGTGCCTGCCCCGCTTCGACTCGCATGCCATCTTCGCCGGCCTGCTGGGCACCGAGGAGCACGGCTTCTGGCGGCTCGGCCCCGCGCACGCCTCCGACGCCGAACCACCCACCGCGGCCCGGCGCAGCTACCGCGGCGACTCCCTGATCCTGGAGTCCGAGTGGGACACGCCGCGCGGCACGGTCCGGGTGATCGACTTCATGCCCCCACGTGACGGCGCGCCCCAGCTGATCCGGATCGTGGAGGGCGTCTCGGGCCGGGTGCCGATGCGCTCGGCGCTCCGGATGCGTTTCTCGTACGGCCGCATCGTGCCGTGGGTGCACAAGCACGAGGGGCGCACGGTGGCCGTCGCGGGCCCGGACTCGGTGTGGTTCGACACCGACCGCGAGACGTACGGCAAGTCGCTGACGACGTACTCCGACTTCACGGTCGGACCGGGCGACCGTTTCGCGTTCACGATCTCCTGGCAGGCCTCACACAAGGAGCCGCCGCCGCTGCCGGAGCCGGAGCAGTCGCTGGAGGCGACGGAGGACTTCTGGCGGGAGTGGGTCGAGCACTGCACGTACCACGGCCCGTACCGCGAGGCCGTGGTCCGCTCGCTGATCACGCTGAAGGCGCTGACGTACGCCCCCACCGGCGGCATCGTCGCCGCGCCCACCACCTCCCTGCCGGAGGAGATCGGCGGCGTCCGCAACTGGGACTACCGCTACACCTGGCTGCGCGACGCGGCGATCACCCTGTCCTCGCTGCTGCGCACCGGCTACCGCGAGGAGGCCCGTGCCTGGCGCGAGTGGCTGCTCCGGGCGGTCGCGGGCGACCCCGAGAACCTGCAGATCATGTACGGCATCGCGGGCGAGCGCGAGCTCGGCGAGGCCGAGCTGGACTGGCTGCCCGGCTACGAGAACTCCGCCCCGGTCCGGGTCGGCAACGGCGCCGCGCACCAGCTCCAGCTGGACGTGTACGGCGAGGTCACCGAGGCCCTGCACCTGGCCCACATGACCGGCCTGGCCCGCAGCGACTACGCCTCGCTGCTCCAGCTCAAGCTGATCCGCTACCTCGAGGACCACTGGGACCAGCCGGACGAGGGCATCTGGGAGGTGCGCGGGCCGCGCCGGCACTTCGTGCACTCCAAGGTGATGGCCTGGGTCGCCGTCGACCGCACGATCAAGCTCATCGAGTCCGGCGACGCCGACGGCCCGCTGGAGCGCTGGCGCGAGCTGCGCGACGACATCCACCGGGACGTGTGTGAGAAGGGTTACGACAAGGAGCGCAACACCTTCACGCAGTCCTACGGGTCGAAGGAGCTGGACGCCTCCCTGCTGCTGATCCCGCAGATGGGCTTCCTGCCGCCGGACGACAAGCGCGTCATCGGCACCATCGAGGCGATCCAGCGCGAGCTGTCCACGCCGGACGGCTTCATCCTGCGCTACCCGACGCAGGGCGAGGACGAGGGCGTCGACGGCCTGCCCGGTGACGAGGGCGCCTTCCTGGCCTGCTCGTTCTGGATGGCGGACGACCTGGCGATGATCGGCCGCGTCGACGAGGCCCGCAAGCTGTTCGAGAAGCTGCTGTCGCTGCGCAACGACCTCGGTCTGCTGGCCGAGGAGTGGGACCCGCGCCTGCAGCGCCAGGTCGGCAACTTCCCGCAGGCATTCAGCCACGTCCCGCTGATCGACACCGCCCTGCGGCTGACGGCGTCCGGGGCGTACGGGGGCTGAGCACACCGCCCCCAGCTCGACAGGACGGACGTAACGCGCCCGCCTAGCCTGGAAGGAAGCTCTTGCCCCTTGTCGGAAGAGGGCGGCCATGGCTTCCCACTCGAAGGCGGGCGCGGCCCTCGACGCGCTGCGTGAGGATCTCGCCGGTGATGTGTTCGCGCCGGGGGATTTCGGTTACGACGACGCCCGGGTCGTCTTCAACACCATGATCGACCGGCGGCCCGCGGTGATCGCGCAGTGCGTGGACGAGGACGACGTCGTGCGGGCCGTGCGGTTCGGCCGGGAGCTGGACCTCAACATCGCCGTGCGCGGCGGCGGGCACAGCGTCGCGGGCATGGCGCTGAACGACAACGGCCTGGTCGTCGACCTGCGCCATATGCGCGCGGTCACCGTGCACCCCGGGGCCGAGGCGGTACGGGTCGCGGGCGGGGCCACGATGAGCGACCTGGACCGCGCCACCCAGGTGTACGGCCTCGCCACGACCGGCGGCCGGGCGTCGACCACCGGCGTCGGCGGCTTCGTCCTGGGCGGCGGCACCGGCTGGCTGGACCGCTGCTGCGGGCTCGCCGTGGACAACCTGCTCGGTGTGGAGCTCGTCACCTCCGACGGCAGCCGGGTCCACGCCAACGCGGACGAGAACCCGGACCTGTTCTGGGCGCTGCACGGCGGCGGTGGCAACTTCGGCATCGCCACCGCGATCACGCTGAAGCTGTACGAGCTGCCCGAGTTCGCCGTCGCGATGCTGCTGTACCGGCCCGAGTACGCACCGGACGTCGTGCGCACCTTCCGCGACGTGATCGAGTCCGGCCCCGACGAGGTGGGCGGCGGCATCGTGCACTTCACCGGCCCGCCCGAGGACTTCGTACCGCCGTCCCTGGTCGGCAACCTGGTGTGCGCCGCGCTGCTGACGTACGCCGGTTCCGAGCAGGACATGCGCAAGTACGCCGAACCGCTGCTGGCGCTGGAGCACGAGACGGAGATCGTCGGCGCGATGCCGTACGCCGACGTGCAGTGCATGATCGACGATCCGCCCGGTATGCGGCACTACTGGTCGGCGGAGTATCTGACGGACGCGCCGGACGACTTCGTCGACGTCTACTGCGCGGCCGGGCGGTCCATGCCCGTGCCGACCGGTACCCAGCACGCCCTCCTCCCGCAGGGCGGCGCGGTCGCCGCCGGACCGCACGAGTACCCGGTGCCCTACCGGGACGCGCCCTGGGCGGTGCATCCCTACGGCATGTGGCAGGACCCGGCGGACGACGCGCGGTGCAGGCAGTGGGTCCGGGACGTCCGCGCGCAGGTGCGGCCGTGGAGCACGGGCGCGGTGTACCTGAACTTCATCGGCGACGAGGGCGCGGAGCGTGTGGTGGCCGGTCTGGGCGCCGAGAACACCCGGCGGCTGGCGGAGCTGAAGCGGCGGTGGGACCCGGACAACGTCTTCCGGTTCAACCACAACATCAGGCCGGCCTGAGCATCGTCACCGGCTGAGCGCCGTCACCAGGCCTGCCCGAATGCCGTCAGCGTCCGCTCGCCGCCCGGATCGCCCGCCGTCGCCGGGACGAGGGCGATCTCGTCGAGGCCTGCCTCGGCGTACTCCTCGGCGCGCGTACGGCGTCCGGGTCGCCCACCAGGCCGACCATGCCCGCTGCCGCGGCGGGCAGCACCCGGACCAGCGTGGCGGGGTCGGCACCGGTCCGGGCCAGCTCGACCGCCTCCCCGAACCCTGCCGCCTCGAACATGTCGCTGTAGCCCGGCACCGTCAGATACCCGGCGATGCTCCGCAGGACCTGCGCGAGGGACTCCGGGGCCGGGTCGACGGCGGCCGGCAGCCAGGCGGCCAGGGCCGGCGGCGACGCACGGCCCGCGCGCTCGGCGGCCGCCCGGAGTTTCGCCCGCAGTACGCGGACCTGTTGCGGCGAGACGAGGTCGAGCAGCATCCGGTCGGAGTGGGCCGCCGCCGTGGCGATCGCGCGGTCGCCGAAGGCCGCCACGGTGAGCGGGCCGCCGGGTGGCGGGAGGCGGCGCGGGAAGGCGCTGCCTGGGACGACCGGCTCGCCGGGCGTGCCGTGCAGCAGCCCGCGCAAGGCTGCCGCCGAGGCCTCCATCGCCGCCGCGGGCCGCACCCGCGGCACCCCGTGCACGCCCTCGACCACCCGCTTGCTGGACGTCCCCAGCGCCACCCCGACCGCCCGCCCGGTGACGGCGGCGACCGAGGCGGCACCCCGTGCGATGCCGAACGGCTCGCGCACCGACACCGCCACGGGACCGGCCGTCAGCGCGACCCGCTCGGTGGCCCGCCCGATGGCCGCGGCGAGGACGAAGGAGTCCCAGGTCGGCCCCTCCCCCGCCCACACCTCGCGGTACCCGAGCCGGTCGGCGGCCAGCGCCACCCGCAACGGCTCCTCGACCGGGCTGTCGTCCTCCCGTGCCACGGCAACCACGCTGAAGTCCATGCAGGCGCCGCTACCCCGCCGAGGACACCCCAACCGGGGTTTCCGTGCGCTCGGCCGAGTCCTCCAGCACGATCCGGCCGATGATGTCGTACCGCTCCGGCCGCCGGAGCTTCAGATACCAGCCGAGCCCGAGCCCGCCGAAGAAGACCAGCCCCACGGTCCACGGGATGGCCTTGAAGAACAGCGAGTCGGCCGCCGTACCGGCCGCGGTGTCCAGGTTGGTCACCAGCAGCCCCACGACCGCGATCATGCCGATGCCCCCGAGGAGTGGGGCGGTGAGCGTGCGGAACCAGTGGCGGTCCTCGGGGTGGTTCCCGCGGAAGTACCCGATGACCGCGAAGGAGCACAGGGTCTGCACGATCAGGATCGCCATCGTGCCGAGGATCGCCAGCAGTGTGTACAGGTGGATGTACGGGTCCTGACCGGTCAGCCAGAAGCCGCCGACGAGCCCGACCGCGATGACCGACTGCACGAAGGAGGCGATGTACGGCGAGCCGTGCCGGGGGTGCGTGCGGCCGAGCGCGGGGTGCGGGAAGCCCTCACGGCCGATGGCGTACAGATAGCGCGCCGCGCACTGGTGGAAGGCCATCCCGCAGGCGAACGACCCGGTGATCAGCAGCCACTGGAAGGCGTCGACCGCCCAGGCGCCGAGGTAGGCGTGCGCCGGGTCGAAGAACAGGTCGAGCGGGCTGGTGCCGGAGGAAAGCTCCACGGAGCCCTTGAGGCCGTTGCCGGCGATGGTCATCCACGAGACGTAGATGTAGAAGATCCCGACGCCGATCACCGAGATCAGCGTCGCGCGCGGGATGACGCGCTTGGGGTCGCGGGACTCCTCGCCGTACATCGCGGTCGACTCGAAGCCGACCCACGACCAGAACGCGAAGAACAGGCCGAGACCGGCGGAGGCTCCGGTGAAGGCGTTCTTGGGGTTGACGGGCTCCAGGGGGATGCCGTCCGGACCGCCGCCGTTCAGGAGCACGGCCGTGGCGACCACGAACAGCACCGCGATCTCGGCGACCAGCATCACGCCGAGGGCCTTCGCGGTGAGGTTGATGTCGAAGTACGCCAGGACCGCGGTCACGAGCAGCATGGCGGCGGCGTACAGGATCCAGGGCAGGTCGACGCCGAGCTGGTCGTGGACCGTGGTCTGCGCGAAGTACGAGAAGACGCCGACGATGGACGCCTCGAATACGATGTACGCCAGCACGGCGAGCATCCCGGAGGCCATGCCGGTGATCCGGCCGAGCCCGTGGGAGATGTAGCCGTAGAAGGCGCCGGCGGCGGTGATACGGCGGGCCATGGCGACGTATCCGACGGAGAACACCGTCAGCACGAGCGTCGCGAAGAGGTAGCCGGCGGGTGCTCCCGTGCCGTTGCCGAAGCCGACGGCGATGGGCAGGTTGCCGGTCATCGCCGTGATCGGCGCGGCGGTGGCGACCGCCATGAAGACGACGCCCGTCAGGCCCACGGAATTCGCCTTGAGCCGGTGGACCTCTCGCGCGGGTTTTTCCGTCATTCCGTCCCTCTCGACGTGCTTGCGCAACGAAATTCGAAGGTGAAGGCGCGCTTCGCTTCGGATGTGCCAGTGTGGCGGGGCAGTGACGCAGGCCACAACAGACAGGGGGTGGGGCAATGGGCCGCCGGGCGCGACGCTCTGTCGGGCGTAGGCGGCCGGTGATCGTCTCCGTGACGGTCCGGATATGTCGTGGAAGCACGACCGCGGGTAGCGTCCGGCACATGGACAGCGGTACGGGCGGCACGAGCAGTACGGGCGGTATGAACAGCGGTGCGGGGGGCGCGGACAGTGGCTTCGGCACCCACGGCGCCGGGATCACCGTGCGGCGGGCGCTGGAGCTGCCCGGTCTGCGCAGTGGGCTCCCCGAGGTCATCGCGGGCGCCGACCGGCTGGGGCGGACCGTGCGCTGGGTGCACGCGGGCGAGGTACCCCACATCGCCTCCCTGCTGAAGGGCGGGGAGCTGCTGCTGACCACGGGCTACGGCCTCGGCACCCGCCCGGCCGACCAGCGCGCGTTCGTGCGCACCCTCGCCGAGCGCGGCATCGCGGCCCTCGTCATCGAGCTGGGCCCGCGCTTCACGCGCCTGCCCACCGCGCTGGTCGACACAGCCCGTACGGCAGGTCTGCCGCTGGTGCAGCTGCACCGCGAGGTGGCTTTCGTGACGGTCACCGAGGAGATCCACACCGAGATCGTCAACGGCCACTACGCGCTGCTGCAACGGGCGGAGGAGGTGCACCGCCGGTGCACGGAGGCACTGCTCGGCGGCGGCGGTGTGCCCCAAGTGCTCGGCATCCTGGCGGACTTCAGCGGCAACCCGGTCTTCCTGGAGACGACGGACGGCCGGCTGCTGTACGCCGCCGGGGCCGGACCCGAGGGCGCGGATCCGTTGCAGGTGTGGGAGGGGCTGCGGGGGCAGCACAAGGACGGGCCGCCGCCCGCCGGGTCCGTGCTGGTGGATGTGCCGGGGGGCGGACCGGGGACGGGCTCGGTCCGGGCCCGTGTCGTGCTCCTGCCCGTACGGGGCCCCCTCGCGCCCGTGCACCGGATGGCCGCCGAGCGGGCCGCGGGCATCCTGGCCGTGGTGCTGATGCAGGCCCGCCAGGAGGAGGAGTTGGCGGCGCGCGGTCGCGGCGACTTCCTGACCGACCTCGCGGAGGGCCGTGTCGCCGCCGGGGACGCCCCGGCACAGGCGCGTGTGCTGGGCTTCAAGCCGGGCGACGGCCCGCTGCTGCCGGTCGTGATGCGGCTGGGGGACGCGCTCTCCCCCGGCGGCGGCTGGGCGGTGCTGGCGCGTGCGGTCGGGGAGGAGCTGGCGTCCGTGGGAGTTCCGGTCCTGCTGGGGGTACGCCCGGTCGAAGGCCGCGTCCCCCTACTGCTGGGCCTGCGCGCGGAGTCGGACCGGTCGGCGGTCGCGGACCGGGTCGCGGCGGCGCTGCGGGCGGGTGTCGAGCGGGCCGGGTTCCAGCGGCCGGGCGCGCAGCCCCCGGTCGTGGTCGTCGGGGTCGCGGGCGGCTGGGCGGCGGCCTCGGCGAGCCTGAGGCACGCGGCGGAGACGGCGACGGCGGCGCAGGGCCTGTCCGACCGCCCCTGGTACGACGCCCGGCGCCTGGACATCGACCTGCTGCTGTGGCGGCTGCGCGACCACCCGGACCTCGCGGCCTTCGTGGACCGCGCGATCGGCCCGCTCCGCGACCACGACAACCGCTCCCGCCCGCCCCTGCTGCCCACCCTGGAGACGTACCTGGCGCACGCGGGCCGCAAGGCGGAGACGGCCCGCGAACTGCACCTGAACCGGCAGACGCTCTACAACCGCCTCGCCCGCATCGGCGAGTTGCTCGGCACCGACCTCGACGACCCGCAGACGGTACTGGCGTTGAGCCTGGCGCTGCGGGCGCGAAGGCACGCGGGGTAGAGGGGAAAGGACCAGAGACTCGCCCGGCGCCTAGATCATGGGCTGCGGCTGCGTCAACTCGTCGTACACGCTGAGCACTTGGGCCACCGTCTCGTCCTCCGTCGGCCAGCTCGCCGCCTGCCGCAGGCCCCGCTCCCTGAGCAGCTCGCGGCGCTCGGGATCGCCGAGCAGCCGTACGACGGCGTCGGCGAGCGCCTCCGGGTCGCCGTACGGGACGAGTTCGGCCGCGTCACCGACGAGTTCCGGCACCCCGCCGACCTCGGTGGCGACGAGCGGCACGCGCGTGTGAAGCGCCTCCTGGGCGAGGACGGACCGTGACTCCCAACTGCTCGGCAGAAGCGCGATGTCGGCGGCGGCGAGCAGCTCGGAGACGTCGTCGCGCCGCCCGATGAGCCGTACGGGCAGCCCCTCGTCCTCGATCCGCTGCTGCAGCGCGGCCCGCAGCGCCCCCTCCCCCGCGATCACGACCAACGGCACGGGATCGAGCCGCAGCCACGCGCGCGAGGCGTCCAGCAGCACGTCGTACCCGCGATGCCGCTCCAGCGAGCCGACGGCGATCAGCAACGGGCGCCCGGTGGCTCCGAGTTCGGCCCGGACCTTGGGCCGCAGCCGGTCGGGGTCGTCGTGCTCCACGGCCCGGCCCGGGCCGGGCATCGCGACGGCGGCGAGGCGGGCGTCCCGGGCACCCGTACGGCGGGCCCGGTCCACCAGCGCCGAGGTGGTCCCGAGCACGACGGAGGCGGCCTTGACGACCCGCCGCTCCAACAGCCGTACGAGATGGGCGCGGGCCCCCTCGGCATGCGCCCGGTCGTGCCAGGTGACGACGAGCGGAGTGCGCCGTCCACTGAGCGCGAGGACGGCACGGAAGGAGGCGTGCAGCCCGTGCGCGTGCACCAGGTCGGCGTCGGCGCACGCGGCCCGCAGGGCGGCCACGGAGGCGGGATCGCTGCTGCGTGGCACGTGTACGTGCTCGGCACCGGCCCCGGTGAAGTCGTAGGCGTGATCGGCCTCGACGGGGGCGCATACGGTGACCCGCACGCCCCGCGCGACCAGCCCCGAGGCCAGCGATCGCACATGCGCGCTACTGCCGGCGTTGCCGCCGCCCAGCACCTGCACGGTGCGCAGCGACGACTGGCCGTGCGGTGAGTGGCTGCTCACGGGGGTCACGTGGCCGGGGCTCCTGGTTCGGGTCGGGCGGTCACGAAGAAAGTACAGAAGGATCGGGCGGAGGGGGTGTACCGCGAAGATCCCTACGCGTACGACGTGTTTACGCCAAGGATGCCAGGACGTACGGGTGTTCCGGGAACGGCGGGAGGGCGAAGACGGCGCGGACGCCGGGCAACGCGGCGGGCCGAGTCACCTGCACGAGTGAGCCGGGGTGGGGGGTGTGGCCGAACATGCGCACGTGGAGCATGCCTCGGCGGCCGGCATGAAGGCGGCCATCGCGCCGAGGCACCGGACGTCGCCGACCGCGACCGGGCCCCGCTGCTGGAGTGAGTTCCCCAAGGTCCTGGACGCGGCCGTGCGCCACGACGGCGCACGGCCGGCTCCGCCACCGCTCTCGCTACACGTCCGCCCGAGCCGTAGCCAGCAACTCCTCCGCGTGGGCCCGCGCGGTCTCCGAGTCCTCCTGGCCGGCGAGCATCCGGGACAGCTCCCGGACCCGCTCCTCGCCCTCCAGGACCTTCACCCCGGACCGGGTGACCGACCCGTCGTTGGTCTTCTCGACGAGCAACTGCCGGTCGGCGAAGGCGGCGACCTGCGGCAGGTGGGTCACCACGACGACCTGCGCGGTCTTCGCCAGCCGGGCCAGCCGCCGCCCGATCTCCACGGCCGCCTTGCCGCCGACGCCCGCGTCGACCTCGTCGAAGAGGTACGTCGGCACGGGATCGGTCCCCGCGAACACGACCTCGACGGCGAGCATCACGCGCGAGAGCTCACCACCGGACGCGCCCTTGGCGATGGGCCGGGGCGGCGCTCCCGGGTGCGGCGCGAGCAGCAGCTCGACCTCGTCCACGCCGGACGGCCCATAGGCGACCGCGCGCCCGCCGACCTCCACGCCCTCCGGATCCTCGGTCTGCCGGATGTCGAAGGACACGCGCGCGTGCGGCATGGCGAGCGAGGCCAGCTCCGCCGTCACGGCGGCGGCGAACCGCTCGGCGGCGTCCGTCCGCGCATCGGTCAACGCCTGCGCCAGCCCGCCCAGCTCGGCCCGCAGCGCGTCCCGCTCGGCGGTCAGCTCCCCGATCCGCTCGTCGTCGCCGTCCAGCTCGGTCAGCCGGGCAGCGCTCTCCTCGGCCCAGGCGAGCACGGAGGCGACGTTCTCGCCGTACTTCCGCGTGAGCGCGTTCAGCGCGGCCCGCCGCTCCTCGACGGCCGCGAGCCGCAGGGGGTCGGCGTCCAGGTCATCGGCGTAGCCCGCCAACTCCCCGGCGACATCGCCCAGCAGGATCCCGATCTCCCCGATCCGCTCCGCCAGCGCGGCCAGCGCCGGATCGTGCGCCCGCACGGCGTCCAGGGCCCGCTGCGCACCGGCCACGAGCGTCGCCGCGTCGATGCCCTCGGGATCCTCGGGGTTGCCCGCGAGGGCGGCGTGAGCGGCCGTGGCGGCCGACGACAGCGCCTCCGCGTGCCCCAGCCGCTCGGCCTCCTCCGCCAGCTCCATGTCCTCACCGGCCCGCGGCTCGACCCCCGCGATCTCGTCCAGCCCGAACCGCAGCATGTCGGCTTCCTGAGCCCGCTCACGCGCGCGCGTGACGATCTCGTCCAGCTCGACGGAGACCGCCCGCAGCCGCCGGTACGCCTCGGTGTACTTGGCGAGCGGCACAGCGACGGAATCCCCCGCGTACCGGTCGAGCGCCTGCCGCTGCCGGGACAGCTTCAGCAGCCCCTGCTGATCGGTCTGCCCATGCACGGCCACCAGTTCGTCGGCGAGCTCGGCCAGCATCCCCACGGGCACACTGCGCCCACCGAGATGTGCCCGCGACCGCCCTTCGGCGGAAACGGTACGGCTGATCAGCAGCGCCCCGTCGTCGAGCTCCGCCCCGGCCTCCTCTACCCGTACGACGACCGGCGCACCCGAAGGCACGGCGATCCGCCCCTCCACGACCGCCTTCTCGGCCCCGATCCGCACGAGCGCCGGGTCCGCCCGCCCGCCGAGCAACAGCCCCAGGCTGGTGACCACCATGGTCTTGCCCGCACCCGTCTCACCCGTGACGGCGGTGAACCCCGGCGACAGCTCGACGACAGCGTCGTCGATGACTCCGAGCGACCGTATCCGCATCTCCTCCAACACGGACACGACCTTACGAGGTCGGGGGCGGGGAGTGCGACGGCCCCCGGGTGCGTGATGTGAAGGTGCAGGTGACGAATGGGTATCGGCCGCACATTGTCACCCAGGGGAGTGGATGCCCCTGAGGGGCGCGGGGAACTGCGCGACAAGCCACGACGGACCCGCAGCCGCCAACGCAACCCCACACCCCACGGCGAGACGACTAATGAGGCGCCCCCCGCCACCCGGAAACCGGCAAGGCAAACTTCGCAACCAGCCGGTCGGTAAACGACGCATGATGCAACCGAGCCAGCCGCACCGGCACAGCCCCCCGCCGCACCTCGACCCGCGCCCCCGGCGGCAACTCCACGGTCCGCCGCCCGTCACACCACAACACCCCCGGCGGGATATGCGGCAGAACCTCCACCGCAAGCACCGAATCCGGCGACGTCACCAACGGCTTCGCGAACAACGCGTGCGCACTGATCGGCACCATCAACAGCGCCTCGACCTCGGGCCACACCACGGGCCCCCCGGCGGAGAAGGCATACGCGGTCGACCCGGTGGGGGTCGACAGCACGATCCCGTCGCACCCGAACCCCGTCACCGGCCGCCCGTCGATCTCCAGCACGACCTCGAGCAGCTTCTCGGCACCGGCCTTCTGCACGGCCGCCTCATTGAGCGCCCAGTCCGTGTGCACGATGTCACCGTTCTGATGCACGACGACGTCGACGGTCATCCGCTCCTCGACCTCGTACGCCTTGGTGACGACCCGGTCGACAACCTTGTCGAGATCGTCCCGCTCGGCCTCCGCGAGGAACCCGACGCGCCCGAGGTTGACGCCGAGCATCGGCACCCCGGACGCCCGCGCGAACTCGGCACCCCGCAGCAGCGTCCCGTCACCGCCCAGCACTATCAGCAGCTCGCACCCGTCGAGGCACTGCGGAGTCGCCTCCTTGACGAGCTGCACCTCGGGCGGCAGCGGCAGGTCGGCCGCCTCGTACTCCAGCACCCGCACACCGATCCCCGACCGCAGCAGTCCCTTGACCACCAGCTCGGCGCTGCGAATGGCCGCGGGCCGCCCCGTGTGGGCGAGCAGAAAGACAGTACGAGCTCGGTTCTGTGTCAACGCGGCCCCTCCGCAACTGCACGGTCAACGTCGGCCGGGTCCAGGGCGGGCGCCCCGGAACGCAGCCACAGAAAGTACTCGACATTCCCGGAGGGACCGGGCAACGGACTGGCCGTGACCCCCTTCACCCCGAGGCCGAGTTCCCACGCCTTCTCGGCCACGCCGCGCACGGCCTCGGCCCGCAGCTGAGGGCTGCGGACGACCCCGCCGCTCCCCAGCCGTTCCTTCCCCACCTCGAACTGCGGCTTGACCATCATGACCAGGTCCGCGTCCGGCTTCACGCACCGCACCAGGGCGGGCAGCACCAGTCCGAGCGGGATGAAGGAAAGATCCCCCACGACAAGATCCACTGGCTCCCCATCGATCGCTTCGAGCGTCAACTCGCGTACGTTCGTACGGTCTTTGACGGTCACGCGTTCATCACTCTGGAGAGTCCAGGCGAGTTGTCCGTATCCGACGTCGACGGCGACCACATGGGCGGCCCCCGACCGCAGCAGAACGTCGGTGAAACCCCCGGTGGACGCGCCGGCGTCCAGCGCCCGCCGCCCTTCCACCACGAGCCCCTGGGGCACGAAGGCCGCCAGCGCGCCCGCGAGCTTGTGCCCGCCCCGCGACACGTACTCGGGATCGGTGTCGTCGGACACCACGACGATCGCCGCAGCGGTCTCCACCTGCGTGGCCGGCTTGGTCGCGACGGTCTTGCCGACGGAGACCCGCCCGGCGGCGATCAGCTGGCTGGCGTGCTCGCGCGAGCGCGCCAGCTTCCGGCGGACCAGCTCCGCGTCGAGACGACGGCGTGCGACTCCTGCCACGTTCGGTTCAGCTCCTGTTCCCATACGGCGATAGGGGCGCCGGAGGTCCCGGGCGGGCGTCGAGCGCGGTGAGCGCGTCGCGCAGCCCCCGGTGTACATCCTCGTACACCTCGAGGTGCCCGTCCGTGGCGAGGTGGTCGGTATCGCCCAGCCGCTCCAGCTGGGCGTCGACCTCGGCGTTGCCGGTGGGGGTGCGGGGGACGTTCAGCGGGGCGGGAGCGGCGGGGTCGTACGCGGGTTCGACCGCGAGACCGGCCCCCTCCGCCTCGGGCACCTCGGCCGCGCCTACGACCGCCTCGGCCTCCTCCGGGATCTCCGTCTCCGGAACCGTGTCGCTCATGCCCAGACGCTACCCCGAACCGCTGGGGTACCGTCGATCGCGATGGCCACGATTGAGGAGTGCCGCGCCGCACTCGAAAAGCTCTCGGACAACATGCAGCGCGCCGAAGGGGACGTCCGCACGGCCGCGACCCTGGACCGCTCGGTCAGCTGCCACATCACCGACCTGGACATCACGTTCGCCGGCCGCATGGCGGGCGGCCGGATCCAGGTCCAGGAGACACTCCAGGGCCCGCCCCGCGAGAAGGCCCAGATCAGACTCAGCATGAGCGGTGACGACCTGGTCGCTCTGGTCGACGGCGAACTGCACTTCGCCAAGGCCTGGGGCTCGGGCCGGGTGAAGCTGCACGCGGGCGTACGCGACCTGCTGGTGCTCAGGAAGCTTCTGTAGCCGCGACCTTCTCGACCTGATCCTTCTTGCCCTGGTCCTTCTTGACCTGGTCCTTCTTGACCTGGTCCTTCTTGCCCTGTTCGCGCGCCTTCCGAGCCGCCGGCACCACCAACGGCGTCCCCGTCTCCGGGTCGTCGATGACCTGGCACCGCAGCCCGAAGACCTCCTCGACCAGCTCGGCCGTCACGATGTCGTTCGGCGCGCCCTCGGCGATGATCTTCCCGCCGCGCAGGGCGATGAGGTGCGTGGCGTACCGGGCGGCGTGGTTGAGGTCGTGCAGCACGGCGACCAACGTGCGCCCCTGCTCCTCGTGCAGTTCGGCGCACAGGTCCAGGACGTCGATCTGGTGCTGGATGTCGAGGTAGGTCGTCGGCTCGTCGAGCAGCAGCAGCGGCGTCTGCTGCGCGAGCGCCATGGCGATCCACACGCGCTGGCGCTGACCGCCGGACAGTTCGTCGACATAGCGATCCGCGAGCTCGGCGACCCCGGTCTGCTCCATCGACTCCTGCACGACCCGCTCGTCCTCGGTCGACCACTGACGCAGGATGCCCTGGTGCGGGTACCGGCCCCGGCCCACCAGGTCGGCGACGGTGATCCCGTCGGGCGCGATCGACGACTGCGGCAGCAGACCCAGCGTGCGCGCGACCTTCTTCGCCGGCATCGACTGGATGACCTGCCCGTCGAGGAGGACCCGCCCCTGGCTGGGCTTGAGCATCCGTGACAGCGCCCGCAGCAGCGTGGACTTACCGCACGCGTTCGGGCCGACGATCACGGTGAAGGAGTTGTCAGGTATCTCCACCGACAGCTGCTCGGCGATGACCCGCTGGTCGTAGGCGAGGGTGACGTTGTCGGCGGACAGGCGGTTCACGGTGCTCCTTCGGTTGTTCAGCCCACTGCTGTTCTTGTTGCTGCTGCCGGCGCTCATATCCGGCCCGCCTTGCGCTCGGTGACCAGCAGCCACAGCAGGTACACGCCGCCGAGCACGCCCGTGACGACGCCCACGGGCAACTGATCGGCTCCGAAGACCCGCTGGGAGATCCAGTCGGCGGCGACGAGCAGGGCCGCGCCCATGCACAGCGAGGGCAGCAGATTCGGCCCGGGTGAGCGGGTCAGGCGCCGGGCGAGCTGCGGGGCGGTGAGCGCCACGAAGCTGACGGGCCCGGCGGCGGCGGTGGCGGCCGCGGTGAGCAGCACGGCGGCCACCATCAGCAGCAGCCGTACGCGTTCGACGCGCACCCCGAGGGCGTACGACACGTCGTCGCCCATCTCCATCATCCGCAGCCCGCGCGCGTTGGCGAGGACCAGCGGCACGAGGACGGCGCACAGCGCGAGCAGCGGCCAGACCTGGGCCCAGTCACGTCCGCTGAGGGAGCCGGTCATCCACACGACCGCGCGGGCCGCGTCGACCAGGTCGGCCTTGGTCATCAGATAGCCGTTGACCGCCGTCATGATCGCGGACATGCCGATCCCGACCAGCACCAGTCGATAACCGTGCACGCCCCGCTTCCAGGCGAGCAGATAGATGGCGACCCCGGTCGCGAGTCCGCCCGCCAGTGCGCCGAGGGTCACCTGGGTGGCGTCCCCGGAGAGCAGGACGATCACCACGAGCGCCCCGGCCGTGGCCCCCTGCCCGAGACCCAGGATGTCCGGGCTGCCCAGCGGGTTGCGGGACAGCGCCTGGAACAGCGCACCCCCGAGGCCGAGCGAGGCACCGACCAGAAGCCCGACCAGGACCCTGGGCAGCCGCAGCTCGTTGATGATGAACTCCTGCCCCGCGTTGCCGTCGCCGGCCAGCGTCCTGAGGACGTCGCCCGCCGCGATCGGGAAGTCGCCGGTGCCGATCAGCACGACGCTCGCGGCGAGAGCGGCGAGCAGCAACAGGACGACGACGGTCAGCGCCCGGACGTCCAGCCGGACGGAGAGCCCACCCGGGATCCGCACGGCGCGGTTGGCGCGGCTGGTCCGGCTTGCGGACCCCGCTTCGCTCTGCGAAGCACGCTTCGATGCGCTCATGGCGTCGCTCTTCACTGCGGTCTTCACAGCTGGGCCGTCCTCCGCCGTCGTACGAGAAAGATGAAGACCGGCCCGCCGAGGATCGCGGTGACGATGCCGACCTGAAGCTCCGAGGGCCGGGCGACGATCCGGCCGAGGACGTCGGCGCCGAGCAGCAGCACGGGCGACAGGACGGCCGCGTACGGCAGGATCCAGCGCAGGTCGGGGCCGGTGAAGGACCGCACGATGTGCGGCACCATCAGGCCGACGAACACGATCGGCCCGCAGGCGGCGGTCGCGGCCCCGCACAGCACGGTCGCGGCGAGCATCGACAGCACCCGGGTGCGGTTCAGGTTCGCGCCGAGGGCCTTGGCCGTGTCGTCGCCCATCTCCATGGCGTTCAGCGGCCGGGCGAGGGCGAGCGCGAGGACGGTGCCCGCGAGGAGGAACGGCAGCACCTGGGTGATGGTCGAATCGGTCGCCGAGGACAGCGAACCGACCGTCCAGAAGCGCATCTTGTTCAGCGCCACGTCATCCATGATCATCACGGCCTGGAGATAGCCGTAGAGCGCGGCGCTGATCGCCGTACCGGCGAGCGCGAGCCGTACCGGGGTGGCGCCCCGGCTGCCGCCGAGGAACCAGACCATCGCCCCGACCGCGGCCGCGCCGAGGAAGGCGAACCAGACGTAGCCGCTCAGGCTCGTGACGCCGAAGAAGGTGATGGCGGTGACGACCGCGGCGGACGCGCCCGCGTTGATGCCGAGCAGGCCGGGATCGGCCAGCGGATTGCGGGTGAGCGCCTGGAGCACGGCACCGGCGAGACCGAGGGCGGCGCCGGCGAGCAGCCCGAGCACGGTGCGCGAGATCCGGTCCTCGACCACGACGTCGCCGTAGGTCCCCGAGCCCTCGAACAGGCCGTGCCAGACCTCCCCCATGGACAACTGTTTCGCCCCGATCGCGATGCTCGCCGTTGCGACGACCACCAGGATCAGGACAGAGACGAGCAGCCCAACGGCGCGGAGCGCCCGTCGGGTTGGCGGCGCGGACACGGAGTCCGCGCGCTGTTCGGGAGGACTGTCGACCAACACGCAGTTAGGTTAGCCTACCCTGCTATTCAGCCACGATCCCGCCGCGTGCCCGCACCCGCTCGTCCCCGACACGGTGCGGCGACTCACCACCCCAGCCGCGCCAACGCCTTCCCCGCTTCCAGCTCGCACACACCTTCACCAGCCGCCGTCCAGGCCGCCGCGCACAACGCCCGCAGCCCGTCCAACCCCTCACCCTCACCGTCGAGTTCCAGCCGCTCCGCACCGGCGGCGGCCGTCCAGCCACCACACCGGAAGCCGTCACCGTCCGCCACGACCTCCGGCTGCCCGGTGAGCAACCCCCGCAGATCCGCGTCGACATAAGTCGGCCGGTGCTGCGGCGGCGCGGCCAGCAACTGCGCGCCGTCGGTCACCCCGGTCAGGACGAGCAGTGAGTCGACGTCCCCGTTGAAAGCGCCCTCGATGTCCGTGTCCAGCCGGTCCCCGACCACCAGCGGCCGCTCGGCCCCGGTCCGCAGGATCGTCTCCCGGTGCATGGGAGGCAACGGCTTGCCCGCCACCTGCGGCTCGGCGCCGGTCGCTATCCGTACGACCTCCACCGCGGCCCCGTTGCCCGGCGCTATCCCGCGCCCGCTCGGAATCGTCAGATCGGTGTTGGACGCGAACCAGGGCACCCCGCGCGCGACGGCGTACGAAGCCTCCGCGAACCGCCCCCACGGCAACTCGGGCCCGCCGTACCCCTGCACGACCGCCGCCGGATCGTCGTCGGCCGACTCCACCGGCTCCAGTCCGCGCTCCCGCAGCGCCACCCGCAGCCCCTCCCCGCCGATCACCAGTACCCGGGCGCCCGCCGGCACCTGCTCACTGATCAGCCGCGCGACCGCCTGCGCCGAGGTGATGACGTCACCCGCACCCGTCGGTATCCCCAGCTCCGTCAGATGCGCGGCCACGGCATCCGGAGTCCGCAGGGCGTTGTTCGTGACATAGGCAAGATGCATCCCGCCCGCACGGGCCACGGCCAGCGACTCCACGGCATGCGCGATCGCATGGCCCCCCGCGTACACCACACCGTCGAGGTCGAGCAGAGCCGTGTCGTACGCCTCACTCAGGGCCTGCCCACTGCCCTCGGGCCTCATCCGGACACCCTGGCTCATTCCGCATCGCTCCTCGTTCGACGACTTTCCCCGATCATCCCCCATGCCACTGACACCCGTACGATGCCGGGATGAACACAGCAGGTCACCCGGAAGCAACGGCGCGCCGAGGCCTGGAACTCACCCCGTTCCGAGGCCTTCGCTACGACCCCGACCGGGTCGGCGGCCTGGCCGCCGTGACATCCCCTCCGTACGACGTCGTCGTCCGCCCCGACGGCCTGCACCACCTCCAGGACGCGGACCCGTACAACATCGTCCGCCTGATCCTCCCCCAGGCCGACACGGCCGACGCCCGCAACGAACAGGCGGCCAAGACCCTGCGCCGCTGGCTCTCCGAGGGCGTCCTGACCGCCGACCCCGAGCCCGGCCTCTACGTCTACGAGCAGCACGACGGCGACGGCATGCTGCAGCGCGGCATCATCGGCGCCCTGCGGGTGACGGAGCCGTCGGAGGGCCTGGTCCTGCCGCACGAGGACGTCATGCCGCACGTGGTCGCCGACCGAGCGGACCTGATGCGCGCCACCTCCGCGAACCTCGAGCCCCTGCTCCTGACGTACCGCGGCAACGGCACGGCGGCCGACGCGACGGCCGTCATCGAGCGCACGGCCGAGCGCCCGCCCCTCTTCTCGACCACCACGGAGGACGGGTTCAGCCACCGCCTGTGGTCGATCACCGACCCCACCGACCTGGCCCGCGTCCAGTCCGACCTGGCCCGCCACCAGGCCCTGATCGCCGACGGCCACCACCGCTGGGCGACGTATCGCCGTCTACGCGCGGAGCACTCCTCCCCCAGCCCTTGGGACTACGGCCTCGTCCTCCTGGTCGACACGGCCCGCTACCCGCTCCGCGTCCGCGCGATCCACCGCCTCCTGCACGGCCTGCCGGTCCCGGCCGCCCTGACCGCCCTCGACGGCCAGTTCCGCGTACGCCGCCTCGAACTCCCCCTGCCCGAGGCCCTGGAGGCCTTGGCGGACGCGGCCCGCTCAGGCAACGCCTACCTCCTCGCCGGAGACGGCGCCTTCCACCTCGTCGACCGCCCGGACCCGGCCCTCCTCGCCCGCACGGTCCCCACCGACCGCCCGGCCGCCTGGCGCACCCTGGACGCGACAGTCCTGCACGCCACGCTCCTCGCCGAGATCTGGCACATCCCCGAGGACGACCCCACCCGCATCGCCTACATCCACGACACCGCCGCCACCGTCGAGAAGGCCGAACGCGACGGCGGTACGGCCGTCCTCATGCACCCCGTCCGCGAGGACGTCGTACGCGACCTCGCCCGCCAGGGCGTCACCATGCCCCGCAAGTCGACGTCGTTCGGCCCGAAACCGGCCTCGGGCCTGGTCCTGCGCGCCCTGGACCTCTGAACGCCGAAGGGCGGGACCCCAAGCCCGGGGTCCCGCCCTTCACTTCACGCGTCGCTCACTCCTCGCGGCCCTCATCGGCCCCGCCCTCAGCCTGCTGGTCGCCGTCGGCCTCGTTCTCAGCCTCGTTGTCGCCCTCGTTCTCGTCGAAGGCGTCGACGAACTCGACACCGTCCAGCTCGGCAAGCCGGTCGGAGGCGTCCGTGCTGCCGTCCTTGTCGGCCTCGACAGCCTTGGCGAACCACTCCCGCGCCTCACCCTGCCGCCCGGCCGCGAGCAGCGCGTCCGCGTACGCGTACCGCAGCCGCGCGGTCCACGGCTGTACGGCGTTGGAGGCGAGCTCGGGGCTCTGCAGCGTCACGATGGCCGCGTCGAGCTGCCCCAGGTCACGCCGGGCGCCGGCCGCGACGAGTCGCATCTCGACCTGCCCGGCCTTGTCCAGCTTGTGCACCTCGGGCGCCCCGGCCATGTCCAGCGCCTTCTCCGGCCGCCCGAGCCCACGCTCGCAGTCGGCCATGAGCGGCCACAGGTCCACGGTCCCGGTCATCCGCCGCGCCGCCCGGAACTCGGCCAGCGCCTCGGCGTACTTCTGGTTCGCGTACGCCGCGAACCCGGCCGCCTCACGTACGGCCGCGACACGCGACGCCAGCCGCAGGGCCACCCTGGAGTAGCCGTAAGCGCCCTCGGGGTCCTCGTCGATGAGCCGCGCGACCATCACCAGGTTCTTGGCGACGTCCTCCGCGAGCGTCTTCGGCAGGCTCTGCAGCTCCTGCCGTACGTCCTGGTCGATCTCGTCGCCGGTGACGTCCTCCGGGATCGGCAGCCGCTTGATCGGCTCGCGGTCCCGATCCCGCTCATCACGGAACCGGCCACCGCCACGCCGGTCGTCTCGGCGGTCATCACGGCGGTCGTCACGTCCACGGAACCCTCCGGGACGCCCACCACGGTCGTCCCGACGGGGCCCACGACCGCCACGGTCGTCCCGGCCCCGGAACCCGCCATGCTCGCCCCGGCTGTCATCACGCCGGAACCCGCCACGCTCCCCGCGGCTGTCATCACGCCGGAACCCGCCACGCTCCCCGCGGCTGTCATCACGCCGGAACCCGCCACGCTCCCCGCGGCTGTCATCACGCCGGAAGCCACCGCGATCCCCGCGGTCCTCAGCACGCCGGTCGTCCCGACGCAGCCCACGGTCACGGTCGCTGCCACGCTCACCACGGTCATCCCGCCGGAAACCACGGTCACGGTCATCCCGCCGGAAGCCACCCCGCTCGCCGTCACGACGGTCGTCACGGCGGTCGTCACGGCGGTCGTCCCGCCGGAAACCACGGTCACGGTCGTCGCCCCGACGGTCATCACGACGGTCGTCACGGCGACCGTAGCTGCCACGGTCACCGCGGTCGTCGCGACGGAAGCCACCACGGTCGTCGTCGCGCCGGAACCCGCCACGATCGGCGTCCCGACGCTCTCCGCGGTCGTCGCGACGGTAGGAAGGACGGTCGCCGTCACGGCGGAACCCACGCTCGCGATCCCGATCGTCCCGACGCGGCCCACCGGACCGATCGTCCCGACGGAACGCGGGGCGAGGCCCCCGGTCGCCGTCCCGGCGATCATCACGCCGATCGTCGCGACGGTCATCACGCCGGTCGTCGCGGCGGTCGTCGCGGCGGCCATCACGTCGGTCGTCACGCCGGCCGCCGTAACCACCACGACTGTCATCACGCCCGTAACGGCCGCGGTCACCACGGTCGTTGTCCCTGTCCCGACGGTCGTTGTCCCGCCGGAAACCGCCCCGGTCCCCGCGGTAACCGCCTCGGTCACCCCGGTCGCCGCGGTCACCACTGTCCCGTCGCCGCTGGTCGCGCTCCGGTCGATCGTCGGGAGAGTTGGTGGACATGGGTGACTCCTGTCTTCGGTACCGCAAGTCATTCTCGCGCAGCCGGCTACCCAGCGCGCTCCGGAAAAACAAAAAGGACCTCTGGTCCCAGCTTGACGCTGGGACCAGAGGTCCTCCAAAGATTGTTCGGCGGCGTCCTACTCTCCCACAGGGTCCCCCCTGCAGTACCATCGGCGCTGTAAGGCTTAGCTTCCGGGTTCGGAATGTAACCGGGCGTTTCCCTCACGCTATAACCACCGAAACACTATGAAACTATCCAGCCGCACCATGCCGTGACCTGGCATGGGGCTGTTCGTGGTTTCAGAACCAACACAGTGGACGCGAGCAACTGAGGACAAGCCCTCGGCCTATTAGTACCAGTCAGCTTCACCGGTTACC